>CALWRY010000051.1 GCA_944384065.1 uncultured Enterocloster sp. | reverse complement strand
AGGGAGAGAAGCTCGTCCACCTCCATCTTCTCATAGATGTAGGGCGTCTCCATGCCGGCCCAGATCTTTACCAGGGTGTCAATCTCCGCCGGAAGGCTTAAAAGCTGCTCCGGGAAGCCCACATAGGCCTTCATGATGGGAATGGGCAGGCGGTTCAAGCCGTCCTCAATCACATCCAGATCGTCCACCGCCGCCACAAATCCCTCGTCGTAGAGGCCGAAGCGGCCGGCCCGGCCCGCGATCTGCTTGATCTCCTCGGGCAGAAGGGTCCGCTTGTTGACCCCGTCAAATTTCCGCGTCTCCACAAACACAATCCGGCGGATGGGAAGGTTTAAGCCCATGCCGATGGCGTCCGTGCTGACCACCACCTCCGTCTCCTTTTCTAAGAAGCGCCGGACCTGCTCCCTTCTCGTGGCCGGTGGAAGGCTTCCGTAGATCACGCTGCAGTGGATCCCCTGGCCCTCCAGGTGGGCCGCCAGGGCCAGCACGGATTTCTTGGAAAATACAATCAGGGCGTCGCCTTTTCGCAGATCCCTCCCCAGGGCATAGGGCTTATGCTCCATGGTTAGGCGGGTGTTCCGCTTGTGGCGCCGGATCTGGTACTGATCCCCGCACCGCCGGATCATCTGCACAATGATGTCCTCGGCCTCCGGAGCCATGCACAGGTGGATCTCCTCCGCCCTAAGGCCAAGGACCGCCCGGGTCCAGTTGTGGCCCCGGTATGGATCCGCCACCATCTGGCACTCGTCCACCACCACAATGTCAAAATACTCGTGGTCATTTAACATCTCCACCGTACAGGCCTGGCAGCAGGCGCCGGGGATCTCCAAGGTTTCCTCCCCGGTGATCATGGAGCAGGCCACGCCCTCCCCGTTCAGCTTGTCGTAAACCTCCAGAGCCAAAAGCCTCAATGGCCCGAAGTAGGCCCCGTGGGAGCACTCCTTCAAGCGCTCCAGGGCGTCGTGGGTCTTCCCGCTGTTGGTGGGGCCGATGTGGAGGATAAATTTGCGCTTCATCTCCCGGGCCCCCGGATACTCCAGCTCCGGCTTGGACTGGATGGCTTCCCGGATGCCCTGCTTGATGGTCTTTGGAATATAAAAGAGCTCGTAGGCCCTGGCCAGGGAATTATTCAACAGATAGCGGCGGATTCCCTGCATTTTCAGCACCCGGTCAAGTTCTTCCAGGGAAAGTCCTGGCACGTATTCCAGATCCTTCTCTGCCAGCGCGCCGCAGAATTCCTCCATCTTTTTCCAATTTTTCTCCCACTCCTCAAAGGAGGGGCCAGGCGGAAGCTTCCCTTCCTTGCGCAGCAGCCAGGAACAGACCTTGGCGAACATGGCGTGGATGTCGTTCAGCTCATTGGATTTGGACAGGCGCTGCAAATTGCCTGCCGTAAGCTTCTCCACCCGGGCGCGCATCTCGGTTGCCGTCATGGCCCGGTAGCGCCGGTTCACATTTCCAAAAAATAAATCCTTATAATACGCCTCCAGATACCGGACGCAGTCTTCTCTCTTCTCCATGGCTTCCTCTTTCCCGGTCTCTACAGAATCGTAGTATCAACAAAATTTTCAAATCCCGAGATGCCGAACTGGGCGCTCAGGCCATTGATCCCCTCCACAATTTCCTCCCGGGAATAGTTGGCTCCAAATAAATATTCATCCGAAAACTGATTTACAAACATGTAGAAGGCCAGGCCCATCTCCAGATAGCCCCTATCCTCCGTATCAAGCTCCTCATACAGTGTGTTCTCCGCCCCGTTGATGTCCCCGGCCTCCGCCATGGCCGCAAGGCGCCGGTACAGAGCCTGGGGAGTTGAATCCCCGGCCGCATCCGCCGGCAGCTCATAGGAAATATCATCCTTTCCCAGAGCCAGTCTGGCAATCGCCCGCACAAGATCCGTGATTGTCCGCATTACATAATCGTCCTGATAACCCATAGTTTCTCTCCTGTATTTTTCTTCCCGCCGTCCGAACTGTTACCCGAATGGTTCCTAATAGATTTTAGCACCTCGCGCCTTTTTTGACAACCAGCACGGATAATGGTATGATTGTAAAAAGCTTCCAAAGAGAAAGGCAGGTGGCGCCCCATGCACGGCAGACCTTTGTTTCGTCTAACATTTCTCACGGCGGGAGTCCTCCTCCTGGCCGCATCCCTGATCCTCCTGGCGTGTGCCCGGGAGATCCCTGGCTTTGCCACGCTCTACGCTCAGCATGTTTATCCGCTGCTCAAAACCGTTATCGGCGGGCTTTGCGGCCTTCTCCCCATCTCCGTGTCGGAATTCGGGCTCTACGGTCTCCTTCTGGCCTCTGCCTGTTATATTGCCCTTCATTTCCGCCAGCCCCTGCGCCTGGCCTCCCGGGGATTTTTCCTGGCGTCCGCGCTGTTTTTCCTTTACATGATAAACTGCGGGGTAAATTATTACCGCTCCCCCTTCTCCTACGAGGCCGGCCTCACCACTGGTTCCTCCACCTCCCGGGAGCTCTACCGCCTCTGTAAATTTCTGGTGGATGAGGTAAATGAGGCGGCGAAATCCCTGGAAGATGCGTCCTCCCTGGCTCCCTATCCGGGACAGACAGAAGGCACCCCCGCCCCCTCCTTCTCCTACCTTCAGGAAATGGGCCGGCTTGGCCAGGAAGCCATGGAAAATCTGGGGGAAATTTACCCCCAGCTGGCCGGGTGGTATCCGTACCCCAAGCCCCTGGCAGTCTCCCGCATCCTGTCCGTGCAGCAGCTGTGCGGGGTTTACTCCCCCTTTACCGTTGAGGCGAATTACAACCGGGAAATGCCTCTTTACAACATCCCCCATACCATCTGCCACGAGCTCTCCCACCTAAAGGGCTATATGCGGGAGGATGAGGCCAATTTTATCGGTTATCTGGCCTGCCTTTCTTCCTCCTCCCCGGAATTTCGCTACAGCGGCTATCTGATGGGCTGGGTGTACGCCGGCAATGCCCTGGCCGCCGAGGATCCGGACAGGTATCTGCAGCTGCGCTCCGAGCTTCTCCCGGAGGTATCCCAGGATCTGGCTTACAACAATCAGTTCTGGGATCGGTTTGAGGGGAAGGCCGCCGAGGTGTCAACCCGGATTAACGACAGCTACTTAAAGGCCCACAAGCAGGAGGACGGCGTGAAGAGCTACGGCCGCATGGTGGATCTGATGCTGGCTTACTACAAAACTGCCTCCTAAAGGGCAGAAGGGCCTATGGCCTTTCTGCCGGATCTATCCCATTTTTTGCTTACACGCCCGGCAGAAGGGCGTAGTTATTGTCCCGCTTTGCGTCCGCCATCATGGCGTCCAGCTCCTTGAGAAGAGGGCTGTCCGGCAGATTCCTCAACCACCACTGATAACCGTCCGTCCGGACCACTCCTCTTCTGTCAATTTCCCGCCCCGCGTAATAATCGATGTAAACGCTGGCGTATATGGCCGCCATGGAAGACTCCGCGGCCTCCCCCAGATTTTTGATCTGCCGGCGGATCTGGGCCTTTATCAGATCCCGCAGGTATTCGCAGGACCACTTCTCAAAGTCCAGCAGGTCCGGGTTCTGGCTTCCCGTTCTCCGGGCCCAGGCCGATACGTCCACCATCTGCGTGACGTACTCCAGGCTTCCGTCCTCCTTCCAGGAGAGCAGTCCGTACTGGCAGGGCGGTATGCTGAGGGCATCCGTGACAATTTCTTCAATGCCGTAAACCTCGTCCGGCACCGAAGGCTCCTCCTTGTGCCTGCGCCTCCTCTGCACATGAAGGTGGCCGCTGAGAAACAGGGGGAGCTCATAGGCCTGGAGCAGATCGATAACCTCGCCGCTGTTCTCCATCACGCACTGGGTGGTGTACATGCGGCTCTGGGGCAGAAGGTTGTGGTGGGCGATGGGAAGGACAAAAATCCCCTGCTCCCTGGCGGCTTTAAGCTGCTCCCCAGCCCACAGAAGGGTCTCCTCCTTTATTCTCCCCTCTACCAGGTTCACCGGATCATACTGGCTGGAATCGAGCATCAGAAGCCAATTTCTCCCATCCAGCTCGTACACATAGCTGAGGGATGCCGGATCCCGGCTCATCGCCTGGTCATATCCGTATTCCCTGTAAATTTCATAAAATTCCTCCGCAGTCACAGAGGGAGCAGGGCTTTTCTCTTCCCCGAAATAAACGGCTGCATTTGTATTGTTGACGTCATGGTTTCCCGGAATCACGAGGACGGGGATCCCTGCGTCCTTCACCCGAGAAAGGCGCTCTGCCAGCTCCTCATGGTTTATCTGCTCCCCGTTCATGGAGATATCGCCGCTGAGGATCAGGGCGGAGGGATGCTCTGCAATTACCTGATCCAGAAAGGCTTCCAGGAGCTCCGGAAGATAGCGGATCACCTTGCCGTCGCTCTCCGCCGTAAACTTCTGAAACGCCTCCCCGTCATCCTGGCAGGACGCGCTCTGATAGTGGAGGTCCGTGGCCAGAATTATCTTTGGCGGCTTATAGGGTTCTTCCTCAGGCTTTGGCGTCCAGCTCCCCTCTATCCTGGCTCCCCATCCCTTATAGCCGTCCTCCCGCCGCAGCATTTCTTCCGCTTCGTTTTCTTCTCCTGAATGTTCGTCCTTCCCTCCGTCTTTTGTCCCGTCCCCCTTTAGGCTTTTCGCCCCGTTTTCCTGTCCGGCGCTCTCCGTTTCCGCTGTCCCGCCGGGGTCCTCCTTTTCCTGAGCTGTCTCTGTGGCGCGGGATGTCCGGACAGCCGGCCGGCTCCATTCGTCCAAAACGTGAAGCACCCCGAAGCACGCCGCCAAAATTACGGCGTACATCAGGGCGCTTACCATCCATGTTCTTTTTTTCATATCGCTCTGTTCTCTCTGTCCGCAGGACGCATCTAAATGATGCCCAGCTCCTTCATGGCGTAGGCGATTCCGTCCTCCTCCACGGTCTTTGTCACAAAAGTGGCGTAGGGCTCCAGCACCGGGCTGTGATCCCCCATAAGCACACAGTTGCGGGCGTACCGGAACATCGCCAGATCGTTGCCGCTGTCCCCAAATACATAGGCGTCATCCAGGGAAATGCCGCACCGCTTCAGCACCATGTCAATCGCCGTGGCCTTGGAATGTCCCCGGGGAACGCACTCATAAAACCCGCCTCCCCTGTCAATCACATCCATGTCCTTCAGCCTGCCGAACAGCTCCCTGCACTGGCTTTTCTCATCGGATCCTATGTAAAATTTGTCAAAATCGTAGCAGTCGTCCTCCCAGCTGTAGGGGGAGACTGAGCCGCTCTTTTGCAGATCCGCCTTCAGCTGTTCCACCTGGGGAAGGCGTGAGGGCGTCCTGTGGACGTAAACTCCCTCCATGCCCTCCAGGGCCCCGTCCAGCCCGCAGGCGTCGATGTCTCTCTTGATGGCCAGCCCCCGCTCATGGGGGATATGATAGTGGTAGAGAACTCTTCCCTCCGCCACCACGCAGGTGCCGCAGCCGCACAGGAACCCGTCCGCCTCCACCTGGGAACGGATCTCTGTCAGATGAGCAAACACCCGTCCCGTGTTGATAAACACCAGATACCCCCTCTCTCTGGCCTGGGAGAGGGCTTTGACCGCGCTTTCCGGCACCCTCCGGGTCTTCTCCGACAGGAGCGTGCCGTCTATATCAAAAAATAATGCTTTCGTCCTTTTATTCATCATCCCGGAATACAATCGTCTGCGTCTCCTCGTCCATGCTGTCCACAATCGCCAGGGATTCCAGGCGGATTCCCTCAGAGCGGATCAGATCGCCGCCTACCTGGAAACCTTTCTCTATAACGATCCCAGCGCCCACAAGCTCCGCCCCTGAGTCCCTGACCAGAGCCGCCAGCCCCTCCAGGGCCTTTCCGTTGGCCAGAAAATCGTCAATAATGAGAACCTTGTCCCCAGGGCCAAGAAATTCCTTTGACACGATGATATCGTACACGCGCCCATGGGTGAAGGACTCCACCTTGGTGGTATATACTTCCCCGGCAATGTTCTTTGTCTGGGTCTTTTTCGCAAAGACCACGGGCACATCAAAGTATTGGGCCACAATGCACGCGATTCCGATGCCGGAAGCCTCAATGGTCAGGATCTTGTTCACCTCAGCGTCCGCGAACCGGCGCTTAAATTCCTTTCCAATCTCCCCGAAGAGCTTGATGTCCATCTGATGATTCAGAAAACTGTCAACCTTCAGGACATTTCCTGCCTTGATCTTGCCGTCCCGGCGTATCCTGTCTTTTAAAATCTGCATGCGTCTGCCCTCCTCTTTTGTGCTGTGTCTTTACTCCTCTGCCTCTGCGGCGGTTGTCTCCTTTGCCTCTGTCTCTGCGGCGGTCGTCTCCTTTGCCTGGGAGGCCGTGGCTGTGCCCGCCTCGTCGGCCTCGCTGCCGGAGGCTGCTTCCGCCTCATTCACCGCATTCTCCTCCAAGAACTTCATCACCTGGCGGTTTAAGGCCATCTGGTCAAAGCTCTCCTGGCCGTAGGCCTCCACTCCTTCTTCCACGGTCTGGCCGTTCATGTCAGCCAGCTCCTGGCGGGCCTCGTCGGTCACCGCGATTCCCTCCTGGGCCGCGATTGTGTCGAGCACCAGCTGGCTCTTGGCATTCTCCTCCACAGAGGCGTAGACATACTCCTTGAAGCTTCCCTCATCCATGCCGTAGGAGGAAGCCATCTGGGACAGACGCATGCCGTACAGCTTGGCCTGCTCCTGATAATTGTCAATCTCCGCATTATATCTCTGTGAGATGGCATTGCGCGAGAGATCAAATGTGGAATTGTCGATCACCTGCTCAAGCACGCTCTGCTGGATCTGCAGGGACACGCTCTCCTGCTTCTGCTCCAGCATCTCCTGCCGGATTCCGTCCCGGTACTCATCCACCGTCTGGTAATCCGAGATGCTCTGGACAAATGCATCCGTAAGCTCCGGATCCCGCTTCTCCTTTACGGAATTCACCGTTATATCAAAGACGACCTCCTGGCCGGCCAGGGCCTGCTCCCTGTAATCCTCCGGGAAGGTAAGGGTAAGCTCCTTTGTATCTCCCTTCTTGAGCCCCACGATTCCCTCTTCAAAGCCGTCAATCATGGAACCGGATCCCAGGGTGAGATCCTCCCCCTCAGCGGATCCTCCCACAAACTCCTCTCCGCCCTGATAGCCCGTGTAGTCAATGTTCACCACGTCGCCATCCTCAGCTGCCCGATCCACCTCGACTTCCTCCTGATTCTGGCTTAAGACACTCTGAATCCGGTTCTCAACCTCCTCGTCCGTCACCTCCGCAGGGACGACATTCACCGTGACGCCCTTATACTCCGCCAAGGTAACGGTTCCCAGATACTCATCCCCGTCAGCGCCTGCAGAGCAGCCCGCCAGAAGGAAGGCGGCTGCCAGTCCACATAAACAAAACTTTCCTATCTTTCTCATATCGCATATCCTTTTCTCTTACATTTTTAGCGGCAGCTCCGGCACTGAGCGGGCAGATCGCCCCGTCGCGCAGGCCGCTGCCGCCTGGCCGCACCGGCCGGCGCCTTTAAGAGCCGCCGGAAAGGTGCGCTGTACATAGTTATATCATACACGGCCCGGAAAAAAAAGCCCTTCCATCAATTTTTATAAAATGCTTTAAATGCCCTGTATGTATTGTAAATATCCAGCTTGGATGCCAGCTCAAAGGGGGAATGCATACTCAGGATAGGAACGCCCAGATCCACGGTATCGATATTCATATGGGCGGCAAATTTGGCAATGGTCCCGCCGCCGCCTACATCCACGGCTCCCAGCTCCCCGGCCTGCCAGTACACGCCGTCCTCCTCCATAATGGCGATAACCTTTGCCATGGTCTCCGCGCTGGCGTCGTTGGAGCCGGATTTGCCCCTGGCCCCCGTATACTTGGAGAGCACGCATCCCTTATTAATATAGCAGGAATTGCGCTTCTCATACACATCGGAAAACGTGGGATCATAGGCCGCATTCACATCGGAGGACAGGCAGAGAGAAGCCCGCAGCACATCCCGCACCGGCACGCCCTCCATTTCCGCCAGATCTTCGATATAGTGGAGCACATAGTCGGAGTTGAAGCCCGTATTTCCGTCGGACCCTATCTCCTCCTTGTCGGTGAGGATGGTGACCGTGGTGTGCTCCGGCTTTTTTGTGTCAATCTCCGCGGTCAGCGCTGTGTAGGCGCAGACCCGGTCATCCTGGCCGTAGGCGCCTATAAGGCTTTTGTCAAGGCCCACGTCCCTGGCCTTTCCTGCGGGAACCAGCTCAATCTCCGCCCGCAGGAAGTCCTTCTCCGTGATCCCATAATGGTCATGGAGGAGGGCGAGCACTCCCAGCTTCACCGGCTCCTTGATGTCCTCCCCCTCATAGGGCAGGGAGCCCGTCACCGCGTTCAGCTCCTCCCCCTTAAGCCCGTCCTTTAAGGGCCTCTCATTCTGCTTGGCGGACAGATGGGGCAGAAGGTCCGTGATGCAGAGAACCGGATCGTCCTCCTCCTCTCCCAGCGAAAGGGTGAGAGCTTCCCCATTCTTTTTTATCACCACGCCGTGAATCGCCAAGGGGATGGTGCCCCACTGGTATTTGCGCAGGCCCCCGTAATAATGAGTTTTAAAATAAGCGATCTCGTCCTTCTCATACAGGGGGCTGGGCTTTAAATCCAGCCTGGGGGAATCAATGTGGGCTCCGTTGATCCGCAGTCCCTCCGCCAAAGGCCGCTTTCCGAAGGTTGTGGCGATAAGGGCCTTCTCCCGATTGACATAATACACTTTATCGCCGGGCTCATAGGAGACCTTTCGGTCAAAGGGCTTGTAGCCCTCCTTCTTAAGCATCCGCACCGCTTCCTTCACGCACTCTCTCTCGGTCTTTCCCCTGTTGAGAAATCCCTTATAATCCCGGCAGTATTTCTCCGCCTTCTCTCTCTGCTCCGGGGCTTCCTTTCCTATATTGGGGAACTCCCAGGCAAGCTGCTTTTGAAGCTCCTTCCCGTCGGTTTTCTTTGTCATCTTCTGTCCTCCTTGTTGTGTTTCTCGTTATTTTCTGCTGTTCTCTAAAAGCTCTGCCGCCGGCAGGCGGCATACAGATTTACAGTATAAAGGTTCGCTGCGTCCTGGGGCCTTTTGCACCCAGCTTTTGGCCCCTTGCATCCATGATCAGGGCTGACGCCCTGGGGTCCGGGGACGCCGCAGCGGCCAGAACCATTTCCTCCATATCCGCCCTGTCAATGCGGGGGGAGCGGGTCAGCCAGCGGAGTATGGAAAGCTCGTCCCGCTTTATGAGCCCAAGCACCGTCTCCCTCATGTGCTCCTTCAGGTAAGCCCAGTACGCCTCCTCCCCGTCCCTTATAAGCCCCTTGGGCCAGTAGAGCCGGTAGACGGCCAGCCTGGTCACAAGCTCCGGCTTCTCCTGGACCTGCACATGGGGAAACAGCCGGTCGTACTCCCCGAAGGAAAATTCCGGTCCCTCAAAGCAGTACCGGTACATATGGCCGCAGCCGTGCATTTCCCGCATCGTAATGCGGGCCGGCGTATTCTCCACGGATTCCTCAAAAAATTCCGGAAATATCAACCGTGCCGCAAGCGCCCCGCTGGAATCCCTGCAGGACACTGTCAGAGTCTGCCGAAGCTCCGAGAGAACCTCCTTAAAGCAGGAGCGCGAGCCGCCCATCAGCTGGATATCCAGCTCTCTAAGGCCGCTGCACCCTGTAAATACACCGGCTCCCCAGTCCTCCACCGTGCTGAAGAAGGAGAGGCTTTTTAACTGGGAGCAGTTGTAAAATGCGTAGGCTCCCACCCGCCGCAGCGTCTGCGGGAGCGCAAGGGCTGTGAGCCCTTCCCCCTTTACGGCAGGCTCGTCCTCCCATTGTCCGGGCAAATCCTCCTGTCCCCGGACTGTCTCGGAAAATGCATAGCGGTCCAGCTCCCGGACCGGCTTTCCCTCCACCTGCCCGGGAATCCGGGCAAAACCATCCAAACTGTAATAGCGCCGGATACAGATCCCCTCCGGCAGCGTTTTATATAGTAATTTCATGCTATTAGTTTATCAGTTTTCCGCATTTTTTCAAGAGGCATATGGCGGCGGGCTGCTGGGAAGCCCCAGGCGGAGGTCCGTCCGATGGGTATTGACATTCCCCCATGCTTCCCCCATAATAAAGGATATCCGCTGACTGCGGCAGAAGGAGGTATCGTTTTTATGAGACAGTGCATGGATTCGGAAAATCTCCACCGAAGGCTCAAAAAAATTATCGGACAGGTCCAGGCCATTGACCGGATGGTGGATGAGGACGTGCCCTGCGAGGACATTCTCGCCCAGATCAATGCGGCCAAATCCGCCCTTCACAAGGTTGGGCAGGTGGTTCTGGAAGGCCATATCAACCACTGTGTCCGGGACGGCATCGAGCACGGCGACGCAGAGCAGACGATTGCGAAATTCACAAAGGCGGTGGAGCGCTTCGCCAACATGGTCTAATCGCAGCCGTTCAGGCGCCTGAACGGTTATGTCTAATCTCCGGCTGTCTGCCGGGGATGTTTTTTTCAGCTTCTTGACAACCTATACCCCTATAGGTATAATGGTCGTATTAATACCCATAGGGGTATAGGTTTAAGGAGGTTTATTTCCCCATGAAACAATTAGAGCGTATCTTGGAGTGGGGCGGCACCCGCAGGGACATCGCATTTCTCATCATTTCCGGCCTTGCTCTCCTGGCGAGCCTGCTGCCCCATCCCCCTCTCCCCTTTGATCCCGCCTGGGTCGCAGTGGTTCTCTGCGGCCTTCCCATTATCCTGGAAGCGATCATTGGCCTTGTCACTGCCTTTGACATTACAGCCGATGTGCTGGTGTCCATCGCCCTCATCGCCTCCGTCATCATCGGCGAGGATTTCGCAGCTGGTGAGGTGGCCTTTATCATGCAGCTGGGCGGTCTCCTGGAGGAGCTGACCGTGGCCAGGGCCAGGGCAGGTATTGAAAAGCTGGTGCATTTAACCCCCCAGACTGCCCGGCGGATTTCAGGCTCTTGTGCCTCTCCCGCGTCCGGCTCCTCTAAGATATCGGAGGAGATCATTGACGCCCGCAGCGTGCAGGTGGGAGATATTCTCCGCGTTCTCCCCGGAGAGACAATCCCGGTGGACGGCACCATTCTCTCCGGGGAGACCTCCGTCAATCAGGCGGTGATGACCGGAGAATCCCTTCCGGTGGACAAGGGGCCCGGGGATGCCGTATCCAGCGGAACGGTCAACCAGTTCGGCTCCTTCGACATGCGGGCGGAAAAGGTGGGGGAGGACAGCTCCATCCAGCGCATGATCCGCCTGGTTCAATCTGCGGATGCGGGCAAGGCCAAGATCGTAGGCCTTGCGGACCGGTGGGCCGTCTGGGTCGTCATCTCGGCTCTGACCGCCGCCGCCCTCACCTGGCTTATCAGCGGGGAAATCATCCGGGCTGTCACCATCCTGGTTGTGTTCTGCCCCTGCTCCCTGGTTCTTGCCACCCCCACCGCCATCATGGCCGCCATCGGCAATTCCACCCGCCACGGCTTTCTTGTCCGGGAGGGGGATGCCCTGGAACGGCTGGCTAAGGTATCCCGCATCACCTTTGACAAGACGGGAACCCTTACCTACGGCACTCCCCAGGTAACTGCGATTTTAAGCATGGCGGACTCCTTGCCTGATACGCGGCTCTATGCCCTTCTGGCCGGCGCAGAGCAGCGCTCCGAGCATCCTCTTGGAAAGGCAGTGGTGCGCTGCTTCCGGGAAAACGGGGGCCAGCCGCTTCCCCAGGCCCAGGGCTTCCAGATGCTTCCCGGCCGGGGGGTGCAGGCGGACATCGATGGAAATGTGGTTCTTGCGGGAAATAAGGAACTTTTTGAGGAGAAAGGCATTTCCCTTCCCCCGAACCTGATCCGGGCGGCCGCTCCCCATCTGGAGGAGGGCTGCACCCTCATTTACATCGGGGTCAGCGGGGAAGCCGCAGGATTTGCCGCGCTCTCCGACACGCCCAGGCAGGATGCCCGCTCCACCATTGAGGAAATAAAAAAGGCGGGAGCTGCTCCCGTCCTTCTGACTGGGGATCACGAAAGCGCGGCCTCCCACATCGCCCGTCTGCTGGACATCCAGGAGTACCGCTCCGACTGCCTGCCTGAGGATAAACTGGATTTTATCGACGCCTGCCAGAGAAAGGGAGAGCAGGTCTGCATGATCGGAGACGGCATCAATGACGCTCCCGCCTTAAAAAAGGCCTTTGTGGGCATTGCTATGGGCGGCGTAGGAAGCGACATCGCGGTGGACGCTGCGGACATTGCCCTGGTGAATGATGATATCCGCGAGCTGCCTCATCTGCTGCGCCTGGCCCGGCGGATGATGACCGTCATCAAGTGCAACCTGGCCTTCTCCATGACCTTAAATTTTGCCGCCATCATTCTCGCCATCACCGGCATCCTGAATCCGGTGGTCGGCGCCCTTGTTCACAATGCAGGCTCCGTGGCGGTAATCGTCCACTCCGCCTTTCTCCTGCGCTGGAAATATTCCAAAGGCCGCTGATCCGAACACAAAATGGCCGCTGGCGCGTGCTCGCCAGCCGGCGTCACGGTGTTTGCCCGCCGGCGTCACGCTTTGATAATGTGATAGCCGGCGGCCTTTGACAGGCGGTTCATAATCGCCTGCCCCAGATGGTCCTTCGGGAAGCTTTCGGAAAAGATGCACTCCGCCCCCAGGTCGTCAAACTCCCGCAGAACCTGGTACAGATTGTGAGCCACAGAGCTCTGGCTGCGCCTGCTGCCGATGCTCTGTATCATGGCTCCCGGCACATCCTCATAGCAGGCCCGCGACTCGTCCGTGCAGATAATGCCCACCCGGCGGCCTTCCCCGGCGGCCTCCAGGGCCAGCTGCCGCACCTTGGCAATCATGGCGGCCTCCCGCGCAGTCTCCGCCGCATCCCAGTCAGTCCCCGGCTCCACTAGGGTGAGCTCCGCCTTGGGCGCGTAGTGTTTGTATTTCATTCCCGGGGCCTTGGGCCGCTCCCCCTCTGCCATAGGCCCCAGGATGGCCGGGTCAATGGCCACCTCCCCCAGAATGTCCTCCAGCATCTCCATGGTGATTGCGCCGGGCCTAAGAACCGTGGGCACAGGTCCGGACACGTCCACAATGGTGGATTCAAGGCCGATTCCCACCGGCCCCCCATCGATAATCATGTCAATTTTTCCCGAGAGATCATCCCGCACATGCCCCGCTGTGGTGGGGCTGGGCCGCCCCGAGGTGTTGGCGCTGGGGGCCGCCACCGGCACGCCGGCCAGGGCGATCAGCCGGCTGGCCACCGGATCGTCCGGCATTCGGACAGCCACCGTCTCAAGCCCCCCGGTGGTGGCGTAGGGCACCTGGCTGCTCTTGGGGAAAATGAGGGTCAGCGGCCCAGGCCAGAAGGCCTCCATAAGCTTTCTCCCCGCCTCCGGAACCCGGCTGACCAAAGGCCCAACCTCCTCCATACAGGAGACATGGGCAATCAGGGGATTGTCCGAGGGGCGTCCCTTGGCCGCATAAATTTTCTCAGAGGCCTTTTCGTCCAGGGCATTTCCCCCAAGTCCATACACTGTCTCCGTGGGGAAGGCCACCAGGCCTCCCTCCCGCAGGATCCGCGCCGCCTCCAAAAGCTCGCTGTCCTCTATATGTTCTCTATCCTTAATTACGATTTCCTTTGTATCCATAGCCAATCCGCCTTGCCTTTCTTTTGTTCGCCGTGCTCCAAACAGTTCAGACGGCGAACATCTTCTTGCCCGGCCAAAGGCCGGACAAGAAGCATCGGATGTCCATCCGATGTGCAGGAAGGGGAAAAATCTTGCTTACAAGCAAGCTTGACGCCAGATTTTTCCCCTTCCTGCCCGCCGTCTGAACTGTTGGCTCCATTTTACCACCCGCGTTCTGCAAATTCAATAGGGTCCAGCCCCACCGGCCTGCCTCCCTTAAGGAGGAAAATCCGGTCTGCCAGCCGGCTGACAAACGCCCGGTCGTGGCTGACCGCCAGAAGGGTGCCGTCATAATCCGCGAGAAGCCGCTCCAGGCCCTCCAGCGTGTAGATGTCCATATGGTTGGCCGGCTCGTCCAGAATGAGGAAATTGCAGCCGGACACCAGCACCTTTGCCAGAGCGGTCTTCACCCGCTCGCCGCCGGAGAGCACCGACACCTTCTTCCCCATGTCCTCCCGGCTCATATACAGATTTGCCAGCACCGCCCGGCAGATGTGCTGGGGAAGGGCGGCATCCTCCAGCACATTTTCAAGGACCGTCTGCTCTGGGCGCAGGGTGTCCAAATCCTGGGAGAAATAACCCATTGTCACCTCTCCCGGCAGGGAAATTCCTGCCCGTTTCTCCGCGATAGCCCTTATAAGGGTTGTTTTTCCCGCCCCGTTGTCACCCACCAGGAAGGTCCGCTTCCCGGATTCCACCTGGAAATGCACCTGCGACAGAATCTCCCGCTCTCCGTAGGCCACGGTCAAGTCCCGCACCGTGGCCGCAAAGGGCGCCCGGATGCGGCTTTTCGCCGGCAGCTTCATGGACACATGGGGGAGCTCTGCCGGCTTCTCCTTTTCCTCCAGGTGCTCTAAGCGGCTCTGCACCGCCCGGCGGCGGCTCTGTACATGCCCCTGCTGAATGGCGGCTGTGCCCTTATAGAGCATCCACTCGCTGCTCCCCATCCGCTTCGGCGGCTTTTTCATGGCCCGGCTCTGGCGTCCCAGCTCCTCCGCCAGGCCAGTGAGCCGCTTCTTCTCCCGCTGGTACTGCGTATATTCAAAGGCGGCGTATTCCCGCTCCCGCTCCTTCTGCTCCCGCCACTGAGAGTAGTTTCCGGCAAATACCCGGACCCTTCCCTCCTCCAGCTCCCATATGCTGGTGCACACCGCATCCAGCAGGGCCCTGTCATGGGAAACCATGAGCACTGCTCCCCGGTATCCCGCAAGCATGCCTTCCAGCTTTCTCACACCGCCCATATCCAGGCTGGTGGTGGGCTCGTCTGCAAAGAGAAGGGGCGCATGCTGGGAAAATGCGGCCGCGATGGCTGCCCGGGTCCGCTCGCCGCCGCTTTTGGCCTCCCATTTTCCAATTCCCAGCTGGCTGGCGTACTGCCCGTCCCATTCCCCGTCTGCCTCGCCGGTCTGGCGTATCTCCGCAATGGGACAGAGCCGGTTTACCTGCCCCGCATCCGGCGGGATGCGCCCGGCCAGAATCCCCAGAAGAGTGGATTTTCCCGCCCCGTTGGGGCCAATGAGGCCAATCCGGTCCCCCTCCTCTATAACAAGATGGTCAATTGTCAGGAGCCTTCTGTCCCCGTATTCCTTCCATAAATTTTTTGCCTGCAATATCATAAAAAAATCCCTCCCAGACAGACTTCGTCCAGAAGAGATTTTGATTTCATACGTGCGCTGGGGCCCTTGAGCACAGCTTTGCGCCCCGCAAAAAAGGCAGGCCTGCCCCGAGAGGGCATGGGCTGCAAGGCGCCCGTTCGGGTATGCCTCTCAGCTCCTTCATATGGAAGAAATCATGATTCTCTAAATGACTGGACGAAGAAAAACCACAAAACCAAGACCCTCTGCCTTTTGCAGACGGCCCTCCGGTCTATGGAGTTTATCAGATACAATCCAATCATTTAATAATCATATTTCTTTTAGCCACCTTTCTGTATATAACAACTCAGACGCCGTCTGAACTGCTGCTGGAATTGATTATAGCGGGGGAAGGAGGGGTTGTCAAGAGGGCATCGTGCGTCTAAAGACAGCATTCTAATTGGCAATCATATGGCTCATCTTCCACATGCTTCTGGTTATAAGCCTTTGCCTCCACACACCCCATTGATTTATAAAAGGCCTGGCTCTCAACGGCTGAGTGTGCAGATATATAAAGCTTTTTAGCGCCTCTTTGTTTCGCCCATTCTTTTGCCGCAAGGAAAAGCGTCCTTCCAATCCCCTTGTTTCTCATATCTTCTGATATATGGATGCTGGACAAGTCGCAATATCCCTGTTCGCCGCCAAATATTTCCGGCTCCACGGAAACAAAGCCTTTTAATTTTCCGTCATAAAAGGCAGCATATACGAAGCCATTGGATTGAATCGTATTTTTTAAGCAGGAAATCAGGATTTGATAGTCCTTTTCCGTCCAATCGTCGATAAAGGGGGCGTCTTTGATTATCCAGCTGCCATTTTCTTTACGCCAGCATTTTGTAACAACTTGATGCCGGATAAAATCCTTGAATAACTCCCGGCAGATTTCTTCTGCATGTAAAGTTCTATATTTTACCATATTCAATTCGTAAATAAAATTTTGTGCCTTGCGATGACCGTCCCGTTCTGGCGGTCATTACATATTGTCTGTTACGGATAACCCACTTGTCTTCCTGTTTCTCCATTAAGCATTACGGACTTATTTTCAAACCACATTATTCTTGGATAAGTATGCTTTTATCAATGGAAGAATATACTCTACCGTTTGAAGCTGTGCTCTTGCCTCATCAATAGATGCAACAAAGAAATCATTATAATCACTCTCTTCTCTTTTCATTTTTAATCTCGCCAAGCGCCGTCCCATTTCTCCTGGAAATCTTCCAGTTGCGACAAATTCTTTATTAAAATAGGCCACCACATCTTTATGACGTTTAAAATCTGTACCTTCCAGTGCAAGTACACCACGTACTCCATAAAACACCGCATAATAAGCTCTATTGATGCAGTCTCTGTAAAATCCATTATCAAAGCACATTTTTGCGCTTCTATAGGTTTCTTCTGCAAGAGAATACCTATATTTTGCCAATTCTATATCTTTATTGATATCATGCATAGATTCTCACCCCTTCATCCCTTACGTTTCTATAATACGGCAAATTATCCATCCAGTAATTAAAATGGTCCCGATTTGCCACCACCGGAGAAATATCCACCCCATATTTCATCATATAATCAAATGCCAGATCGCTAATGGAATCCGATATGTTCTTTATTTTCTCTTCTGTTAATGAAACTAAAATCATAATATCAATATCGGAATACTCCGAATAATCGCCTCTTGCATAAGAGCCGTACAAAATAATGCTGTCAAGTGTATCTCCCAACAGCTTTCTCACACCATTTGCAAAATCCTGTATTATATCTGCAATATACATGGCCGCCTGTCTCACCTCTTTCATTGCTATGACTGAAAAAGAGTTATCTCTGTTTTAATTATATCGTATGCGCTGAAATTTGTATACCCCAGGGCATCCCGCAATGCATGCCCCTTTGGGGCGGACGTGCTTCGCGCGTGCTTCAATTATAACATCCCGTCCCCTCCGCAGTGGGTGCACATACCGCCCATTCCGGCAGTGGGAGCCATAACCGGGCTGGTGGGAAGAACAGCGGCTGCAAGTTTCTTCATCTGATTCATCATGTTCTTCATAATTGATACCCCTTTCCGATACTTTATTTCTGTGATTTCTTTTTCTTTATGGCATCCGTATAGCAGACACGGAAAAGGGATTTTGGTTTTTGTAATGTCCTTGATTAAATGGCATAATAAAGGACCTCCGAAGAGATCCTTTCCATTCCTATTAAACTTTTCATCCTTACATTTTCAAAAGATCCAGCAGCGTATATTCGCCTTTCCGAATTTTTGATATCTCATGATATTTCCTGATTGCTGCCAAAAGTATATCAGGATTTGAGAAATAATCCTTTACAAAACTGTAAGACTTCACACTTGTCATCTTTAAGTCTTCCTTACAGAAATCACTTGGTTTCTTTCCAGACTTCTTAAACTCCTTATACTTATCCTCATTGAAGATAATCAGCATCTCGATTTCCGGAGCAGTGATTACATTGATTACATCCACTTTGTGCTCGTAAGCTTTGCTAAGTTTAAAATTCTCACGCCTGGAATCAAGAATTCTAATTACTGAAATCTTCTCCGTGAAACCTTTTCTTAAGTATTTCTCTTCAAAGTGTTTGCCATCTCGGCAGCGTATGATCTCTTCTTCCAGCATTTCCTCTCTGGTAAAAATCAAAAGAGCATTATCCAAAAGAATGTCCATGATGGCATTCTCGGCTGACCCCTCACATATGCAAGCCTTATACTTTGCTAATTCCATAGGCCGCCTCCCGCTTAAGTGCTGCGGCTATACTTTTTTTCAGCCGCATATACGCATCATACATAGGAGTTGTTCCTTCCAGGAATCCGCTCTGATATGCATCGCTTTTCTTTATATCATTCCTTTTCAGAATTGTACTCAG
>CALWRY010000050.1 GCA_944384065.1 uncultured Enterocloster sp. | reverse complement strand
AAATTGACGCAGGTGGTGGTCTTGCCAACTCCGCCTTTCTGATTTGAGATGGAAATAATTTGTGTGTTCAATGGTAAGGCTCCTCTCTCGAAAATGAGCACAAAAAAACCGCCTGAACAAAATTTGTCCAAACGGTTACTAAAAAGTTCCATATTCTATTTTTATGTGATACTACAGCCCCTCCCAAAACACTGAGAAACGCTCCGCCTTCATCGGTTAATTTACATCAATCGAAGCAACTGTACCAATTCATGGGGATTGCCTTCGGAATCCTCAACTATTTTCACATCAAACTCCCGAAAGCCATTCTTACGGTAAAATTCCAGCAGCTTCTCTTTTCTATCTGCCTCAAGGAAAGAAACCATTCCACCGGCAGCGTATTGCAATTCTTTTACTACCGTCCATGCCACATCCAAAAGTTCTTCACCGGAAATTCGTTCATTCAGCCGGTTTGTAAAATTTTTCCCAAGCTGAGCAATCAAAAAAGCGGCTGCTGTATATGTTCCCGCAGCTTCATCCAGTTTACTGATTCTCTCAAGCTTACGTTTTACTGTATTACTCATTTTGTTCGCATTGACTGTAATAGGTTTTAAAGCGATTGTAAAATATCCCACGAGCATTCCATCTTCATTAGACAGAACGAGGTATGTAACCGACTGATTCTTCTTTGTAAACTCGATTGCATTATTTTTCAAAAAATGCTCAACATCCGGATTCCTCGGACATGAGAAATCGGAGATAGCCTCCTGTAAATCAGCCTCTCCGATTCCATTAGGATTATCCTGTATGAGATACTCACGAATGTTGATATATGAAAACTTATCCATTCGCTTTCTTCTCCTTCGCTTTCATCATCAGAGCTTTTATCTCTTTCGGATCTGTTAATTGTCTCGCAGATACTTTTCTGGGAGGTACATAAGCATTGGCGGATTCCTCCAGAGCATTGGCAAACGCCTCAACCTTATCCTTCCCTGTGATGACAAAGTTCCTTGTAATACTCGAAGTTGCCATATTCAAACACCTCCTTTGTCTGTATGAAACTTCGCATGATTGTTTCCTTACTTATATTCTATTCTATCTTTCTCCATTATGCAAATTAAATTTCTCAAAACTTCAGTCCGTTTATCCTATATATATCTTTGCGTTTCGCTTTTACAGCTATAAGACTATGTATTCAATAGTTTATCCCTGATTTACCTCAATATCTGAAACCTGTGCAAAAAAATTATTTGTATAATTGTTAATTACTTGTTTGTTTTTTGCAGTCTGCTTTTCAACATCCGTAAATGTTAAATCCTCACCCATTATACCGTTTTCTTCGAGAAGTATTGCCCAATCCATAATTTTATTTCTTACCGTGCTCATAATCCTATAAAATTCACTCTTTGAGGCAAAAAATGCAAACTTTGTCGGTGGATTATCGCTACTTTGATTAAATATTTCAGTTAATTTCCCCGGCACAGATATCATTATGGTTCCTTTACTCGAATTATAGAGATCTTGTAATGCGGAAATTGAAGTACTGAACGGCGCTTTAGAAATAAAGTCCGCCACATTAGCAGATACTATCATTGGTATCCAGCCATGATATGGATTCCATGCCTTTATTTCTCCTACTATATTGCGATATTCCGGAATTTGTTCATCATACCCATTTTGTTCTTGATTGATCCATTTCTCAAATTCTTTCAATCCAAGTTTTTTGGCAACTAGATACGCTTTTCTCATTAAAGACTCAATAGAGATATTTTCATCTAATGCTTCTCTTTGAAGTTCAATTACTATGCCCATTTTACCCTCCTTTAAATTGTTGATGATATTAGATTTACAATCCCAGAAGCAATAACGCTACCAGCTACACCCATAGATAAATTTTTAATATCAATTAGTAATGCTTTAATCCTAGGTGGATTCTCTCTTTTTTTCAGTAATCCTTCTATCTCACTCAGCTTGTCTCGCATTTCAACAGCTAATTGTCCATATTCTTCATCAAACATTGCATCATATTTTCTTATCTTATTTATAATTTCAATGATGTTTTCATAATCAAATCCTGATGAAACATTCTGAGTTTGAGTAGAGTTTATAGTCCCTTGTTGTATCTGTACTCCGTTCACTTCACCATAAAAATTATTTGTATTATTATTTACATTACTCACTTTTTCCTTTATCGTCCTTTCTTTCTCCTCAAAATATTCTATTCCATCCATTGTCAAAACAACCATAACTTCTCCTGTTATATCAATGGTACTATTACTGCTAATACAATTATGTACCTTTAAATCATCTAATATATTCTCTATATTCATTTTAATATTGGGAATACTATTAAATATCTCCAGAGAACAAGTTATTGTATCTCTTCCCTCTTCATCCCTTTTTTCTAATACCAACTTCAAAAATTCTTCACTATCTTTACGTAATGCTATATTGCTCCCTATAAGAATTTGACTTTTTAAATTGCGTTCCAGTTCTTTTTGTAACTTTCTAATGCCACTCTTATTCAACTTTATAGATATAGACATTCATTCTCCTTTCCCAGCTCTTCCATTTACCCTACATATCTCTTTACGAATGAAGGTCACCAGTACTACCTAATCCACCCTGTTTTATCCCGTCCATACAGTCCATATAGTCCACAATATCTGATATAAACAGCACCAAATACTACTAAATATCACGTCAAAAAGGCCCAAACCCTAGTAGGAAACAAAATACTCCACCGCGTTCTCCGGGAAGAACTCCTTAAACTCGCTGTAGAGCTGCGCTGCAAGGGTTTTATTGTGGGCAATAATGAGGGTGGGCTTCTGTAACTGCTGGATCACATTGGCCATGGTGAAGGTCTTGCCAGAGCCCGTAACCCCTAGTAAAGTCTCGAATTGATTGCCTTCTTTGAAGCCTTTGACCAATGCCTCAATGGCCTGGGGCTGGTCGCCGGTGGGCTTGTATTCTGAGTGTAATTTGAACTCCATTTTCTATGATTCCTCCTGGGTGACCGTAGTAAAAATTGTGTAGAAAGTATTCATCGTCTACTTTACGGCTATCCATTGGACGAAAATCGTCCCTTCTATCAGCTGGCAAGCGCCTTTCCCCATTTTCATCGCCTGTCCATCGGCTTCATACAGATGGAGGATCCGCTGCAGCTAACGCATTCTTCTAACACTTCGCAGCAAACATGATGTGCCCTGCATCCACGCCCTCCAGCTTTAAAAGCCTCCCCTTCTTATCAATTCCCCCCGCATATCCGGTCAGGCTGCCGTCCGCCCCTACCACCCGGTGGCAGGGGACAAGGATAGAGATGGGGTTGCGGCCCACCGCGCCCCCCACGGCCTGGGCGGACATGTGGGACAATCCCCTTTTTTCGGCAAGCTGCTTTGCTATCTCCCCATAGGTCATGGTGTGTCCGTAGGGAATGGAGCGGAGAATTTCCCACACCTCCTTCTGGAAAGCGGTTCCCATCAAGTGAAGGGGCACGGAAAAGTCCGGCTCCCTCCCCGAAAAATAGACATCCAGCCAGCCCTTAGCCAGCTCAAAGAGGGGGATTTCCCGCTCCTCCTGCTCCTTATCCAGATGGCGGGCAAAATATTTCTGCCCTTCAAACCAAAGGCCGGTGAGGCCATTCCCATCACCGGCTAAAAGAATCCCGCCCATCGGCGAATGATAGCGGCTGATGTACTGCATACTCTTCCTCCTATCCAAGTATTGGCAACAGTTCCATCATACCATATTTCCCATCATTTCGTTGCAAATTTCTTCATAAAAAATTCCGTGAAGGCCGCCAGCTCCTCCTCCTGGGACACATAGACGTAGAGCTTCTCGTCGTCCAGCCAGTCATAGGCGTTGATGCCGATGTAACTCTTTTTGTCCGGGTAAATGATAAAGGCCTCCGTGGGGTACTTGTTCCGATACGCCTTCAAAATTTCCGACCGGCGGTAATACGTCGGATCCCCGCAGCCGGAAAGGTCGGGAACCGTGGGAACCACCGCAATGGTCTGGCTTGCCTCATTCCAGCCCACAATCAGATTTCCGATTTTCGTCTTGCTGCCGTGAACAAAGCCGTAGTTAAAGCGGCTCACATCCTCGGTGTAGCCGAAAATCAGCCGGTAGCTGTCCCCGCCCTCCACCATCTGATTAAAGAGCTCCCGCATCCTCTTAGCGTTTGCATCGCTCTTTGCCTGGTCAACCTCCGGTCCCTTAAACAACTTGCTGAACAATCCCATATCTCTTTCCTCCATGATTTATATTGTTATTTTAAAGACATATTTTAAAATTTGTCTTTATTTTGCGTAAAAAATCCGGGCTGTGAAAAGGGGGTTTCACAGCCCCGTCAATTTCTGCGCGGCTTCTGCTCTCTCAGCTTTTCCAGCGCATCCACAATCGCGTTGATCTGAAATTCTATGGCAGCGTCTGCGGCCTCGGGGACGAACAGCGGCAGGGTATCCGGAATGGCCCTGCGCACAATCATCACGGTCAGGCTGATATTCGTAAACAGATTGACATCCTCCACATCCGCCTGGATTCCAAAACTCTCCAAAATCTGTCCGAACAGGCGCCTCTGTTTTTCGCGGAACGTCTCATAACTCTCCTTTGACAGGCGCTTAAAAATGAGCTGCTGCTCCTCCACCGTCAGAACCGCAATCCCATGCCTCTCCCCATAGCAGCAGGAATAAAGAAACTGCCGGACCGCCCCGCGCCAGTCCAGGGCCGGGTCAGCCATCAGCCGCTCCACATATGCGATGATTTTCGGCTGCTGCAGGTACAGGGCCTCCACAATCAGATCCTCCTTCGTGGAAAAGAAGGAATAAAAGAAAGTCCGCGAAATACCGACTTTTTTATAAATCTGCTCCACGGTTGTGTGCTGTACGCCCTGCCTGCTCATCAGCTCCAGCCCGGCTTCCACAAGCTCCTTGCGAATGCGCGCCCTGTCCTCCTCGGAATAGGCCACTTTTGGCATCTCTCCACCTCACACAATAAAAACACTTTGTCAATCTTGTCTTTATTTTAGCATATACAAGCGTCCAGCGCAAGAGGCAAAGTCATCCGTCAATCAACGTCTTCCCGTTCTCCGCGGCAATCTCCCGGATTCTGCCGCAGCGCCTTGCGTAAAACTGCGCCATGGCTATTTTCCATGGTATACAAACTGTTCATACTCCTCAATGGGAAGGGGCTTTGCGAAGAGGAAACCCTGCCCCTGCTCGCAGCCTGCCTCCTTTAAAATATCGGACTGCTCCTGGGTCTCCACGCCCTCGCAGACCACGTGATAACCCAGTCCCTTGATCATGCCCACCACCCGCTTTAAGAGAAATATTCCCCTGCTGTCAGCCGTACAGTTGCGGATAAAGGCCCGATCCAGCTTCACCGTATCCACAGGGATGTCAATCACAGAGTTCAGCACGGAGTAGCCGGCGCCAAAGTCATCCATAGCCGTGTGGATTCCCGCCTCCCGCAGCTGTCCAAACCAGCGCTTGGCATTCTCATATTCCTCCACCGTGGCCGTCTCCGTCAGCTCGATTTCCGTATATTGAGGATCAATCCCACACCGCTCCAATATGCCCAGATACTTTTCAATTGCCTGGGGATCCGAGGCGTGAAGAATGGAGGCGTTCACGGAAATGGGCACCTGCTCCCTTCCCAGATCCCGGTTCCTGGCCAAGAACTCCGCCACCCGCTCAAACACATAAAAATCCAGATCCTCAATCCGTCCCCCCGCCTCGCACAGGGGAACAAAGGCATCCGGCGGCAGGATGTCCCCCTCTTTTGTCCGCCAGCGCACAAGGGCCTCGGCCCCCACTACTCTTCCGTCCGCCAGGGCGATCTTTGGCTGGAGAAATATCTCAAAGCGCCTCTCCTGCATAGCCTCGTCAATCCCGTTAACAATCTCATTTTCCAGCTGCTGCTTCTTTTTAAGAGTCTCATCATAAATCCTGACTGAGGACAGGCTTCCCGCTCCTATCTGCTTGCGCGCATAGTTGGCCGCGTCGATGGCCACAGAGGCGCCCACGCACTCCGGCTCGATTAGATAGACCCCGGTGCGGATCCGGATCCGTGATCCCTGGAACTTCCCTGCCTGCTGCTGCTCAAACTCCTTGTTGAACCGGTCAATCTTCTCCTCTATATCCGATCCTCTGTCGCAGGGAATCATCATCAGGAACTGATCCGCCACAACCCGGCAGAAAATCCCTGACTCCGCCTGCTCCATTTTTTCAAAAAAGAAGCTGCCGAATTCCTTTAAGAGCTGATCCCCCATGGTATAGCTGTACTTCTGATTGAAATATTTGAAGCCGGCGAAATCGCTGTAGAGCATCATGTGGGAGCCTGCGTATCCCCCCACGATCAGCCGCTCCGCCTCCTCCCGGAACCGGGAAAAGGAGAGAAGGCCTGTGAGGCTGTCGTACTCGCTCCAGAGCACCCCTCCCAAACTTGCCTGGTTCACTGCCTGACTCTTGGCCAGATGGGCGGAGATAATCTTGGTTACCTCCCCCAGCTCCTTCCGGTTCTGCCGGGACCAATGCCGCTTTTCCCTGCAGGTCACATAGGAGATGGCGCCGGTGTACTTTCCCTCGCAGTACATGGCGGCATAGAGCACGGTCTTGGCCTTTCCCTGCATCAGGAGGGCGGCGCCGCCGGGAGAATACATCCCCATGTTGTCGTGCTGGAGCACCGTGGTCTGATACTCGTCGTAGCTCTGAAACAGCGTCAGGAAATCTTCCTTGGTAAAGCTTCCCCCCTCCTTTAACACCTCCGGGGCGTATTCGGACAGCCACTGGTACTGGCGGCCTGTATTTTTCTCCCGGATATCCGTGCGGATAACCGTGATCCGGTCCAGCTGGAAGCGATAGCCGATCACCTCCATGAGAAGCTTGATGGCCGCTGAAAAGCTGCTCATCTTTTCAAATATCTCAAATGCCGTGGAGATAATGTCATTGTGCAGATAACGGATGTCAATATTTTCTCTGGGAAGCCCGTCCTGATGGGAGATCTCGAATCTCTGAAGGTTGTCGCAGAACACATAGCGGTTTCTCCCCTCCTCCTTCGCCCGGTACAGGGCCCAGTCCGCGTTTTCAAAGAGCTGGTCGAAGGTGTAGCCGGAAATATTTTCCGGAAGAAAGCAAACCCCCGCGCTGCAGGTGGGCGCGTAGTCCTTTCCCTCAAAGCGCAGCTCCCTCACGGACCTTATCAGCTGCATCGTCTTCTTAACCAGGGACGAATGGCTGATGTCCTTTAAAAACACCACAAATTCATCCCCGCCGGCCCGCATGAGCACATCCTTTTTGTCAAACATCGCCGTAAGGATCCGGGCCACCGCCACAAGCACTTCATCCCCAAACAGATGGCCGTAGGTGTCATTGGCGTATTTGAAATAATCCACATCGATCATGATCATTCCGCAGGTGGCGTAGGGATCCTTATTTTTCAGATATTCTCCAATAAGCTCCCTCCCAAAAAGACGATTGTAGAGCATGGTCAGGGAATCCCGCTTGGCCTGCTCCTCCAGCACTGCCTCCCGGTGCTTCTCCTGGGTAACATCCCGGATGGCTACAGGAATGCAGACCGCCGGATCCATATCCCTTATGGGCAGGATCTGCACAAGCATCTTGGCCGGCCCGGTCTTCCTCTGCAGGCGCACTTCCATCTCTCCCCGTATCTTCCCCTGGCAGAATTCCTTCACCTTCCAGCGATCCTCCGGGTGGATGACGGCTCTATCCTCCAGATGGCGAAGATAGCCGGGCAGCACCCGCCTCACGGCCAATGCCTTGTCATAGATCACCAGGGTGTCCTCCTTGGTCAGGTACTGGCAGATGGAGAGTTCATTGTTCCTTAAAATCGCTTTGAGAAGCTCGGCATGCTGGGTAAGGCTGTACGTATTGTCCATAATCTCAATCGTCCTCGGTATATATAACGTATTTTTCTTCCTGTTTTTCAAAATATTATACCACGCTGCGCCCCATTGTGCCAGTCGGTTGATGCGCAATCTCTCATGCCTAGGACTCCTGCGGTTTTTCATAAAAACCGGCATTCCTGCACATACTATCCTCATAAGAAGGAGGGATTGCAATGGAAAATAAAGCGCTCAACTATACAGCCCTGGCCATCGGAATCATAGGCGCCATAAACTGGGGACTGATTGGCTTTTTCAATTTTAACCTGGTGTCCTGGCTGTTCGGCGCAGGCTCCTGGTTCAGCCGGGTAATCTACGGCCTGGTAGGGCTCTGCGGACTGTATCTTCTGACATTTTTCGGAAGAGGGCGGGACTGAGGCCATTGTCGGTGAGGAGAACCTGCAGCGCGAGGACTGCTGCAGGTTCTCTTTTTCATTCATCTCCCCCTCTCAGAAAAGGCGCAGACTTACGCCCCGGCAGCTCTCACCGCCCGAAGAGTTCTTTCGCCCTCTCCATCCGATCCACCACGGGAACGCCGAAGGGACACCGCCCCTCGCAGCCGCCGCAGGCAATGCAGTCCGCCGCATTTGCCGAGAGCCCCTGATAATGAGCCCGCAGGGAATCCGGCACTTCCTTCTGCATCAGGGCCAGATCGTAGAGCTTATTTACCATGGCGATGTCGATTCCCGCAGGGCAGGGCGCGCAGTGGCCGCAGTAGGTACACTGGCCGGAGTAGGCGTGGCGGGGCGCGTGGGCAAGGACGCTTGCATAGTCTTTCGCCTCCTCCGGGGCTGTCTCATAGGACACCGCCTCCCTCACATGCTCCGGGGTGTCAAAGCCTGCCAGAATGCTCGCCACTGCCGGGCGCGTCAGGGCATAGTGGATGCACTGAACAGGCGTTAAAGCCACGCCGAAGGGCGACGTCTTTGCGTCAAAGAGACGGCCCCCCGCGTACCCCTTCATCACCGTAATCCCCACTCCCTGCTGCTCGCAGATCCGGTAGAGTGCAGCCCGCTCCGGGTGAATGCCTCCCAATCCCTCCTCGTAGGTGTCCACAAAATAGGTATTCATATCTTCGCTGGGCGGAAGCAGGTCAAAGGCCGGATTGACGCTGAAAAGAATCATCTCAATTTTACCGCTCAGGGCAGCCAGCTTTCCCACCCTGGGGTTATGGGTGCTCATGCCGATGTGCCGGATTACCCCCTTCTCCTTCTGCTCCTTTACATAGGCGAAGAATTCCCCCTCCATGATGCGGTGAAACTCTGTCTCCTCGTCCACGAAATGGATCATGCCCAGATCCATATAGTCCGTGCCCAGCCGGGCCAAAAGATCCGCAAATGCCTCCTTCACCTTGCCCATCTCCCGGGATCGCACATACTGCCCGTCCTGCCAGGTGGAACCAAAATGTCCCTGGATAATCCACTTTTCCCGCTTCCCGGCAATCGCTTTTCCGATGTTGGAGCGCACATTCGGCTCTGACATCCAACAGTCCAGGATGTTGATCCCCAGGCTTTCGCAGCAGTCAATAATCTCTTTTACCTCCTCCCCGTTGTGCCTCTCCAGCCACTCGGCGCCCAGCCCGATCTCGCTGACCCTTAACCCCGTGTTTCCCAATTCTCTGTAACGCATAATAAACCTCCTCACAATTACATTTTCTCATACCGCCCGTCCCGCTCCAGGGCCAGCCACGGACTCTCCCTCCGTCAGCCTCGCCTGAAACAGCCGGTGCTCATTCTGTCCGAAACCGTCGATGCGGTCCAGCAAAATATTCATGGCCTCCGCCGCCATCTCCTCGCAGGGCTGCTTCATGGTGGTCAGGGTGGGATTATAATAGGAGGCCATCTCTATTCCGTCAAAACTTGCGACCGAATAATCCCCCGGCACGCTTTTCCCCGCATCCCGGATCGCCTTGCACACGCCGAAGGCCGCGTTGTCAGAAATAACAAGAAAAGCCGTGGCCTCCCTGCCGGACTGAATAAAACGGCTGGCCGCCCGGTAACCGTTGGCCATGGAATAGGCGTCCTCCCCCTTCTCCGCGTAAAGGATGAGATCCGGATCCACAGGGATATGATGGTCTGCAAGGGCCTTGCAGTAGCCCTCCAGCCGCATGCGCCCAATGGCCGCGTCATCCTTCCGGGCCGCCGCCATGGCAATCCGCCTGTGGCCCATGGAAATCAGATAGGAGGTCATCTCATACCCTGCCAGCACGTCGTCAATGGCCACGGAGGAATAGAGTTCCCTGCTCACATCCGGCCCCAGGGTAATGGTGCAGACCACAAAGGGGGCCTTAAGCTGGCGCACCTTGTCCTCCTTATGGCTGGCTGTACCGCCCAAAAACACAATCCCGCAGGGTTTTTTCTCCTTTTCCAGCTCCAGAGCCGCTTCCACCTCATCATTTTCCTCGTCCACCTGCTGGAGCAGGAAGCCGTAGCGGCGGCGCTCCGTGATCTGTTCAATGGTCTTTATCATCCCCTGAAAAAAAGGATTTGTAATGCCGCGGATCAGCACAGCGATTGTCTTTGATTCGGTCCTCTTTAAGTTCCGGGCGCTGTTGTTGGGGATGTATCCGTTCTGCTCAATCACCTCTAAAATCCTCTGCCGGGTCTGGGGATTGATATCCGGATGGTTGTTGATGGCCCGGGATACCGTGCTGACCCCCACGCCGCAGATTCTGGCCACATCTTTAATTGTAAAAGGCTCCATATACACTCCTCCTCTGATGACTCCGCCGGCGGCCAAAACCACCGCACTGATGCCTGTTATCATTAAGTATAACAGCATTGCCCGGAATTCGCAATCGTTACCGAAAACGTTGCCGGGCAAAAAGACCTGGGTATCCCCGCCGTCCAAGCAATAACTGACAACAGCAAAACGGGACGCCCGTCTATCAAGCGTCCCGCG
This sequence comes from uncultured Enterocloster sp., assembly GCA_944384065.1. GTDB lineage: Bacteria > Bacillota > Clostridia > Lachnospirales > Lachnospiraceae > Enterocloster. The sequence continues at coordinate 7,759 of CALWRY010000050.1, read as the reverse complement.
AAAATGATTGGAAAACCAGCCCGTCAGCCCTTAACCGCGCCGGCCACCACGCCCTCGATGATGTATTTCTGGCAGGCCAGGTAGAAAATGATAATCGGCACAATGGACAGCACCAGCAGAGCCATCAGCGAGCCATAGTCCTTGGCTCCATAGGATCCCATCAGATACTGCACGGCCACCGGGATGGTTTTGTACGGCGTGGATACGCCGATCACCAGGTAGGGCAGCAGATAATCATTCCAAATCCACATGGCGTTCAGGATAGCCACTGTGATCGCCGTGGGCTTTAAAATGGGCATCACGATGGAGAAAAAGGTCTGCAGCGGATTGCAGCCGTCAATCATGGCCGATTCCTCTATCTCGTAGGGAATGGACTTGACAAAGCCGCAGAACATAAACACGGACAGCCCGGCTCCAAAGCCCAGGTACAGCACAATCATTCCCACCGGATGGTTCAGGTGAAGCATGTCGGCCAGCTTGGACATGGTAAACATGACCATCTGGAAGGGAACCACCATGGAGAACACAAACATATAGTAGAGCGCGCTTGTCAGCCGCCCCTTAACCCTTGTGATGTACCAGGCCGTCATGGAGGTGCAGAGAATAATCACCAGCGTGGATCCCACTGTGATGAAAGCGGACCAGCCGAAGGCTGCGAAAAATCCCGTATTTTCAATGCCGAGCGTATAGTTCTCCAGATGCGCGAACATCTCGCCTGTGGGGAGGGCAAAGGGCGCGTCGCTGATATAGAGCTTTCCCTTAAAGGAATTCATCAGCACAAAGAGCACCGGGAAGATGAAAAGCGCTGCCAGGACAACCAGAAGAATAAATATCAGCTGCTGGCCAAGTGTTCTTTTTTCTTTCATCAGCTTTCCACCTCCTTGCGTCTTGTAAACAGAAGCTGGGCCATGGCGATACCCGTCACGATTATGAAAAATACAACTGCCTTGGCCTGCCCTACGCCCTCAAAGCCGTTGCGCCCGTAGAAGGTTTCGTAAATATCCAGGGCCAGCATGGTTGTCTTCTGGGAGGGGCCGCCTCCGGTCAGCGCCAGGTTCTGGTCGAACATTTTAAATGCGTTTGCTATGGTCAAGAACAGGCAGATGGTGATGGAAGGCATAACCATGGGAATGGTAATCTTCCGCAAAATCTCCCAGGGGGTTGCCCCGTCAATCTTGGCCGCCTCGATCAGATCCGGCGATACATTCTGCAGGCCCGCGATGTAAATCACCATAATGTAGCCGATGAGCTGCCAGTTCATAAGGATAATAAGCCCCCAGTATCCGTAAGCCGGATCGATCAGCATGGTCACTCCGAATTTGGACAGCACGCCGTTGATCATGGACTGCCAGATGTAGCCCAGCACAATGCCGCCGATCAGATTCGGCATAAAGAAGATGGTGCGGAAAATATTGGTTCCCCTGATCTTCTGGGTCAAAAGCATGGCCAGGGCAAATCCGCATACATTGATGGTGATGACCGCCACCACCGCGAATTTTATTGTGAACCACAGGGCGTTTATAAATCCGTCGTTGGTAAATGCGGTGACGTAGTTGGATAGGCCTACAAAGGCCGCGTTGGTCACCGTTGTAAAATCACAGAAGGACAGGTACAGGCCCATCACAAAGGGGATGACAAACGCTATGAAAAACGCTGCCAGAGTAGGTCCCACAAAGATGATGAAATATTTCTTCATCGACTGATTCATAACCCCGCCTCCTTACTTTGCGGCCTCTTTTTCAATCTGCCACTGCTCAATAACCGTCTGCTTTACCTGCTCCCAGTCCATCGTTCCCTGGGCGTACTCGAGAAGGGCGCTTCCGAAATTATCCTTAAAGGTCTGGCTGGGGAAGGCCGTGAAGATCCAGGGGATGGTTTCCTTTCCGCTCTCCATGGAGGTCAAAAGCGCCTGGGCCAGAGGATCGGAGGGTCTTTCCTCATCGGTGAATGTGGTGAAGGGAGCGATATTTCCCAGCTTGTTGGTCATATAGTCCTTGCCGGTCTCCGAATTGATCAGCCACATAACAAAGTCAAGGGAAGCCTGCTGATCCACCTCTCTGGCCTGGCTGTTAATGCAGAAATAGTTCTCCGTTCCGATGCACAATCCCTGATTCTCCTCGCCTTCCAGGCCCATGTAAATCGGTATAAAACCGATGGAATCCTCCTTCACCACATTGCCGGACACCTCCGCGATCTGGCTCCATGCCCAGTTTCCGTTCTGGACCATGGCCGCCTGCCCCAGGGCAAATTCCGCCATGGAATCATTGACGCCCTTGCTGCCCAAAAGCTTAGGCTCTGTGGTGGAATTGTTCAGGTACAGGTCAAAGATCTGCTTGAAATTATCGCTGTATGTAAATGCGATGGTATCCGCATCCGTCACGCCCTCGTCCGCAAACTCCGCGTAGATGGGCAGGTTCGCCAGATGGGTCTGCCATCTCCACTCCTCTCCGGGAAGCAGGGAGGTGGAGGCAAACACGCCCTTGATGCCCAGGGCCTCCTTCTTGGACTGCATATCCTCCACCACGGCCTTCAGCGTATCAAAGCTGTTGATGGCCTCAATGGAATCCGCCTTGGCGCCGTCCATAGCAAAATACTTGTCCATGATCTCGCCGTTGTAGATAATTCCATAGCCCTCCACCGTGTAGGGAATGCCGTACACGCCTCCGTCATCGCCGGCAACGGCAAGGCTCGGATCGGTCAGGGACTTGTAAAAATCCGTGTCCGTCAGATCCAGGCAGTAATCCTTCCAGGACTGATAGCCCACAGGCCCGTTGATCTGGAACAGAGTGGGAGCGTCCGTCTTGGCAATCTCGGACTTTAAGGTGGACTCATAATTGCCGCCCGCAGCGGTCACCACCTTAACCTCAACCCCTGTCTCCTCGGTGTAGACCTGCGCGATCTCCTCCCAGACATCCGTAACCTCCGGCTTAAAGTTCAGGTAATATACCTTTCCGGCGCTGTCGTCCCCGGCTCCCGACGACGAACAGCCCGCCAATGCCGCCGCTGCCAGTATCGCTGCTCCTGCTGCCCCAATCCATCTCTTTTTCATTTTCATGCTCCTCCTTATCATCTTGTGGAAACATTTCCGGTAACTATTCCGGCATCCGTTCCGGTAACGTTTCCAATTGTTGACTTTACTATAGCACCGTCCTTGCCGTTTGGCAAGGACGAGTTTCATTTTCATAGATTTTCACAATTTCTATTCATCGTTTTTGTGCACTATGCCAATCACAACTGCCTGAAGAGCCCCAAGGCAGAGGGCGTCCCCCTCCAGATCCAGCCTGTCATCGTTGTTGATCAGAACCGGGGCGCTCTCCAACGTCTCCTGGCCGCCGCTCTCCTCCATCCATCCCCCGGACAGAAGCTGCCGGACCGAGAGGGTGAGCGCCTTTGCATTGAAATTGCCCAAAACCAGCAGATCCCTGTCTTCGCCTTTTCGCAGATAGGCCATCAGGCCGGTCTTCTCCTCCATCAGGGGCACTGTCCGCCCGTAAACAGCCGTGTCCGCCCACTGGGGATCCTTTCTGAGGCGGATAAGCTTTTTGTAAAAGGACAGCAGGCTGTCAGGATCTCCCTGCTGGGCGCGCACATTGATCTCCCGGTAATTGGGATTTACCTTCAGCCAGGGCTTTGCCCCGCTGAAGCCCCCATTGGGGCTGTCGTCCCACTGGAACGGGGTTCGGGCGTTATCCCGGCTGTAGAGAGACACCACCTGCAGGGCCTGCTCCCCGCTAAGGCCCGCCTCCAGGCACACCTGGTACTCAGACCGGCTGTTCACGTCGTCCACCTGGTCGATGGACGCAAAGCGCATGTTTTCCATCCCGATCTCCTGCCCCTGGTAGATAAAGGGCAGGCCCTTCAGCATGAAATACATAACGGCCAGCAGCTTCTTTCCCTTTAAGTTCTGGGCATAGTCCGGCAGATAGTAGCTGACGCCCCTGGGCTCGTCGTGGTTTTCAATAATATTGGAGAAAAAGCCCACGCCCTCGGATCTTCTCTGGCTCTCAAAGCAGCACCGCTTGTAATCATCCGGCCCGGGAACCCTGCAGGCGTACCACCCCTTGGCCGATTTTCCCTCCACGGTCTGGCTGAAATCAAAGATGGAGGAAAAGCACCCATTTTCCCCGATAAAGTCTGGCAGCTCCTCCGCCTTATCGTTGAACACCTCCCCCACGCTGAAGGCGTCGTGGGGCGCAAGCGTCTGATCCCGCATCTCGTCCAGAAATTCCATGATGCCCTCCGCGTCCTTTAAGACGGTTCCCATATCGCAGAGGCCGTCCTCCCGGTCCGCCGGGTAATCGCGAAATGGCAGGGGCTTTTTGATATTGATGATGGCGTCCGCCCGGAAGCCGGCCACCCCTCTGTCCAGCCACCAGTTCATCATCCGGTAGATCTCCTGGCGCAGTTTGGGATTTTCCCAGTTCAGATCCGGCTGCTTTTTGTGGAACAGGTGGAGATAATACCAGTCCGTATCCCCTATGCGCTCCCAGACCGGGCCGCCGAAGTAGGATCTCCAATTGCAGGGAAGTTTCCCGTCCTTCACCTGGCGGAGATAAAAATATTTGCCGTAGGGCCCCTCCGGATCCCGGCAGGCCTCCGTAAACCAGGGATGCTCGTCGGAACAGTGGTTCACCACCAGATCCATGACCACAGCGATCCCCCTCTTTTTGGCCTCCCCCAGCAGCCGGTCCATGTCCTCCATGGATCCGAAAATCGGGTCAATGGCGCGGTAGTCCGCAATGTCATATCCCTGGTCTGCAAAGGGCGACAAATACACCGGAGAAATCCACAGGATCTCAATGCCCAGATCTTTTAGATAATCCAGCTTTTCCGTGATTCCCTTCAGATCCCCAATCCCGTCTCCATTTGTGTCGTAAAAGCTTTTCGGGTAAATCTGATAGGCTGTCTTTCCATGCCACCATTTCTTCTTCATATGGGGTCCTCCTCCTTACGTGTCTGACTATTGGTAACAGTCTGTACCGTTACAAACCGGTATGGTATGTACATTATAATACAGCCGTCCCAAAGATTCTTGCACATTTTCCCGCAATAGTTGACTTATTTATGTCTCGGGTATAATGTTAGTATTACAAGGCGGCTGTTCCGGGCAGCTGCTTACAAATACCGCAGGAGGTACCTTATGCCTGATTCCGCTTTTCCCTCGCCCGCATCCCAAAAGGCGGCGCCGGAGGACGCTCCGTCCCCCGCTGCCCAGGAGATCCGGGACCGGGGATCCTTTTTATTTCCTTTTGAACAATATAGCACAGACGACAAGGACGGCTCCTTCTATGTGTCCCCCCACTGGCACCAGGAGGTGGAAATCCTCTGCATCCTGCGCGGCTGTGTCCGCATGGTCATTGACAGCCATGTGTTCTTTCCCGGCCCAGGCTCCGTCCTGTTTATCAACCCAAAGGAAATCCATCACCTTACCAGTCAGGGGCCGGGCCTGCAGTACCATGCGTTTGTATTTCCCCTGCAGCTTCTGTCATTCGGCCATGAGGATTACTGCCAGCAGACCTGGATCCTTCCGCTCCTTCAGGGCCGCTCCGCCTTTCCCAGGCTCCTTAAGCCGGATCATCCCTGCCAGCCGGAAGCCACGGAGATCCTCATCCGTCTCTCCCAGATAAGGCAGGGGGAGCAGGCGGGATATCAGCTGATGGTCAAAGCCCTTCTCTATGAGCTTTTGGCCTGCCTCGTCCAAAAGGACGCCCTGCTGTCCGCCCCGCCCGCCCCCACGGCCGCCCAGGCCAAAAAGATGGAGAGCCTGCGCCAGATGCTCTCCTATATGGAGGAACATTTGCAGGAGCGGATCACCTTGGACGAAATTTCCGCCCGCTTCTACATGACACCCAATTATTTCTGCCGTTTTTTTAAGGATAATCTGGGCAAAACGCCCATGAGCTGCCTGAACGGCCTCCGGCTGGAGAAAGCCTGCCGGCTGCTTGCCGAGACAGATATGCAGATACTGGAGATATGTCTTTGCTGCGGCTTCAATAACCTCAGCTATTTTGTGCGGCTCTTCCACCGCCAGATGGGGATGTCCCCCTCCCGCTACCGCGCCGAGGCGGCACGGCAGCGGAACACTTGTGAATACAGATAGAATCAGGAGGTAAAAGCCATGGCCCTCTACGCCCTAGGCGATCTGCACCTGAGCTTCCAGGCGGACAAGCCCATGGAAGCCTTCGGGCGCGTGTGGAAACATCACGAGAAGAAAATTGAAAAGTATGTGGGACAGACCGTAAAGCCGGAGGACACCCTGGTTCTCACCGGCGACCACTCCTGGGGCCGGAAGCTGCCGGAGTGCCGGGAGGATCTGGCCTTCATCGAGCGGCTGCCCGGCCGCAAGATTCTCCTGCGCGGGAACCACGACATGTTCTGGGATGTCAAGAAGACGCCCCGGCTCAACGAGGAGTACGCCGGCCGGCTGTTCTTCCTTCAGAATAACTTTGCCGTCTATCAGGACTATGCCCTGGTAGGGACCAAGGGCTATACCTTTGAGGGCCCCTTCTACCTGGATCCCTGGGGCAATCTGACCGGCTGGGACGAGGAGAAGGCTGCCCGCGCCGAGAAGCTGGTGGCAAGGGAGATAGCCCGGCTCCGCTATTCCTTTGAACAGGCCAGGGCCGCCGGGTACCGCAAATTCATCCTATTTCTCCACTACCCGCCTACAAACATCCTGGAGGAGACTTCTCCCTTCACCGAGATTGCGGAGGAATACGGCGCTTCCTCTGTGGTGTACTCCCACTGCCACGGCGCGAAGCGGTACGGGGACAGCATCCGGGGCACCTTCCACGGCATCCGCTATCTCCTGGTATCCGGGGATTACCTGGAATTTAAGCCGGCGCTGGTGCTGCCCTAGACCTCTCCATGCCGGGGGCGCCGCTGCTCTAAGCCCTCTTATAGAGAATGGGAACCTGGTATCCAAAGGTTTTCTTTCCATTTACTTCCATGGATTCCGAAACCTCCAGCACCTCCCGGGAAAACCGCTCAAACAGGGAGAACTTTAAAACCGGGGAGAACATGCTGACGCTCCCGCCCTCCCACACCCCGTCCTTTTCCACATACAGGGCGGGGGTAAAGCGCTCCGACCGCTTTAAATCGCTGTAGTTTATCCTGGTCAGATTTTCGTAGGTAAAGCTGGATTTGTCATAGCCCTCCGGTATCTCATAGGAGGTGAGAAGAACCCCCTTTTCCTCCTCCGTGAAAAGGAAGAGATGGTAGGCGGCGTGGGTATGTCCCTTGGCAGTAAAATAGCTCTCCTCCACCAAAAAGTACCCCTCGAACTCCGCTGGAAGTCCCGCGATTTTGTCGTTGCATACGGTATTTACGTGCTCCGCATAGGGAAAACTCTCATCCGTATCTTTTAAGCTCTCCCACTGCTGCCGGTTATTAAAGCGTCCGGTGAGAAGCTTCATAAATTCGTCAAGTCTCGTCATAAAAACTCCTTTCTGCCCACATGAAGTATGGTATCCGTTCAGACAGCAGGCATGCTCCAAAAGGCACCTCAAATTCATTCCCTTTTATTATACATCACATTCCTTCTAGGGCAAACTATATTGAAACCTATATTGAAAACTTTTGATATGCTTTACATTGCCCCCCTCATATGCTATGATAAAGCCATCTAACAACTTCTATTTTCAGTAATTCTAAGCCCAATGGCATCGGTTCATTCGATCTGGTTCGACGGCAGTCTTTCTCTTTCCAGAACCATTCCAGGCAGAGATTTACAGAACAGAAAAAATACGGTATGATAAAA
>CALWRY010000049.1 GCA_944384065.1 uncultured Enterocloster sp. | reverse complement strand
GGAAGGAAACCACAGTTTCATATATATTCCTTCCGCTTATGACCACCCGCTTTCCCCGAAGCCCCCGGCGGGAAAAGGCCTCCGCCATCGTCAGAGTGTCGTCCACAAACTCCGCGTAGGAGACCTGGGATGGCCCATTTTCTGTCCACCAGGAGAAAGCACTCCTCTCCCCGTACTTCTCCCGCAGGATTAAAAAGATTTCATATACGCTTTTTCCCACACATTCCCTGTAAGTCAGCATGGCGTCCTCCTCTCCCAACTCAGTTGATTTTTTCTTCTATCAGATCCGCCAGATCCATAGCCGTCACCACCCGCCGCAGGCTTCTGGGTGAAATACGGATTTTAAATTCATTTTCCAGACCGGAAAGAAGCTCCATGGCCTCAATGGAAGAAATGCCGTCTTCTCCCAAAAGCTCCATGGTCAGATTTGCATCCTCCCGCTCCATGGCCTTCCTTAAATGCCGCAGCACACTTGCTTCGATTGCCTCTCTCTCCATCTTTTCTCCTCCTATCTTCTAAATCGTCTTCTCTGCATCACCCTGTTGACCGCCCCACAGCACCCCCAGACAGCGAGCACCCGCACCCCATACAAAAGGATCCCCGCACCGGCAGCCCCAAGGCCCGTAAGGCCCGAAAGATCCACGGCCTCATACCAGGGAAAGGCCAGCATCTCCACTCCGTGCAGGCAGAGCACATAGAGGGAATACCTGCCGAAGTATTCCAAAAAGCCTGCAAACAGGCTCTCCGACTCCGCAATTTTGCTGGCCATATAGAGCTTTAAAAGGACAATGGCCCCCAAAATCCCTGCTCCGTAGTCCAAAAGCCAGAACTGGTATACATTATCCCCCACATTGCTCTGGGAAAATCCCATGCTCCAGAGGGCGAGAAGTACGGCGCCCACATAAAACAGGAGCGGAAAGGGCTTGTAGAGAAGCCGGTATTTTTTAAAAAGTCTCCCAACCTCCAAAAATCCCAGGGAGGCGCAGGACTGGATGAAAAACCAGGGAACCTGAAGCCTGTCCACACTGGGCGCTGCGGCAGCCGCTGCTGCAAGCAGCCACAGAACCAGGGCCCGCGCCCTGCCGTTTCCTATTTTCCACAGGATCTGCATAAACACACCGCTGAAAAATAAGGCGGGCAGGAACCACAAAGCGATCACCGACGCAGCGGACACGCCGAATATCTCCGTATTTCGCATACATCCATAGAGTCCCCCGGCGATAACAACCGTGGCCCGCTGCCAGCGGAAATCCCCCATCACGGCGCCGGCAGCCAGACTTAAAAGGGCCGCAGCCAGAACAGACACGGCGTAAGGGATAAGGAGCAGTTTCGCCTGGCGCTTTACGTAAGTGCGCAGGGATCGGGCCGGATGAAAGTCATAGCCTGTAATGATGAAAAACAGTGCAATAGGCGCCGCCTGATATCCGAGAAGGGCCTGGGCCGCAGCGTGCACCTGGGATGAGGAGGCCATCATGTCCACCATATGCAGGTGATGGGCAAAAATCACCATGAGCATCAGGATCCCCTTGAGCACATCAAACATTCCTATAAAATCCCGCTTTTCCATTTCTTCTCTCCCCTCTAAGCCTGATGTCTGGCAAGAAGCCTGCGGGCCACAGAGCACAGATAACGAAACTCCGGGCATCTCCCGTAGACCGCAAAAAATACCGCATTGGGAACCAAGGCGCAAACAAACATTTTTCCCGCAAAGCCCGGCAGGGTCTGAGGACACAGGCCGCAGATCCATCCGGTTAAAAGCCCTGCGCCCAAGGTGATGCCGCCGTAAAAAACATAGCGGCCGAAATAGGGCAGGGGGGAGCGGCCCAGGCCGTAATAATACAGCACCACCGGCTCGATCCAGAAGGGCACAAGCAGGGTACTGATAAGGGTTCCCCACAAAATTCCGTCAAGTCCCATGCTTCCGGCTAAGAAGATCGAGGCGCCCAGGTTGATAAGCACCTCCGGGATGGGCTTATACCGATCCGCCCAGAAAAGCCCCATCGCCTCCTTTGTCCTTCCCACCGGCACCCGCATACAGAAAAAATAAAAATTGATCACAATGATAGAAACCGTGCGGGAAGGCAAAAGATATTTCTCCCCCAGCCACAGAGAGATGAAAGGATTGTAGAGGCAGATGAGACAGATGCAGGTTACGCCGAAGAGCCAGGCCGAAAAAAAATAAATTCGGTTGAACGCCTCATACTTTTTCTCCGGGGTCTCGCACACATTTAGATTGCCTACGCTCGCCGTCAGGGATGTGTATATCATGTTGATGACGGTCTCCAGGACCCTGCGGATCAGAATGTAATTGGAGTAGAGGCCCACCGCCGCGATGCTCACCAGCTTTGCCATAAGGATGTTGTCTGTGCTGAACACCGCCACGGTTCCTATTTTGTGAAATACCATGGCCCCCACGTTTCGCCGGATCAGGGTCTTATCCTCCTCTGACAGCGGCAGCCTTTCTTTTTCCTTCAAATAAGGGTACATCCGATCCACCTGAAAAGAGACCGCCGCATTTTGAAGAAAGGTGCCCCCGATCATCGTCCCAAGATACAGAAAATAATTCCCTGTTTTTAATAAAAGAAGTATCTCAATCCCGTAGGCCGCCAGCTTCACAATCGTGTGGATACACATTTCCACGTATTTTTTCTGGTCCGCAAAGAGCAGGGACGCCTTGTAAATAAAAAAATAGGAAACCCCGGCGTTCAGCACATTGAGGATATAGATCCACTCCACATGGGCGATGTGTTCCGGCATCTCCTTTACAAAAAAAGCAAGATGGGGCGTCAAAAGAAGCCCTGCGCCGATAATCACCCCGCCCACTGCCTGGTAGGCCCTTCGATAGAGGGCCATGAGGGATTTTATCTTCTCCCGGTTTCCTCTTGCCACTGGCTCGTACAGGCTGTACACAATGGAGGTGCCAAGGCCAAGCTCTGCCAGGGAGAGCATGGAGAGAATATCGGAGAACAGTCCGTTGAGCCCTAAGTATTCTTCCCCCAGAACGGACACAAAGACCCGCCGCACAAAAAAATTTGCAAGCACCAAAAGGATTTGGCTCATCAGGGCAAATTTCATATTTTTGGCGATAAAATCAACTCTTGATCCCATAGTGTTCTCCGAATATCTTCCGCCCCATCTCCTCCGTCCGGATGTCAAAGCCGCCCCCCATGGTAAGGAGGGCCATCACTGTGATAAACAGCGGGTAGCGCAGGGTATTGTCTGTGGCGGATACGAAGAGTGTCCACAATGTAATAGCCGCCGCATTCACAGCCAATTCCGTCCTTCCCCTTCTTCCAAAATAGAGGACGCGGAACACGGTCATGGACAGCAGCCAGACAATATATCCCCAAAAACCAATATCCACAAAATACTGCAGGAAATCGTTGTGGATTGTATTGAGCCCCAAAAGATTCCCATCGTTTTGGAGCACATAGGTTAAAAATCCGATTCCCCGTCCCAAAAAGGCAGGCGAAAAATCGTAATACCGGCGCGCCCACTCATAGGCGTCCGCCCGGCTCATCGTATCGATGCCGCCCTTTTCCATCCACTCAAAAAGCCCGGCATGCACCAATCCCACGTAAGCCAGAAGGATCACGCAGGTAGCAGCCATGAGGATAGTAAGAATTTTCGCAACCGTTTTCTTCTGCCCCAGCCGGACCCACAGCTTTAAAAGCAGGCATAATGGAGCTATTATCAGGATACCCACAATGGCAATCCGCTTAAAGGCGGACACAAAGCAGAAGGAGGCTGCTGCAAACAGGATCCAAAAAGAGGGGGAGCGCTTCATATTTATAAGCATATAGACCAGGTAAGCGCCCGCGCAGAAGGCCAGTTCATGTATCTCCGCCTGCTGGATCACATCCCCTGTGTCCCCGGCAAAGGTGCGTATAAGAACCCACAGATCCCGCATGTAGGCGCCGATTCCAAACTCCGCCATCACATGCCCCAGCATGAATAAATACGGGATGAGCAGGGATACCAGATTGTACCAGATCCCTTTCTCCCCAAACATATAGAGGAAGGCTCCGGCTGCAAAGACAGAGGCAAAATGGTTGATAAAGAAAAAATTCGAGGACAGTCCCCGGGCGATGATCGCCGGATCTTCCCGGTTGTGGGCCCAGATAAACAGGGAAAACACTAAAAATACAAAGGTGGGCGCGCAAAATGCCAGGCAGTCCTTAAAAGCGGCCGCCATCCGGGCCACATCCGGACGAACCAAAAATGCGCAGAAGGCGGAAAATACGAGCAGCAGGGCCAGTGCGTGGCGGTAGGTAATGTACACGCCCAAGTCGATGTATCCGTCCAGACAAAAGTACATAATCGCGCCCAGGGAAACAAAGTATACTGCCGCTATCTTTTTTTCCGCCTTCTTTTCAAGCATGGACGCGCCTCCTGGTCTTTTTCCTGTCGTTTTTCCGCCGTCTTTCTGCGCGGTCTTTATCCCGCTGTCTTTTGGATAGTAGAGCTTTTGTATTCCTTCAGGGAGCTCATGGTTTTCGAGAGCAGGGCGCGCATTTTTCTCGCTCCGTCCCCTCCGCTCTCCGCTATGCCCACCTCATATAGGATTTCCGCATCCTTTAAGAAGTCTCTGCGATCCAGCACAAAGCGGAACCTCTGAAGCATGTGCTCCACTGCCGTGCGGTCCGTCCCCTCCAGGACGGCGATAAACTGCGCCTTTCCGTTGTATACCAGATAAGCGCCGGTTTTTGCCATGGACTCGCCCAGAGTCTGGGCAAAAAACCGGATAAGCCTATCCCCTTCCTCCCGTCCAAACTGCCGGTTGATAACCGGCTGGTTGGCAATCGTGACCGCCGCACAGACAACGCCGTCGTCCAGAACTCTCTTGTCGGAGTTCTTCAGGTATGTGTCAAAGGCGTTCCTGTTGTTTAATCCCGTAAGGGAATCCGTATAAAATACATACTGAATAATATCGTTCAGGCGGCCCAAAAGGATCGCGCAGCAGCTGCAGATAACTAAGAGAAATACTGCGGCGATTGCTGTATAAAGCGCCACATTCATCCCCTCCTCCACGGAAACCGAGGAAAGAGTGGAAATATAGGACGCCCCCATATACTCGTTGTACTCTGCATTCGTCGCGTCCGTGATACGGTAAAGTTCCTCCAGCTCAGCAAGCAGGGAGTCGATTCCCGTCTCTATTTCGGAGACAACCTGGGCATAGGTGGTCTCGTCAAAAGCGGCACAGGTCTTTTCGGAGGAAGCGCAGAGCGCCTCTCCCCCTCCTGGGGCAGCCGTCTCTGCCGCAGCGGCCTCCGCTGTGGAAACCTCCCCGGACGCGGCCTGATCCGATGCAGGATCCGCCGGCGCAGTCTCTCCGGATGCAGCCGGCGCTGCCCCAGTCTCCGCCCCTATGGACGGCATGGGAAGCCCCTGGCACACTCCCAGGCAGCGGCCAAACACATTGAGGATATAGGTGCAGTAGGCAGAGTCAATCACCGCATATTCTTCCGTCTGCCTGTGATCCCGCCAGCTGTAAATCAGCTTGTCGTAGGTTACGGTCTGAGCGCCCTCACCCACCACATTTCCGTACTTGTCGATCAGATCTCTCCCATAAACATCATCCAATATGTATTCATAGGTAATATTCGTGTTTCCTGACTCCCGCATTTTTGCCACATAGGCGTCAATCAGCGCCAGGACATCCGCGATCTTCTCTTCCTCCGCGCTTCCGTTTATCTGATTGTTGTTGATGCGCTCGCGGTATTTCGCTATCAAAAGCTCCTTATCCTTTGTGACCTGGTACTGAAGGATCTTTGAAAACAGCCGGGAAATATCCACAGACTGAAGATAATAGAACCGATCTGCCAGATCGGAAAAGGTCATTCCGGTGGAGGCGGCGCGGAAATTCGGACCGTTCGCCGTCCGCCTGACAAAGGCTTCCAGTGTGGAATCCACATTGGAGTCAATCAGCTCCATCATCTCAATATAGTCATAGTTTCCCTGATTGAGATCCCGCAGCGAATTAACCGTATATCCGTTATTGACATAGGTCTCGCTGTAGGTCGCAAAATATACATCCAGCACCTCGTCCAGGACTTCCCTGGCGAAAAACTCGTTGGCCTTTCCCCCTGCCGTAAAAGAAACAATATAGGTCACCGGCTCGTACTCATATTCCTGCCCCTCGTCTAAGAGGGCTTCCTTGCGCATCTGCTCATCTTCGTCCACCACTTCCGTGATCGTGATGCCGGATATGATGCTGTCCACCGAATACCCTGCCTGAGCCAGGCCCAGGTTACTGATGACCTTGGACACAACCGCAGAGGATTTGATCTCCTCCACATTTAATTTCTCCCCTGTGGGCGTCTGTCCGCGGGCAGCGTTTTCCCCCTCGTAGCGTATGACAGCCGAGGCAATATAGGTCTGCGAGGAAGCGAGGAACATGTAAACCGCCCCGGTCAGGAGCACGCAGACTGCCAGGATCAGGGGAAGCCATTTTTTAACATACCGCGATATCTGAAATTCTTTCATTCTCCTTCAAATCCTTTCCATACGGTTCACAGTTTCATACGCTTATCCTTCGACAGCTCCACTGCCGACAGGTACATATTGAGCGACAGGAAAAAGAGCAGGGAGAGCCCGCCGGTAAGCAAAAGCCTCTTCGGCAGAGAATGGTAGATCGGGCTGCTGGAAATAATGCCGTTCATCCGGGTCTCTGAGTATTCCAATCCAGCCTTTCTCCCCTTCTGGGCCAGATCCATAATTTCTTCGCTTATTTCCTTTATCATGCCTTCCACCAGGCTGACATTCCCCGATCCTCCCGCGTTCTGGAGGGCGCTTATAACGGATCGGTTCGTCTCAATTCCCTTGGAATAATCCGAAGCTGTCTTGCTGTAGTTTTCCGCTTCCATGGACAAAGTGTCAATTCCCACCTTTGTCCTGCCCATGTAATACTCTCCGCTCTCATCCCAGGTAGGCACAAGCACAACCCGGGTCATTTCCTCTGAATACATGGAAATCGCATCGTTGCGGATTTGGAAGGAGGCTCTGGCCTTCTGCTCTTCAAAATCATTCAGGCTGTTGTTGTAGAGCAGGCGGCCGATATATCCCTCCCTGTCTTTTGACATCCCGTTTTGGAGCAGATACGCCCTCAGGTTATCCTCTAGCTGTACATCACTTATATTGGCGACCTTCTCCCGGATAGAATTAAATGTCTCCCCGTCCTTTGAGATAAAGCTGCCATTTTTGTAGGCCAGCTCCGTCATATAATTGGATACCGTCCGGGCCTGCACCTTCAGCCAATCCACCACATCCAGATAATCCACATCCTGAAAATCATTTTCCGGATTAATCTGGATTTTCAGCACATCAAAATTGTCCGCATAATGGTCAATATAGAACTCTTTATAGGAATCCGCCACCAGCTGCACCACATTTTCCGCGTCCAGGTGGGAAGTTCGTTTATCCGAGGTATAAGTAAGCACAAACTCCGTGGACACATGATAATGGCTCTCGTCTGTGGCATCTCCGGAAACAGCAGGCATCACGGAGAGGCAGGAGGCCAGATCCTTTACCGACACATTTTGAAGCGCTCCCTTTTCGATGGCCCGATCCACCACCTCATCGCAGATAATTTCCGACATATTGTACCGGGTTCCGTTGGCGTTCTGCCCCCGGGAAGCGCTGTCATAATTCAGACTGATTAGAATGGACGCCGTGGAGTCCAGCGCCCCCTGGTACAGATACATGAACGCCCCCATAAATAAAAGCGTGGGGATAAGCACCCGGAAGCGGAACAGCGGAATCTGGAAAAAAACCGTTTTGATCGTCCTTGTAGAAAAATTCCTGGATTTTTTATATAGCTTAAGAAGCGCCGCTCCCAGCACTGCCGCAACAATCAGGGCGAACAACATGATAATGGATAAACCAGCCATATTTTCTCCTCCTGCCTAATAACGGTTAATGTCCACGACTACAAGCTCCGGCTGATTATTTACCCGCACTGGTCCCTTATTGGTGAGGCCGGTATTTACAATCAAGGGGCTCCCATTCAGCTCATACATTCCCGCTACATAGTAATCGATGCCGCTCTGCATCTCCGGGAACAGTACGTGTTTTCCTCCGGACGTCACATACAGGCCTCCCAGATAGGGAAGGCGCGCCACGCCTCCGTGCGTATGGCCGCATAGGATCAAATCGCCCCACCTTTCCGATCCGTATACCTCGAAGATAGTGGGCTCATGACACAAAAACAGCTTTAAATGATCCGTATTCTGCGTTAAATACTGGCTGAAAGCGTCCCCCGCATACTCCCAAAACGCCCCCGGGCTGGAGGTCACAACCCCGAACAGGTCGATAGTTGTCTCTTCCACCTGAAGCTCCTCCTTGGTATTAAAGAGGACTTTGACTCCCGCCCCCTCTAAAAGGGTCCTGAAATCATCATCCAGACTGTAAAATTTGCCGGAATCTCTGCTTCCCTCCCCACATCCCAAAAGCGCGTCCACGCTCTCCAGATTCATATCCTTTGCGCCAAACGCCCTGGAAGTCTCATTGTTCCCATATATGTAATAGGTGGGGGCAACTCCCGCAGCACTTCTGCAAAGCTCCACAACTGCGGACGTGGATTCCTCCCTCCGGTCAATCATATCTCCGGTCATCACAATCAGATCCGGTTGAAGGGCCGCAAGCCGCTCCACCAGCTGCTCATTGTTTTTCCCGTATTCCGTATTGTGCAGATCCGAGAGCTGGACAACGCGCACGCTGTCCGGCGCCTTTACCGTTCCCACCTGATAAAAAGTCTCCTGAAAGCTCTGGTTGTCTATCACATTTTTTCCCAGCACAATAAGGCCCAGAAACAACACCACCACCGCTGTTCCCAGGCAAAATTTCGCAAAGCCCCGGGGCCGCCGGCCCTTGGCCTTTTTTCCCCGCGCCGCCTTTGCCGCGCTTTTCTTCTCCTCTGGCGCCTCCGTTTCCTGGCTGCGGATTTCTACGCTCAGTTTGCGGCCCGCCGCCCAGGATAAACTATCTGCCAGCGCCTCCTTATACACTGTGACGGCCTGGGCGGGATATCTGCTGCTGCAGCCAACCACCGCCCGGTCCTCGGACAGTTCCAAAAGCGTGAGCGCATCCTCCCACTCCTCTGTCACATGCCCCGGAAGCTGCTCTGCCAGCCTCCTGCACGTCATTTTCCAGACTATCTCTTTTTCCACTCTGTTATCAGGCATTTGAACCACCATCCTTTAACAGTTCTTCTGTTATCCATGCTCCAATTAACTGAAAACCGGCTTTATTGGGATGCAGGCCGTCGGACTGAATGTATTTCTCACTGTTTTCCGCCGTGATTCCGCACCGTTCCACATCCGCAACCCCTACTCCCAGCTCTCCGGACAGCTGGCGGATATATTCGTTCAGCCAGATGCTCTCGCTTCCGGTATTATAGTAGGTACACAGATAAATCTCCGCCTTGGGATAATTTTCCTGGGTTTTCTCCACTGTATTGCGGTAGTTTTCCCGTATCACATCCTCCGGCGCCCCTCCGAACACATCGTTGGCGCCCAGCCAGATAAAAATTACATCCGGCTGTTCCTCCATCTGATGCAGATCTGCCTCCCGCACGTCGCTGGGGAGACGCCCCACGCTGCGGTAGGCCCAGGCGTACTCCGTCACACCTGAGCCGGAGCAGGCATTGATTTTGCAGACATTCATTCCAAGCCTTCCGGCCACCCGATACCACCACATGTCCGGGATTCCCACGTCCCCGGAGGGATATTGGGGCTCATATCCCGTAGGGATATATCCGGCGAAAGCGCTTATGCTGTCCCCCAAAACCGACATATTTTTCCCTGCAAACCGGCTTGTTGCAATCGTATTCTGCCCTCTGGCCTCCATCCCCTCCTGAGACAGCGTCCCTTCCGCCGAAACGCTCTCGCCTCCGGCCTCATCCACGGAAAAGGCAATGTAAGCCATCCCTTCTTCCGGGGCAAATACAAATGGTTTGTCTCCAATTGCTGCGCTGTCCACCGGCTGCATCTGGCTGTCCAGTCCTATAATTTCATGGGACGCGCCGCTGCTGTAATCAAGGGTTATCTCCGAAAAGTCATAGATTTGATTCGTCAAATCTATCATATACCAGGAGGGGTTCCCCTGCTCATATGCCATCAGAAGTGGCACTCTTTCCATCTGCTGATTTCCTGCAGTGCCCGTGCATCCGAAAAGTCCCAGGATGCCTCCCACAGCTGCCAGAGCTGTCACTGTCCGGATCCATGTTCGATTCTTCCCGTCTTTCATTCGGAAGCCCTTCCAGCACTTTTTTCCTGTTCCCTGTCGCTTAAAAGCTCCAAGGGCTTATCTGAAAACAGGTCCTCGATCCGTATCGGCATTTTCTCTATCCACTGCCCCAGCTCGTTATAATTCTTTACCAGCGAGCTCTGGATCCGGTTGAAGGCGTCCAGATATTCCTTCATCTGGCATCTGGCAATATTGAATTTTTCTTCGTTCTCCCTCGCCCGTTCCCTCAGGTTTTTTTCCACCTTATGCCGGTACAGATCCGTTTTTGCCTTTGTCTCCGCCTCCAGCTTCAGGGAGCTTTCCTTTGCCGAGGCCAAAATTTCTTCCGCCTTCGTCTTCGCGGAAAGCAAAATTTCCTCCGATTCACTCTTTGCGGAAAGCCGTATGGCATCCGCATCCTCCTTGGCCTGAGAAATGTATTTTGACATCTGCGGATAGCTGGATTCATACTCCTTTAAGCGCTCTTTAAGCTCCTTTAATTCTTTTTCCTTCTGCCACGCGCCTTCTTCCAGCCGCCTTGCGTTTTTTTCTAATTCTTCCCGCATAGCCTCCACTTGGGCGCGCAGTTCAGCCTTCTCACGATCCGCATCGTCTTTCTGATTTTCCTGCGCTGCCTCAATCTGCGCCATGAGCCTCTTTTCCTTCTCCAGCGCCTGGGCATTTTCCGTCTTCGCCTTTTCCAATTCCTTCAGAAGGTACTCCACATACTCGTCGTTATTCGTCTGCTCCTCTTTCTGCAGACCCTTAAACCAATTTGAAAAAAATCCCATCGTTCTCCCTTTCTTCCTTCTTCCTGAATCCAAATCTTTATGCGGCGGACGGCAGCAGGATCTCCCTAAGGTTCTCCCCCATGCTCCCTCAAAAACGCGTCATACAGCTCATGCTCCGCCTTCTGCCGGGCCCTCACCGCGTCCTCGTACTTCTCAAATGTCCCCAGGTTGTACACCTTTCCCTTAAAGCCGATGCAGGCCCTCCACCGGTTGTTCTCCCTCCGGTACACACCTCTCTGGCCGCTGGTGTTGTTGGCGCAGGCCTTCCGGCTGGCGATCCGCTCCAGGCAGGTCCCCTCCACAAAGTGGATGGCGTTCTTCATATTCTCACGCCGCGTCTCCTCCCGCAGGCAGCCGCAGCTTTTCGTGTTGCCGCGCACCAGGGAGTCCTTTGAGCAGAAGATTTCCTTCCCGCAGTCGCAGCGGCACTTCCAAAGGCTGCTCCCTCCCTCCTGGGGCAGGGCCTCCCGCAGGGCTGTGAGGCGGCCAAAGCGCATCCCCTTTATATCCCGCTTCTTTTCCCTGGAGAACTCCTTCCTCCAGCACCCGCAGCTCTTGGTGTGGCCGCTTATGAGATGGCCTGCGTCCACCACGGTCTCCCGGCCGCAGGCGCAGCGGCAGAGCCAATAGCGCCTCCTGGGATTTCTGCGCTCCGCCTCCCGGATCACCGTGAGGCGGCCAAATGTTTTTCCGGTTAAATCCTGCGTCATACAGTGTGAGTGCGACATAATGTATATTATGTCGCACTCAAAATCCCCTTTCCCGATAATTGCTAACTTATTATATCATACAGAAAATAGGTTTGCAATTGGTTATCTGGTTTTTTTCGCGCCTTTCCCCGGTTTTTCCGAAGGATCCGGCGTAAATTCAGCCGCCCGGGCTGCAGGCCCTGCCCGGAACAGGCGGCAGTCGTGCCCGTTGTTTTTGCTCCAAGACATAATATACATTATATACATTATGCATTCCCTCCCCGCCCGCCTATTTTTCGATTCTTTATCTTATTCATAATTTATAACCCCCTCTTTTTGCGCGCCCATGCATAAAAAAATCCGCAGCAGCCATACTACCACCAGATGCAGCAGTCTGAAAGGATGTGATGGTATGGGATTTGGAAAAAGAATACTGGAGCTGTCTGCGGCTGCAGCCGGCCTCCTTTTCCTTGCAGCCCTGATCTGGTGCCTGGTTTCCGGATTTCAGGACAGCAGCTATGAGGAGCAGGGCACCCTGGTCATGGAGGAGCGGGGAAAATGGAATCCTCCGGCCAATGAATTTCCTGAGAATGCGTCGGTTCCGGCCTTTGTGACAAAGCCCGGCTTCTCTGTCTTAGGGCCCCATGGCGGAACGCGGAGCGCAAAGGGACTATGAGGGACACGGTCTATATTCAGTTTAAGGAGCTGGCCGAGGTGACGAGCCGGGACGTACTTCTTAAGGATGTGGCCCGGGTTTACTGCAGGAACACGGCCAAGCAGGAGAAATGCAGCGGCCTTCCCGTCATGCATATCCAAAAGGCAGAAAAGCACCGCTATGTGGCCAATGCCCTGAAGATCATCGCCATGGTGGAGGCGCTGGACGCGGATCTTGACGCCCGGGCCCTGGGCCCAGCGGATTTTGTGGTGGCCTACGAGCCCCCGGGCCCGCCAAAGCTCCTGCGGCAGTGGGCAAAAACTCTGTTTGTGTGCGGAATATGCTTTTTCGGCGCTGCCTTTGCCATTATGACCTTCAACAATGACGTCAGCGTGGCGGATGTTTTTAAGGAGGTACACCTCCTGATCATGGGATCGCCCTCCGACGGTTTTTCCGTCCTGGAGGTGAGCTACTGCCTCGGCCTGGCCCTGGGCATCCTGGTATTTTTCAACCATGTGGCGGCAAAGAAGCTGAATACGGATCCCACTCCCCTGGAGGTGGAGATGCGGCTTTACGAGGACAACATTACAAAAACCCTGATTGCCTCCGGCAGCGGAAAGGAGTCCGGGACAGATGGCGGTTAAAACTCTTCTTCTCGGCGTCATCGGGCTGGCAGCCGGGGGAACCATTGCGGCCGGCGTCTATGCCTTCTTGGCCATCATCGGCGTCTTTGTGCGGCTCATAGGAAAAACCGGCACCAAGCGGCATATTCTTCTCTATGAGACCATGATCGTTCTGGGCGGGGTCCTGGGAAACCTCATGGATCTGTTTCAGCTTCGGCTCCCTTTGGGGGCAGGGGCCGGACATATTTTCCTGGGGGCCGCCGGGCTCTGCACAGGCGTATTTGTGGGCTGCCTGGCCCTGTCCCTGGCGGAGACCTTAAAGGCCCTCCCCACACTCACCCGGCGGATCCGCCTGGCGGTGGGATTCCCCTGCGTGATCCTCTCCATCGCCGCGGGGAAGCTTGTGGGATCCCTGCTCTACTTCTGGCGGGGGATGGCCCCTTAGGCAGACGTGATTTCCGCCCGCCATTGTCCCGATATTTGCTGTCTGAACGGTTACGTCCGGGCTGTCTTGGAAGGAGAATACACGCATATGGAAATTGACAAAAAGCAATACGAGAAATATGTGAAGGAAGTCACGCCGGTGCACAGCCTGGGGGCCTCTCTGGCCAGGGCCTTCCTGGTGGGCGGCCTGATCTGCCTTTTGGGGCAGCTCTTAAACGAATGGATGACAGGCCCCCTGAAAATGGACAAGGACACAGCCTCCGCCTGGACCTCCGTGGAGCTGGTCCTCCTCTCCGCCCTTCTCACCGGCTGCAATCTCTATCCCAGGCTTGTGAAGTTCGGGGGAGCCGGGGCCCTGGTGCCCATCACGGGCTTTGCCAACTCGGTGGCGGCCCCGGCCATCGAGTACCAGGCAGAGGGGGATGTGTTCGGCGTGGGCTGTAAAATTTTTACAATCGCAGGGCCGGTGATCCTCTACGGAGTCTTCACCAGCTGGGTTCTGGGAGTGATCGACTGGGCTGCAAGACTGGCAGGTGTGTTCTGAAATCCTGGATTTATCCGCCTGCCGTCTAAACTTTTCTGCAAATAGACGGCACACGTTAAAAGAATCTTGTGGACTTCCTGCGGAACCGGTAATATAATGGGTATAGTTCCGTGCCGCCGGCAGCGGAATTTTCAAAGTAAACGCAGAAAGGCGAAAAACCACACCCCTATGAGAGATCAGAGACAAGAAACTGCCCGCCCCCTTGGCGAGCGCCTGAATAAATGGCTGGGGCGCATGGGCGTCTGCTCCCGCCGGGAGGCGGACCGCCTGATAGAGGCGGGGAGAGTGTACATAGACGGACAGCCCGCCGCGATTGGCCAGTCCGTTCTTCCCGGCCAGAAGGTGGAGGTGGACGGCCGCGCCGTGGCGGACGGCAGAAAGCCCAGCCCCGTGCTCCTGGCGGTAAACAAGCCCAGGGGCATTGTGTGCACCACCTCGGATAAGGACCGGGCGGAGAACATCGTGGAATTTTTAAAATATCCGGAGCGGATTTACCCTGTGGGCCGCCTGGACAAGGACTCCCAGGGCCTGCTGCTCATGACCAACCAGGGCGATCTGGTGAATCGGATCATGCGGGCGGGAAACGCCCACGAAAAGGAATACCACGTGACCATTGACCGCCCTGTGACCAGCCGGATGCTGGAGCGCATGGCGGCAGGCATCTGGCTGGAGGATCTTAAAGAGACTACCCGCCCCTGCAGGGTGCGCCGCCTGGGGGAGCGGGAATTTTCCATTGTCCTCACCCAGGGGCTGAACCGGCAAATCCGGCGCATGTGTGAAGCCTGCGGCTGCCGGGTCCGCCGCCTGGTGCGGGTGCGGATCATGAATATCCGCCTGGGCGATCTGGCGGAGGGCGCCTTCCGCCCGGTGGAGGGCAGAGAGTATCAGGAGCTGATGGAGCTTCTAAAAGGTTCCAGCAGCCTGTCCGCAAAGGAGCGCGCCGCCTCCGGCCAGTCCCAGGCCCGGGAGACGCAGCCGAAACGGAGAAATCGTAATAGAGAGGAACCGACCGAATGGAAACTAAGATTCAGAGAATGAAGGAGCTCATCCCCCTCTTAAAGCAGGCCGCCAGGGCCTACTACCAGGAGGATCGGGAGATCATGAGCAATTTTGAATATGACCGGCTCTACGACGAGCTGGCCGGCCTGGAGAGGGAGACCGGCGTCATCATGGCGGGAAGCCCCACCCAGGAGGTGGGCTATCAGGTCCTGGAGGAGCTGCCCAAGGAAACCCACGAGTCCCCCATGCTCTCCTTGGACAAGACAAAGAGCGTGGAGGAGCTGGCGGACTGGCTGGGGGAGCAGAAGGGCCTTCTCTCCTGGAAGATGGACGGCCTCACCATTGTCCTGACCTATGAGGGCGGGGAGCTTGCAAAAGCCGTCACCCGGGGAAACGGGGAGATCGGCGAGGTCATCACCCCCAACGCCCGGACCTTTGTGAACATCCCCCTGAAAATCGCCTATACGGGGCAGCTCATCCTCCGGGGGGAGGCCATCATCCGCTATTCGGACTTTGCCCGCATCAACGAGGAGATCGAGGATGTGGACGCCAGGTACAAGAATCCCCGCAACCTGTGCAGCGGCTCTGTGCGCCAGCTAAGCAGCCAGATCACTGCGGAGCGCAGCGTGCGCTTTGAGGCCTTTGCCCTGGTGCGGGCCGACGGGGTGGATTTTAAAAATTCCCGCAGGGAGCAGTTTGAATGGCTGAAAACCCAGGGCTTTGAGGTGGTACCCTATGTGGAGGTGGAGGCGGGGACCATCCGCCAGGCCGTGAAGCAGTTTGAGGAGCAGGTGCCGGAAAATGATATCCCCTCCGACGGCCTGGTTCTCCTCTACGACGACATCGCCTACGGGGAATCCCTGGGCCGGACCGCCAAGTTCCCCCGCAACGCCATCGCGTTCAAGTGGCAGGACGAGGTGCGGGAAACCACCCTGTCCTACATTGAGTGGAGCGCCTCCCGCACCGGGCTCATCAACCCGGTGGCTGTCTTTGAGCCCGTGGAGCTGGAGGGCACCACGGTGAGCCGCGCCAGCGTCCACAACATCAGCATCATGGAGGCTCTTGAGCTGGGAGCCGGGGATCGGATCACGGTCTACAAGGCCAACATGATCATCCCCCAGATCGCGGACAATCTGACCCGCAGCGGGGTCAGGGACATACCGGAGAAATGTCCGGTCTGCCAGGGCCCGACCCAGATAAAGAGCATCGGAGAGGTGAAGAGCCTTTACTGCACAAATCCCGACTGCCAGGCAAAAAAGATCAAGAGCTTTACCCTGTTTGTGAGTCGGGACGCCTTAAACATCGACGGCCTCTCCGAGGCCACCCTGGAGAAATTCATAAGCGCGGGCTTTATCCACGAATACGCGGATATCTTCCATCTGGACGCCCACCGGGAGGCCATTGTGTCCATGGAGGGCTTCGGGGAGAAGTCCTATGAAAACCTCATCGCCTCCGCCCGGGCAGCCTCCCGCACCACCCTTCCGCGGCTGATTTACGGCCTGGGGATCGCGGGCATCGGCCTGGCAAACGCCAAGGTCCTCTGCCGCCATTTTTCCTATGATTTGGAGAAAATGCGCCGGGCGGATCTGGAAGATCTGACTGCGGTGGACGGCATCGGCAGCGTCCTGGCCCAGGCCTGGATGGATTACTTTGCCTCGGAGAAAAATAATCAGATGCTGGACCGGCTCCTTGGCTGCCTTGTGATTGAAAAGGAGCAGGCGGAGGCCGGGCAGCAGCCCCTGGCTGGGAAAATCTTTGTGATTACCGGCTCCCTCACCCATTTTTCCAACCGCAAAGAGCTTGCGGAGCGCATCGAGGCAGCGGGGGGAAAGGTCACGGGATCGGTGACCTCAAAGA
The DNA here is from genome assembly GCA_944384065.1 of uncultured Enterocloster sp. Lineage (GTDB taxonomy): Bacteria > Bacillota > Clostridia > Lachnospirales > Lachnospiraceae > Enterocloster. The sequence goes on along the minus strand of CALWRY010000049.1, from coordinate 1,797 downwards.
CCAGCTACCTCATCAACAACGACACCGCATCCAATTCCTCCAAGAACAAGAAGGCCAGGGAACTGAACATACCCGTCCTGTCCGAGGAGGACTTCCTTCGAATGCTGTAGCACAGCGCTCCCCCGGGCCGGGCGGCCCAGGGGAAGCTGTGCGGATTCTGCGTCTTAAAAGCAGCCGGAAACAGGCTTATTTGCAACATTTACAGCAATAGAAGGGAGAAAAATTATGCCTATTAAAGTACAGAAGGAACTTCCCGCCAGAGCGGTATTGGAATCAGAGAATATATTTATCATGGATGAGGATCGGGCCATGAGCCAGGATATCCGGCCTCTGGAGATCCTGATTTTGAACCTCATGCCCATCAAGGAGGACACGGAGACCCAGCTTCTGCGGGCCCTCTCCAACACCCCCCTCCAGGTGGACTGCACCTTTCTCATGCTGTCCACCCATGTGTCGAAAAACACCTCCGCCAGCCACCTCAACAAATTTTACATAACCTTTGACGAGGTCCGCCGCCATCGCTTTGACGGCATGATCATCACCGGCGCGCCGGTGGAAAATCTGGAGTACGAGGAGGTCAATTACTGGGAGGAGCTGTGCCGGATCATGGAGTGGACCAAGACCCATGTGACCTCCACCATCCACATCTGCTGGGGCGCCCAGGCCGCCCTGTATTACCACTACGGAATCCCCAAATACCAGATGGAGCGCAAGCTCTCCGGCATCTACAACCACAAAGTATTGGACCGGAAGGTGCCCCTGGTGCGCAGCTTAAACGACTACTTTTTAGCCCCCCATTCCCGGTACACCCAGGTGCTCCGGAAGGATATTGAAAAGCACCCTGAGCTGCAGATTCTGGCGGAATCCGAGGAGGCCGGCGTCTTTCTCGTCATGAGCCGGGACGGCCGCCAGGTCTTCGTCCAGGGCCATCCGGAGTACGACCGCATGACCTTAAACAACGAGTATCACAGGGATCTGGAAAAGGGCTTAAATCCCGCTGTCCCCTGCAACTACTATGAGCACAACGACCCCTTCTCCGTGCCTGTGCTCACCTGGCGGAATACCTCCAACACCCTCTACACCAACTGGCTGAACTACTATGTATACCAGGTGACGCCCTATCTGCTGGTGAGCGACTAAATCGCTTCCCGCCGGATGCGCCTTCCTTTTATGGGGGCGGCGTCACTGCTCAAAACGCCTGCGCATTTCTTTCAGGATGCGTTTTTCCAGGCGGGAGACCTGTACCTGGGATATGCCCAGATCCTCCGCGATTTTTGTCTGCGTCTGATTGTAGAAATACCGCCGGAGGATGATCTCCCGCTGCTTTGTACCCAGGCCGTCCATAAGCTCCTTAAGCACCATGCGGTTTAACAGGCTCTCGTGTTCATCCCTCTCCTCCTCCAGCCGATCCATCAGGCAGATGTTTGTATCCTCATTTCCCCCTATGGGCCGGTAAAGGGACTCCACTTCTGCCCCGGCCTCCAGGGAGGCCGCCACCTCCTCGCGGCTTGCCCCCAGGCAGCCCGCAATCTCGTCGATGGTGGGCTCCCGGCCCAGCCGGCCCGTCATCTGCTCCCTGGCGGCCCGCGCCCGCGCCGCCAGCTCTTTTAAGGAGCGGCTCACCTTGATCATGCCGTCGTCCCGCAAAAACCGCTTGATCTCCCCGGCAATCATGGGCACCGCATAGGTGGAGAATTTCACGTCAAAAGCAGTCTCAAATTTATCAATGGCCTTCATAAGCCCAATGCTGCCAATCTGGGACAGATCCTCCGGATCATATCCCCTTCCTCCAAAGCG
>CALWRY010000048.1 GCA_944384065.1 uncultured Enterocloster sp. | reverse complement strand
ATGAAAAACTTGACAAAAAAATATAGGCTTTATGCGGCCTATAAGGATTTTTCATTTATTCAGCTGTCAAACTCCCGATTCTATGCAAAGGTCTATATTTTAAGGCAGAATAGAAAAAAAGTCAATACGAAAAAACTCGGGCAACTTTACGCTTGTAAATGTAAAATCTCTGTGCTAAAATCTCTCTGCTGGAATATGAACGGTTACAAAATGAGTGGAGGTTACATAGGAAAATGAAAAAATCTTACGAGATAGATATGTGTCACGGCCCTCTTCTGGGCAAGATCCTTTTGTTTTCTATCCCGCTGATGCTCTCCAGCATCCTTCAGCTTTTATTCAATGCGGCGGATATCATTGTGGTGGGCCGGTTTACGGGAAGCCAGGCCCTGGCAGCCGTGGGCTCCACATCAGCCCTTATCAATCTGCTGATCAATATATTTGTGGGACTGTCCGTGGGCGTAAACGTGCTGGTGGGAAAATACTATGGAGCCAGGCAGGACAAAAACATCAGCGAAACCGTACACACCGCTATGCTGACCAGCCTTCTGAGCGGCCTGGCTCTGGTGGTTCTGGGGCTGACAGCCGCAAAGCCCATGCTTCGGCTGATGGGAACCCCGGACGATGTGCTGGATCAGGCGATTTTATATATGCGGATCTACTTCCTGGGCATGCCGGTGGTTATGATCTACAACTTCGGAGCCGCGATTCTCAGGGCGGTGGGGGATACCCGACGGCCCCTCTACTATCTGTTTGCCGCAGGCGTGGTAAACGTAATCCTGAATCTCACCTTTGTTGTGGGCTTTGGCAGAGGCGTGGACGGCGTGGCCTGGGCCACGGTGATCTCCGAGCACATTTCCGCCTTCTTCATTGTGAAGAGCCTTATGGAAGCGCCGGGCCCGCTGAAGCTGGAGCTTAAGAAGCTTCGGATTGTTCCGGGCAAATTAAAGAGAATCCTGAAAGTGGGCCTCCCCGCTGGCATACAGGGAGCGGTTTTCTCCGTGTCCAACGTGGTGATCCAGTCCTCCGTCAACTCCTTTGGATCCGTGGCTATGGCGGGCAACACCGCCTCCTCCAACATTGAGAACTTTGTCTACACAGCCATGAACGCGATTTACCAGACCAACCTGAGCTTTACCAGCCAGAACCTTGGAGGGAAAAAGTACCGCAGGATCAACAGAATTCTGTTATGCTGCCAGGGCGTGGTTGTAGCCATAGGACTCAGCCTGGGCCTGCTGGCGGTATTGGGACAGGATGTCCTTCTTGGCATCTATTCGTCGGAGCCTGAGGTTCTGGCCTATGGGGCCCTCCGCCTGCGCATTATCTGCTCCACCTACTTCATCTGCGGCATGATGGACTGCATGGTGGGAAGTCTGCGGGGACTGGGATACTCGGTGATCCCCATGTTCGTCTCCCTGACCGGAGCCTGCGGCCTGCGGATCGTATGGGTGCTGACTATATTCCAGGCATTCCGCAGTCTGCAGGTGCTGTACCTGTCCTATCCGGTGTCCTGGCTGATCACGGCCACAGCCCACATGGTTACCTTTTGGCGGATCCGCAAAAAATTCCCCAAAGAGGACGTGCCGGATTAAGGGGCGGGATCCCCGCCCTGGATGCAGCGGTGAAATATTCGGAATATTTCAGATAATTCAAAAAATATATGAAAAATATTGTATAAAAATGGAAACAATTGTAATAAAATATTTCTGACGAAATAATAACAAAAAATATAACATTTTTTCAAAAAGAGTATTGACAAATCTGGATCCATTGATTATAATAAAGACAACAAAACAAACAAGAACTACAAAATCTAAGAAAAGGAGGTACGGACCGCCGAAGACGTAAATTTTGTTTCATTTATAATTTAAGAGAAAAGGATTTTTCCTTACAATTATAAATGAAACCGGGAATGCCTATCGGACAGAAGCAGATGTTCCCATAAGATTCTTAAGTAGATGTATTTAAAGAAAAAAGACAAAGATGGCCAATCGATTGGAAAGAGCAATTGCAGTATTTAGATACATGAAAGAGAAAGCTTATGGAAGGATGAGAGAACCGGAAGGCCAGAGGATCAGAGATATAATCTATCTAAAGAAGTAAAAGAGTATCTGTGCAGCAAGCACAATCGGTTTGGTAATATGACGAGAAAGTATTATCAGAACGAAGGAGAGATACCAGATAGATGAAAGAATGACAGAAAGGAACGATCAGAGAGCCAGAGGATAGTAATCATCGGGAACAGGAAGCGGAAAGGAAGATAGGAAGACAACTTCATATAGATGTTGTAGTAAAAATAAGAAACAATTGTTTCGAAAAAAGCGAGGTTTAGTCCAATGGACAAAGCAGTTTAGAAGGCGGATATCAGAAATCGTGAATCTGGTATCCGCCTTCCTTTTGGTTACGGCGTGTGCAGTGCCGTCGGGGAAAGTCCTTCCAGGTCAAAGGGGGGCGTATATTCTTCCCGGGCGCTGCTCTTCTTCTGCATATAGCCCTGGGTGAGGCCGAGGCGGATGGCCTCGTCCACCACCTTATCGTACTCATAGGAAGTGATCCTCCGGTTCAGCTCCGGATGTTTAGGAACAGGTGCAGCCGGGGTATACTGACTCATGAGGCTTATGAGAAAGCCGCCTTCCGGCAGATGGGAGCGGATCCAGCCCAAAAGGGCGATGGAGTCCTTCCGGTGTCCGGGAAGAACCAGGTGCCGGATGATGACGCCCTTTTTCATCAGAGGGAAAAAGCGCCCGGAAAGCTTTGGTTCAGGGCTTTGGCTGGGGACCAGGACAGGCGGGCCGGTCTGGGCTATCATCTGGGATATGGCGGCGGAGGCCACGTCGAAATAATCTCTGGCCCCCGAGAGCTCCCAGGCCAGCTGGCTGTCATAGTATTTGAAATCAGGAAGCCAGATGTCCACATAATCCTTCAGGGCTTTTACGGTGGACACAAGCTCATAGCCGCCGCAGTTGTACACCACAGGGATCCGGAGCCGGTGCCGGACCTGATCCAGGGCAGGCAGGATGGAGGGGAGAAACTGGGTGGCGGTGACAAGGTTGATGTTGTGGGCCCCTTGCTCCTGAAGGCGCAGAAATACATCGGCCAGCTCCCCTGTGGTAAGCTCCCTGCCGAAATTCTCCGCGCTGATGGCGTGGTTCTGGCAGAAGACGCAGCGCAGGGTGCAGCCGGAGAAAAATACGGTTCCGCTGCCTCCGGGCTCCCACTGGGGTCCGCTTATGCAGGGCTCCTCCCAGGCGTGGAGGGCTGCGCGGGCCGCCCGTATGGTGCGGGTGACTTTGCAGAACCCGGTTTCTGTTTTTCGGTCCACCCCGCATTTTCTGGGACAGAGGCTGCAGGGTGAGTCACTTAAGGCGTAGGTCATGTCGTATCCTCCCGGCTGGAGACCAGCGAAAGGTGCTGGGTCCGGTATTCCTTGGGCGAGGCTCCATACTCCTTTTTGAACGCCCTGAAAAAACTGGTGTAGTCCTTAAAGCCGTACTGGTGGTAGACCAGGCCGATGGGCTGGCCGGACAGGATGGCGTTTTTGCTCGCATGGAGCCGCTTTTTTAAAATATACTGATGGAGGGAGATGCCCATATTTTCCTTGAATATATGGGAAATATGGAATTTGCTCACGTAAAAAAAGGCGGCCAGGCTGTCCAGGCTTAAATCCTCCCGCAAGTGCCGGTTGATATAGTCGCAGATGTTTAGGTAGAGGAGGTTTTCGCAGGCAGCGGACTGCTGGTGGATGGTGTCGTAGACCAGCCGGTTGATGTGGAGCAGAAAGGAGATGGCCATGAGCTCCGCAGTCTGCCGCTTGAAGGGCCGGTTTCCGCGTATTTCCTCCAGGAGATCCAGAAGCTTTCCCTGGATGGCCTGGGAGGCGAATGTGTCCGCCCGGAAGCGGTAGATCCGGTGTGTGGCGGCCTGGTCAAAGCAGTAGGTGAGATCCGGATCCGCCGCGTGAAGCTTTTGGTAGTAATCCTTCCGGAACCAGAAGACAAAACGGCGGTAGGGCTTCTGGTGGCTGAGAAAGATGGGATAGTGGGATGTGCCCGGCGGGATAAGGAGGCAGTCTCCGTAGGTGAGCCGGTACATGCTGTCCTCTATGTGGTAGTTTACATCCCCCTCCAGGAAAAAATACAGCTCATAATAGTCGTGGTGGTGGGGGGCGACGCTGGCCAGGGCCACGTCGCTGTAATAAAATAACTCAAAGTCCACGGGCTCCATGTACTGCCGCGTGTTGAAATCCGTTGGAAGCCTTTTTTTCATGGAAAACCTCCTGGAAATGGCGTCAAATCCGCTGCACCAAGCGGTAATGATTCAATGTAATCCTAGCATGAAACCACAATTTTTGCAATATGTACAACAATTATCACTATAGCGGGAAAAAATCCTATTTGTTATAATGAAGACAACAATGAAAGGCAGGAGGTTATATAGTTATGAAGTTATCATTCAGATGGTATGGGGAAGACGACAAGGTGACGCTGGAGAATATTCGCCAGATTCCGGGGATGAAGTCCATTGTCACAGCGGTTTACGATGTGCCCGTGGGGGAAGTGTGGAGCCGGGAGAGCATCGCAAAGCTGAAGAAGCAGGTGGAGGACGCAGGGCTTGGATTTGACGTGATCGAGAGCATTCCGGTTCACGAGGATATCAAGCTGGGCAAGCCCTCCAGGGACCGCTATATCGAAAATTACTGCGAGAATATCCGCCGGGTGGCAGAGGCCGGCGTAAAGTGCATCTGCTATAATTTCATGCCGGTATTTGACTGGACCCGCACCCAGCTGGATCATGTGCTTGCGGACGGCTCCACCTCCCTGGTGTATTATCAGGAGCAGGTAGACGCAGTGAACCCCTTAAACAGCGACAGCGATCTGACCCTTCCCGGCTGGGATGCCAGCTATACCAGGGATGAGTTAAAGGCTGTGGTGGCTGAGTACAACAGCATGACAGAGGAGGATCTCTGGAACAACCTGAAGTATTTCCTTGAGAGAATCATTCCCGTAGCTGCGGCGTGCGATGTGAATATGGCGATCCATGAGGATGACCCCTGCTGGAGCATCTTCGGACTTCCCAGGATCATTACCTGTGAGGAGAACCTGGACAAGTTCTTAAAGCTGGTGGACGATCCCCACAACGGCATCACCCTGTGCACGGGCTCCCTGGGCTGCTCCGCGAAGAATGATGTTCCCCGGCTGGCAGCCAAGTATGCGGCTATGGGACGGATCCATTTTGCCCATCTGAGAAATGTGGCAGTGCTGGACAATGGCTTTGAGGAGAGGGCGCATCTGTCAAGCTGCGGATCCCTGGATATGTACGCCATTGTGAAGGCGCTGGTGGACAACGGCTTTGACGGGTATGTGCGGCCGGATCACGGACGGATGATCTGGGGCGAGACGGGAAGAGCCGGATACGGCCTGTACGACAGGGCCCTGGGCGCGGCTTATCTGAACGGCCTGTTTGAGGCTGTGGAGAAGGCCAGATAAGGGAGGCCTGCGGGCTTAGACACGCTTAATGAGACATGATTAAAAAAGGGCAACCCTGGCTGCAGGAAAGCTGGCAGCTGGGGTGCCCTTTTTGCGATCAGCGCCGGTAGAGATAGCGGGGCAGCCCGTTTTCCAGGAACCGCTCCGGCTCCCCCTGGATCAGCGGCAGGGCATAGGCGGCAAAGGCGGGATCAATGCCGCAGCCGTCGGGGGTGATCCACTCTTGGGGGAATATTTTCTCCTGGTTGCACACCAGGGCAGCCTCCGCCAGGCCGGGCTTTGTCCCATAGTCAGGGCCGGGAAGGCGGTTTAAGGTGACCATCTGTCCCGTGGCCCCTTTGAGGGCGCTTTCCAGGGCAAAGCGGCCTGCGGCGGCGGCCTCCTCCATATCGCAGCGGGAGGCGATCAGGCCGCTGCAGCGCTGGTTTACATTCAGCTCCACGGATCGAACCTTTATGCCGAAATGATTTTTCAAATATCCCTCCAGGATCTTGGCGCAGCCGGTGAGCATCTTGTGGCCAAAGGTATCGGTCTGGGCTTCGCTGGCATATTCACAGATGAAGCGGCCGGAGCTGTCCTTTATCCCCTCGGACACGCAGATGACCAGGCTGGAGGTCTGGGCAAGAGCCCTCTCTGCGTGCGCAAACAGCTTCTCCACGGAGAATGGGGTCTCCGGCAGGTAGATGAGCAGGGGGTTGTCCCCGGGGAATTTCCGCGCCAGGACCGAGGCGGCGGTCACCCAGCCCGCATGCCGCCCCATGAGCTCCACAAGGGTGATGGAGGGCTGCTGGTACACGGAGGCGTCCAGGACAATCTCCCGGACCGTGGAGGCCACGTATTTGGCCGCGCTTCCATAGCCCGGCGTGTGATCCGTGAGGGGCAGATCGTTGTCAATGGTCTTCGGGACGCCGATAAAGGAAATGGGGGAGCGGCGGGCCTTCCCGCAGCGGCTCAGTTTTTCCACGGTATCCATGGAGTCGTTTCCGCCGATATAGAAAAAGGCGCCGATGTTCATGGATTCCAGCTTTTCAAAAAGCAGGGAATAGACAGGGGAATCCATGGATTCAGGGAGCTTATGCCTGCAGGATCCCAGGTATGCTCCGGGCGTCTGCTTTAAAAGCGCAAGATCCTCCGGAGAGAGAGATGCGGAGAGATCTATAAAATGGCCGGACAGGAACCCCTCGATCCCGTTCACCATGCCGTATATGGATCCGACTTCTCCCCTTCGGGCAAGGCCTTCCTGTACAATGCCGTACAGACTGGCGTTGATGACGGCCGTGGGTCCTCCGGACTGGCCGACAATGATATTTTTCTCCATAGTCAGTACACTCCTGTTTTCTAAGTCAAATGCTTCCAAACAGTCACCAGTATATAATAAACAGAAAGCCTGCGCAATGGATATCGGGAATATGCATAGAAATAAATTTATTTTTTGGAGATTCTGACCATTGCGGAGGGCGGAAGAATGTGGTAATCTGTATACAGAAATTAAAAGTTGTATACAAATTAAAAGATTTGCATACAACTAAAAAAGAGACAATATAAAAAGGAGGAACAGGAAATGGATATTCGTTATTCCGCAAACCAGAAGGATGTAAAGCGCTACACCACCGAGGAGCTGAGGAAGGAGTTCCTGATTCAGAACCTGTATGTGGCCAACGAGGTAGTGGCCGTGTATTCCCACGTGGACCGCATGGTGACGCTGGGCTGCATGCCTACCACAGAGAAGGTTTCCATTGAGAAGGGAATCGACTGCTGGAAGAACTTCGGCACCCATTATTTCCTGGAGCGCCGCGAGATCGGCATCTTCAATATCGGCGGCGCGGGCAGCATTACCGCAGACGGAGAGACCTTCAAGATGGGCTACAAGGACTGCCTGTACATCACCAAGGGAACCAAGGAGGTTTATTTTGAGAGCGAGGATCCGGAGAATCCGGCCAAGTTCTATATGGTAAGCGCACCGGCCCACACCTCCTACACAACCACCTTTATTCCGATTGAGAAGGCGGCCAAGAGACCCTGCGGCGACGCGGAGCTGTCCAACAAGCGCGTGATCAATCAGTTCATCCATCCGGATGTGTTAAAGACCTGCCAGCTGTCCATGGGCATGACCGTTCTGGAGCCCGGCAGCGTTTGGAACACCATGCCGGCCCATACCCATGAGCGCCGCATGGAGGTATATATGTATTTTGAGGTTCCCGGGGACAATGTGGTATTCCACATGATGGGCGAGCCCACCGAGACACGCCACATTATTATGAAGAATGAGGAGGCCGTGATCAGCCCCTCCTGGAGCATCCACTGCGGAGCCGGCACTTCCAACTACACCTTTATCTGGGCAATGGGCGGCGAGAACATGGAGTTTGACGACATGGACACCATGAAGCCCAATGAGATGAAGTAATCATTGGGATCGGATGAATTGTTGATGAGAGATAGAATGGAGGATAATGACATGGATTATTTAAAGAATTTCTCACTGGAGGGCAAGGTTGCCCTGATTACCGGAGCTTCCTACGGCATTGGCTTTGCTATCGCCAAGGCTATGGCCGGAGCGGGCGCGACCATTGTGTTTAACGATATCAAGCAGGAGCTGGTGGACAAGGGCCTCGCCGCTTACAAGGAGGAAGGAATCGAGGCGCACGGCTATGTGTGCGACGTGACCGACGAGAACGCGGTGAACGAGCTGGTGGCCAAGATTGAGAAGGAAGTGGGCGTGATTGATATCCTGGTAAATAACGCGGGCATCATCAAGAGAATCCCCATGTGCGATATGACGGCTGCTGAGTTCCGCCAGGTAATCGACGTGGACTTGAATGCTCCCTTTATCGTATCCAAGGCGGTTATCCCCAGCATGATCAAGAAGGGCCACGGCAAGATCATCAACATCTGCTCCATGATGAGCGAGCTGGGCCGCGAGACCGTGTCCGCATATGCGGCTGCAAAGGGCGGTCTTAAGATGCTGACCAAGAACATTGCTTCCGAGTACGGCGAGTACAACATCCAGTGCAACGGCATTGGGCCCGGCTACATCGCAACTCCCCAGACAGCTCCCCTGCGCGAGATCCAGCCCGATGGTTCCCGGCATCCCTTTGACCAGTTTATCGTGAGCAAGACCCCTGCCGGGCGCTGGGGCGAGGCGGAGGATCTGGGCGGACCCGCCGTATTCCTGGCTTCCGACGCTTCCAATTTCGTGAACGGCCTGGTGCTGTACGTGGACGGCGGTATCCTGGCTTACATCGGAAAGCAGCCTAAGTAATGGAATGCAGAAACAGGAATGAGCTTGTGTATGAGACCCTAAAGCGGGAGATGCTGGACCTGAAGCTGGAGCCGGGGCGGATGCTGAGCGAGAACGAGATCTGCGAGCGGTTCGGAGTGTCCAGAACTCCCGTGCGGGAGGCCATGCGCCTTCTTCAGGAGCAGGGTTTTGTGGAGAATGTGCCCTACAAGGGGATCCGCGTGACCCTGCTCAGCCTGGACAACATCAAGCAGATGATCTATATGCGGCTGGCGGTGGAGACAATGGTGCTCCGGGATTTTCTGGAAGCCCAGACCCCCATGGTTATGGAGGACATCCGCCATGCCATCGCCCAGCAGCGGGCGGTGATCCATGAGCCGGATTTTGAGGCGGAGAAGTTCTACCGGATGGATGCCCAGATGCATTCCATCTGGTTCGGGGCGGTCAGGCGGCAGAAGCTCTGGGAGATGCTTCAGGCCCAGCAGCTCCACTATACCCGGTTCCGTATGCTGGATTTCATCACAGAGACAGACTTTATGCGGATTATCGGGGAGCATGAGGAGCTGTTCCGGCTGATTGAGAAGAAGGATCAGAAGGGACTGGAGGCATCGCTGAAGGAACACCTCTATTTCAGCATGAAGCGCATGCGCCATTCCATAGAGGTGGATTATAAGGACTATTTTGAAGAAGAACCAGCAGAAGGGCGGTTTGTCATTTGACAGGCCGCCTTGTCTTTCTGCCGTCAGGATTCCTGCCGGCTCTGATCTTGTGTGCCGCGCATATAAACGCGCTCGTCGGGATTTTCCTTCAGATACTCCTCCAGCTCGCCGGGGGAAAGGCGGGAGCGCACCTCCTGGAAAAAATTTTCCCCGTCCATGGCGAGAAAGCGGGAGATACGGTCCCTCACCTCTTTGTTTCCCGCCAGTGCTTCCATTTCCTTTTTGGTTAAATGTCTCATAGCGCTGTCTTCCTTTCCTAATAGTGGGTGCTTTCACCGGCTGCAGCCAGAGCCGCAGCCTTCCTGCGTCCTGGGACTATACATGGAATTACCTATAGTATATTCGTAATTGCGAAGATATTCAAGACATGAAAACTCACGTATGCTTAGTTTAATGGAATATTTTACCAGAAGAGGAAGGCATACGGGGAGAACAGCATGATTGATTATTCGCCATTTTGGGAGACATTGGCTCATTCGGAGGAGAACTGGTACACGCTTACAAAGAAGCACAAGCTTTCCGACAGTACGCTCCACAGATTGAAGTACAATAAGGATATATCCATGAAAACCGTCAACGATCTGTGCCGCATATTGAACTGCAGGATTGAGGACATTGCGGTGTATGTGCCGTCAGAGGAGGATCAGAAGCTTTGAGGGGATGGAAAATTTTTTTTCTCTTTGTATATTTTGCGGAAAAGCGTTTATACTGTAAGTGTCAACAAATGATAAAGATTAATACTTATCCTCCCCTTTTTACCCGGTCGGCTTGGCTTCGTGCAGGCGGACCGGGTTTTTTACTCTGAAAATCCCGCCGCCGCAGGCGGCATGCAGGTTTGTATTGCAAAACCGATTTTGGAGCCGTATAATAGAGATTGTCCCCAGTTCCGGGAGGAGTGCGGTTTTGCCCGTATCGGAGGTGTCCGGTCTCACATAGATTATCCCGGGAACACGCTCCGGCTGGGGACACTTTTTGTTTCGTTTTTTCCTATGCTTTTCGTAAGAATTATTACGTTTCATTACATTTCCATGACCCCCATTGACCTTCGAGTGACTTCATGGTATATTTTAAACAGGTCAGAGATGACGCTGGTCCGGCAAGGTTCACTACCTGAGGCCGAGCCGGACCTACCCCCCAATCGTTGGATTCTTTCTCAATTTTCAAATTTTTTAGTTGATTCCCCCTGCTGGTTCGTGATATAATACCTTCGTAGCCCATCGGAACGGCTGCACATTGTTTGTGGAGACATAGCTCAGCTGGGAGAGCATTTGCTTGACGTGCAGGAGGTCGCAGGTTCGAGTCCTGTTGTCTCCACTTCCCCCGAAACCACGTATTTATGCGGAAAATCCCGTGGATACGTGGTTTTTCCTATGTGCGGATGCAAGAAAGGGGAGCATTTTTCGCCTTTTACCCCCTGAAATGCACCCTAGTATCACACGAAATATCACACGAAACGCCCGCAAAGATGATACACCCCCCAAAAAAAGCAACTTGGAATAGCAACTGAGCCGCTTTTGCTGCTGTAAGAAAAACCTAAAAATCGAATAGACTTTACGCTCTTCTTGTGCTACACTGTAACTAAGTAAGAAAGGGGAGGACAAAAAGTATGAGCGATAACGAATTATTACTTGCTATGTCTGATTTATTGGACAAGAAGCTTGACGCGCGCCTGCGGCCACTTCAAGACGATATAAGAGGCATAAAGCTTGACATTGAAAATGTAATCAAACCACAGATTCAGCTATTGGCGGAGAACTATGTGCCAGCGGCAAAGCGGTATGAAAAGGCTTCGGCTGAAATACAATCATTAAAGGCAGATGTGGAAATTATCAAAAAAGTAGTGGCGGAACATTCCAAAGAGCTCCAGAAATTGGCATAGCGCGGTACACAATACGGAATTTTACACATTCTTTGCCCCTGCGCCAATAGGAGGCCAGGGAGGACGCGAAAAGCATGGAAACGCGCCCCAAGAAAGACAAGCATAAGCTGCCATCCGGCAGTTACCGCACAGTTACTTTCGCGGATTTTGTTATTAAGCGGAACAGCGACAAAATTTTGCTTGTTTTTTTTCAAAACCGTGGTATAATGTTTTTTGTGACTGACAGGCATGGGGACATAGCTCAGCTGGGAGAGCGTTGCGTTCGCAACGCAAAGGTCGCGGGTTCGAATCCCGTTGTCTCCACGTGGAACCTCGTATTTGCTGCAGAACGCGGCGGATACGGGGTTTTTCTTTTCGTCAGCGAAAAATACGAAAACTTGTTATATACTCGTCTTTGACAGTCAAGAGCAAAAAGAGGTATTACACTCCTTGAAAGTACTTGGGTTGTGGCACATTCTATGCCAGAATTAAAATATAGTAATGGTTATATCTGCTTATTTTTGTTTAGTAATAAATGTGGCCTGCGAGGCTTTTTCCATTATTCAGTTGCCAAATATCTGTGAAAAGCTGAGCGGGAAATTTGTTGGTACACCTTGATTTTGTTCGCTAATCAGACTACAATATATAACGATTTATTGTACCTGCGATTAGGAGACCACACAAAGAGGGCCAACTGGGAGGGCTGCGATCATGAAGTATCTTTCTGTCCCGCAGACAGCAGAGAGATGGGGCATCTCATCACGCCGTATACAGGTTCTGTGAGACGAAAATCGCATTCCGGGGGCGGTGAAGATCGGCAACAGATGGGCGATTCCAGATGATGAGCTGAAGCCCGCCGATGCAAGAATCAAGAGTGGGAAGTATATCAAGGCTTACCTTGAAAAATGAAAAGACGAATTATCGTGTTTGATAGAGACTTGGACTCGAAATCGTCAAGAATCATAAAATTTGGGGAAGCGAATATTTCAACTGAAACTAAGTGGCTCCATTTTTATGAATCAATTTCAAAAACAAAATGTAATTCAAAATATAAGGAGCACATTGACCATGAAGACGATTCTGGAAACTTGTCAGCCCAGAAAAAGCATCTTGCAAGGAACATTCAATCCTGAAGTGTTTACCGCCGCGCTGAGTCCTGTGATTCAATTTTATCGCAACGGAGAGGCGGTAATTGATTCGGTATATACAGATGCGGAGACTTTTTTTACGGAAGCAACTTATCCGACAGAAGGTCTGCGTCAAACGGTTTCCAGTGTGTTTCGCCGTATCGCGGGGGATCAAACGGCGCCTTCGATCTATCGTTTGGAGACCTCTTTTGGTGGTGGTAAGACACACTCTCTGATCGCCTGTGTGCATATTGCCAATCGCGGTACAGAGTTGGCGGCAGTCACTTCGGAAATTTTGGATTCGCAGTACCTTCCTATACCGCATAGTGTCACTGTTGTGGGTATTGCCGGTGACGAGATCCCTGTCAATAAAATCAAAGGAGACCGACTGATCCCCTACACCCTTTGGGGCGAACTTGCCTACCAAATCGGTGGTGAAGCGCTTTACAAAGAGGTGAAAGGCGAAGCGGAATCTTTTGCTGCCCCTGGGAAGCATTTTTTGGAAACTGTATTGGGCAACCGCAAAGCCCTTATTATGCTGGATGAGCTCGCGCAATATGCTGCGCGTTTGGAAGTTGCCGTCCCCAATAAAGGGTCGGATCAACTGGCTGCTTTCCTGATGGCCCTGAATGGATACGCAAAATCCCACCCCGGCATTGCGGTGATCGTTACCCTGGCCGGTGCGGTCGATGCATTCTCCCGGCAGACAGCAAACCTGACCAAGCTACTCAATCAAATTGGTAACGGAGACTTGCATCAAGACGACGCTGTTGCGCTGGCGGAAAAGGCCTGCCAGGGTATTACCAGCGTAGTCATGCGCGATGCCACTGCTGTCACACCGGTACAGGCCACAGAGATTTCTTCGGTGTTGGCCAAGCGCCTGTTTGAATCAATCGATGTTGAAGCGTCTGAGCAGGCGATGCAGGAATACACGGAGATGTATCAGCGCAATTCCTCACTGTTGCCAGAGGAAGCTATCAGCGTCCGATTCCGCGGTCGAATGGCGGTGAGCTATCCGTTCCACCCCACTATGATCGATTTTCTCAACAGCAAGCTAGCGCAGGCAGAGAATTTCCAGGGGACCCGCGGCGTCCTCCGTGTGCTGGCCATGACGATCCGCAGCCTCTGGGCCAAAAGAGTCCCCATCCAGCTAATCCAGGTCAGCGATATCGATATGCAAAGCAGCGTAATCGTGGACGAACTGCTTGGTCGGACCGGCAGTGCCGATCTGCGCCAAGTGTTGAACGCTGATATTGGTTCCACCGACACCCACAACCTGCAAGGCGGTCTGAGTAACGCCCAGCGGGCAGACCAGCGCAATCCCCATCCGGACGGTATTCCGCTGTATGAAAAAACGTGGAAGGTCGTGTTCTTGAACAGCCTGGTAGGCCGGGCGGAAGGCCACGTGTCGAAGCTGTTCGGCATTTCCCAGCAAGATGCAATTTTTGAGGTGGCAACGCCACTCATCACGCCCACGCAGGTGCGCACGGCGCTGGAAGAGATCGGGGAGAGCGCTTTCTATCTGCGCCATGAGGACGGAAAATATTTCGCCCACCTGGATCCCACCATTAACAGCGTTCTGGCGATGATCCGTCAGACACTCACAGAAAAACAGATCGCGCAAAAACTCCGCGCAGTGGCTGACAGTCAGCTCCAGGAGAACTCTCTGTTCCGCATCGAGAAGAATGTCCATTTCCCAGAGGATATTGCCGATGGTGCGGATCGCCTTACACTGGCCATGATCGCGCTGGACGCCCAAAAAATTGACCCCATGCAGATGGTTACCCAAAAAGGAGAAATGCGTCCGCGAGAGCGTCAAAACATGGTTTTACTCCTGGTACCGAAAACTGTGGAGGTAGAAGATAACAGCCCGCAGCAGATGGAGCTCTTAGATCTAGTAAAACCCTCTGCTACTGTAGAAGCATGGGAACGACTGGAGACTTTGGCACGGCAGGTGCTGGCGATCCAAGCGTTGGAGGAAAAGCCGCAGGCATACGGGATCTCCCCGGCAAAATTGCACGACGCTGACTTTGTTAATCGCAAATCCGAACGCAATCTGGCGCTATCGCAAACCGTGGGGGAGATGTACACGGCCTTGTATTACCCCAATGCTATGGGTATTCTGCAGCACAAAGAGCTGCGCCCTGTGGCAGGCGAGGGCGGCGCACTGGTTAATCAGGTGATGCAGCAGCTGCGCGAAGGCAGTGATATTGTGGTGGCAGATAATGCGTACATGGCTGTTTCCTATTTGCAGAGCTTGGCGGATGGCTACTTTTTCAAAAATAGCGATAAAGCGGCTACGGCTGATCTTCTCCGTGCGTTTTGGTGTTATCGCAGCTGGCCAATGCTGCCCAGCCGCACCGCATTGGAGACCCTTCTGCGTAATGGCATACAAAGCGGCGTATGGGTCGCCTACAAGATGTCCAACGCTCCTACGGACACCCTTCCGGGTGAGCTGTACAGTCAAGAAAAAAACCTGCCCATCAGCGTAGCTTTGTTGGATGGCGGATATTCCATAATGACTGTAGCCGGCGCAAAGAGACGCGGTTGGTTAGACAGCGACCAGGTGCCCAACGAAAAGGTGAAGGCGGTGATCCGCGACACCATGCAAGCTTCTGGTGCGGTGACCATCCAGAACCTGACTCAGGCAGTCCAGATGCAGCTGGCCAACGCCACCGAGCAGCAGGTCAAAGAAAATGTGCAAGATATGCTTCAGAGCGGCGGGTACAGCCTTTATCAGGGGCAAACAGACCAACAAATGAAGCCCACTGCCCTGGTGGAAAGTTTTGCTGCGTTCATCCATGAACCGCAGCCGGAAGAGGTGCTGATCACCCGTACCGAACAGAGTGAACGTGGCTGGTTGGACACCTACTCCCGTGGCGTTCGCTTGAGCGGACATGAGGGCGCAAAAAAGCTATTTCCTTTGCTGCGCCGTCTGGGGAGCCTGTACACCCGCAGCGGCGCCACCAGCACCATTGACGAGCTGGATATTTCCGATTTGCAACTGCCCAGCGGAGGCACACTGCGTTTTGCGCTGGAAAACGCCACCCCGGCGGACATCAAGCGGCTGGACGAGTTGCTGCAGATTTTGTGCGATACCGCGAAGTTGACGGATGCAACAGAAGCTGACTTGTTGCTCAGTGCTCCGGATGCAAACTGTGCGTTTGTCAAAGAGCTAAAAAAGTAAAGGAGGGAAACGTGTGGCAGAACTGACTGCAAAACAACAGAGAATCAAGAATGAAATGCAGCCATTGCTGAAAATAGCTCCGTGGATCTTGCGCGTGACGGAACGAAAGGATTTTACTGGGCCAGTGCTGGAAATTTGCGAACGCCGCACGACGGAAAAAGGAACCCAGAGACTGTATGATTACGGCCGCATTTACAATGGTGCGCTTCGCACCTGCAAGGCTGCCATCCGCTGTATCCTTCGGGAAGTGCAGGATGGAGCCGGACGGCCGCTGGGCCTGCAGGAGTTTTTGGATGAGCGCATCGATTACCGCGGTCAGCTCCCCTTGGATGAGATCGCCGGTGCAAAACTGGCGTTGCTCTTTAAGCTTCAGCCACAGGTGCGCAGCCAGCAGCGCATCGAACTGATGGCCTGGCGCATTGAACGCTTTGGGCGGGAGGAAACCATGTACTGGCTGAGCAAGGTCAGTATAGAATCCCTTTACGGCAAGCGCGGCATTGAGTGGGCCAAGTCCGGCTTGCGGCTGATGCTGGCCGGCCAGCAGAAGGACGGCGCCGAAGTGCAAGCCCTGCTGGAAAAGCTGCGCAAGGAGGACAAGTGACATGGCATACCAGAAGAAATTGATCGAGGGCAGCTTTCCCTGCCAACAGGTGGGCGCTGAGACCAAACGGGAACGCGGCGCCAGTTCTGCATTGCCGCCGCTGTACTTCCTCCATGTCTGGTGGGCCCGGCGGCCGCTGACCCCCAGCCGCGCGGCGGTGCTGGGTAGCATCCTGCCTGCAGACACCGACCCGGAGCTGTTCTTGCGGGAGTTGGGCATCGTCAAAAAACAGGCGGTCATCGGCGACGCCCGCTGGACGCTGGTGGGAAAAAACCTGGAATTGATCGAGAGTGACGGCCAGCAGGAGTATATCCCGTTTTCCTCCAAGTTTCAGAAGGCGCTGGATAAGGAAAATGAGCGGCGCTCGACAATTTCTTCTCTGCTGAATACATTGAAAGCGCAGGATGTGGTTTTGGGTGAAGATCCCCTGCTGGAAAGATGGCTCGATGAAAACGCACCTATTCCGATTGTATCGTTGAATGGATTGCGCCAAGTCCCCGTTACTACGGTTGCGGCGGACCCAGCCCATACCAATGAGCGGATTGCATTTGCCTCTAGTGACAAAGTAAAAGAGATTCTCGGAAAAGAAATCAAAATTGATCCAGAAGATTTGTATGGCTATGGGCGTGCTTACGAAACGCCCATCCAAGCGGATTTTCACGACATCACGGTTCTTGATCCGACAGCAGGTGGTGGCTCCATACCGTTTGAGGCCGCCCGCCTTGGCTGCAATGTGATCGCCAACGATCTAAACCCTGTTGCTACTGCGATCGAAAAGGCAACCATCCAGTATCCGGCTCAATTTGGAATGGATCTCTGCGAGGAATTGGAGCAATACGGGAACCGACTTGTCAACACGGTGGCGGAGAAAACTGCACCGTACTACTATTTTGCATCCCCTCAGGGAAAAAGCCGGGATGAGCTTTTGAGACAGTGTGGCGGCTCTCAAAAGCTGTTTCAGCAGTTCGATGTGCCAGAATATGACCAACAGGGGCTGCTCTATTGCCGTATGGTCATCTGCCCCAGCTGTGGGGAGCGGGTGCCACTGCTCAACGCCTTCGTCTTGCAGAAAAAGAGCGACGGCTGGATGGTGCTGCCCCAGATCGATGGCTTTCCTGGCCACAAGAAGGTGCGTTTCGTCCCTGTGCGCCTGAAAAACGGCAGGGGCCCCCATGGTGAGGACCCGGAGCGGGGTACCGTCAAGGGCGGCGTGGGCACCTGCATCCACTGCGGGCAGGCCATCGCCAGCGAGGAGATCAAGCGCCAGGCCTGCGGCACCTCGGACTATGGCAT
Organism: uncultured Enterocloster sp.; assembly: GCA_944384065.1. GTDB lineage: Bacteria > Bacillota > Clostridia > Lachnospirales > Lachnospiraceae > Enterocloster. The sequence goes on along the minus strand of CALWRY010000048.1, from coordinate 1,155 downwards.
CTGGAGCGATAACCTCTACTGTGTGGTGGCCGTGCGCCGGCAGCCCAAGCTGGACAAGGACGGCCATGCCATGCGCTACACCTCCGGCCCCAACAAGGGGCAGGTGCGCACCGAGAAGATCACCTTCTTCCGGGAACCCACCGCTGAGGACTACGCCGCCCTGGACCGCGCCAAACAGGCTTTGGAAGAAAACTGGGACCGTTGGGAGGCCATGGACCTGATTCCGACGGAGAAGATCCCAACAGGACATAAAACAGCGGAGCCGCTGCGTATAGGCGTAGAGAGTTGGTGTGATATGTTCACGCCGCGGCAGCTGCTGGGCCACCTCATCGCCATGGAGACCCTGCACAATATGATGCCGGAGATTTTGGCGGCCCACGGCCGGGAGAAGGGCACCGCCATCATCACCTACCTGCAGTATATGATCGATAAGTGTGTGGATTATAACAGCAGGCAGACGAGGTGGATTGCTCAACGAGGTAGTGTGTCCGGTACATTTAGTAGGCATGACTTTTCTCTGAAATGGACTTTTGGAGAATTGATTTATACCGGTCCATATTCTGGCCTTTCGTGGGGAAAATCTCAGATTTTAGATGCTTATTCTGGCATTTGCAAGCTCGTTCAGCCCAGCCGTGCTAAAGCTGCAATAGTTTTGAATGGCTCCGCTGCAAATATGAACATCGCTGACAAGAGTGTAGATATTGTTTGTGTTGACCCACCTTACTACAATAATGTCCAGTATGCGGAGCTGTCGGACTACTTCTATGTCTGGCAGAAGCGCACCTTTCGGGAGCTGTATCCTGATGTGTTCGGTCGGCGGCTGACCAACAAGACCGACGAGGCCGTGGCTAACCCGGTGCGGGATGGCGGGGCCAAGGAGGCGGATTCTGTCTATGAGCAGCGGATGAGTGAGATCTTTGCAGAGTGCCGCCGGGTGATGAAGGACGACGGCATTATGACCATGATGTTTACCCACAAAACCACCGAGGCCTGGGAGACGCTGACCAAAGCGCTGATCGAAAACGGGTGGATCATTTCTTCTTCTTTTCCGGTAGACTCGGAGTTTGCCGCCGCTCTTAATCAAAAAGATTTAGCAGCCGCGGCCAGTTCCATTTTCCTGGCCTGCCGCAAGCGGGAACAGACCGACCGCGCGCC
>CALWRY010000047.1 GCA_944384065.1 uncultured Enterocloster sp. | reverse complement strand
CAGCATACCAGTCAGATCGCCTGCAGCGCCTGCGGTAGCCACGTCCCAGCTGTTGCTGGCCTCCATCATGGCCGGGCCATTGGTGTAGGGCTCATACTCCACATCGATGTTCAGCTCATCAAAGAAGCCCTTAACATCTGCAATGTAGAAGGGGCTGGAATGAGCGGAACCAGCGAAATATCCTACCCGCAGAGTCTGCCTCTCGTCAAAAGGCTTCAGGCCAAAGGTTGTGTCGGACGGGCCGCTTTCCTCCGCAGCGCCTTCCTCTGCTGCCTCTCCCTCAGCTGCCTCCTGAGCCGCTTCCTGGGCCGCCGTCGTCTCTTCCGATGTACTTCCGCCGCAGGCTGTCAGTCCCGCCACCATGGAAAGTGCAAGAGCGAGCGCCAAAGATCTCTTCTTCATAACTTCAAGTCCTCCTTTAATATTTATGGTACTTTTTATTGATTTCTTGCTGATGGCTTAAGTATAGCTCAAATTTTGCGTTAATTCTACGCAATTAATTTGGATTTTACAAGCATTACTCACAAAAAAGCATGTACATTTTTGTGTGTTTTGTATGATTTAGTTGTTTTTACGATAAATCCATGTTTTTTTTCCTCTGATTCGTTATCCAAATTTTTGGATTCATCTTGATTTTTATCAGCATATTTGTGTATAATATTTTTATCTAATTTGGAAAATATTTTGGGGGTTTTTATGTCGGTTAAATTATATGAAATTGCCCAGGCGGCAGGAGTCTCCATTTCCACGGTCTCCCGTGTATTAAATAATGATAAAAGCAAGCCCGCCAGCAAGGCTACCGCTGATCGGATTATCAAGATAGCCTGCGATCTGGGCTACTATACCCCTAGCCGTCCGCTTCCGGGCAAATACAAAAAGAACGCGGAGCACAATCTGGTCTGCTTTTTGGCTTCCTCCTCCGATACCTTCCGCGACCACTTCTTTTCCGAGATGCTGCAGGGCATCCAGAAGGAGGCTGAGGCTCACTCTTACTCCATCACTCACACCTTGTCCATATCCGGCACCAATATGGGTACGATTTCTTCCTATATTGACGGCTCGCAGCCTACCGGCATCATTCTCATGGGGAGAATCAGCAGGAATGTGATGAATTTTTTAAACGCCAATGCGGTAAATATGGTTTACGCAGGCCTCAATAAGCTGAACACGAATATTGACCAGGTAATTTGCGACGCCTATTCCGCTATTGTTGATTCTGTGAATTATCTGGCCAAATGCGGCCTCACAAAAATTGGATATATTGGGACAATCCCCACGGAAACATCGGATATTTTGAATGAGCACCGGTTCCAGGCCTTCTACGACGGCCTAAAGCAAAACCAGCTTCCGTTCGATCTGGCCTTCTGCCGGAACATCGTCCTGGGCACCCGGCAGGGATACAACGCGACGGTGGAGCTCATCCGTGCGGGGACGATTCCCGAGGCCTTCTGCTGCGGCAATGACAACACGGCCCTGGGCGTCATCAGCGCTTTGACGGATTATCAGTACCGGGTGCCGGAAGATGTCTCTGTCATCGGTTTGGATGATATTGAGCTGGCAAAATATATGCGCCCCCGCCTGACCACCTTCAATGTACAGGCCGCTGAGCTGGGCAAATTTGCGGTAAAGGTCCTGGACGACCGGATTAAAGGGAATCACACTTCCCCCATCCTTGTCCAGTTTCCCAGCACCCTCATGATCCGGGACAGCTGCGCTGTCAAATCCACCCCTTGACATCCCCCCGCAAATCTGCTACGATAAGGTAGTATTCATGCATCCCGGGGTTGTACTGGTTTCGACGGGGGTCATGCAGCTGGTGAAGCTATCCCCATGCAATGGGTTAAATGGCAAACCTAAATATAAACGCTAACGACGAATTAGCATACGCTGCTTAATTGCGGCTGTCGGCCTTAGAGCACCCACACTTTAAGATCCCGGCATCGACTATGTGGGAAACGACGCATGTTAAGCTTTGCGCATGCGGGCGTACCATGAAGCTACTAAAACCATCCGGGTGTCCTTTCTCTGATGGCGGAGGGAATGAAAAATAAAGGACTATGATAGTAGAAGAACAGGGAATTGATTTTCGGACCGGGGTTCGACTCCCCGCAGCTCCACTTAAAAAGAGCGCGTCTTTCTTGCATTTTCGCGAAAGATGCGCTCTTTTTGTCTGCAAAAGTTTTAATTGTTCTGTTTACCCGCCATCTGAACGGTTACGGCAAATTCCAGCTCCCCCTCCGCGCTTATGCAGTATTCGGGGTACACCGGCGCGCCCCAGCTGTCGTCGCCGCCCACGCCCCGGACAGCCCCGGCAATGGTCACAAAGGTGTACGCGTCCTCCGGAAGCTCATTTCCATGGGCCGCATTCTCCAGCTCCATGGCGGAATAGGGAAGCACGCTGAAGGCAAAGGGCCTGTCAAGGGCCTCAAAGCGCAGGCCCTCCACTTCAAGCCAGCGGGTGTCCATATGAGTGCCGCACTCCTGGGGCACCAGGTATTTGGCCATGCTCTCCCAGGCGCTGCTCTCATACCGGCCCAGGAGGCTTCCCGCCTTCCGATCCGGATAATTCTCCCAGGGACCCCGGCCGTACCAGGAAAAGCGCCCGTCCCGCACAGGAAGCTTGAAGCCCAGGCCGAACACCGGCAGGGAGGGAAGGCCCGGCTTCCCGTAAAAATGCAGGCGGATCGCAATGCGTCCTTCCGCGCTCACGCAATAGGAAACCTCTGTCCGCGGGAGCCGGGATCCAGCCGCCGCGTCAAGCCAGGGGAAGGGATAATACACAAAGGTCACAGCAACCTGATCCGCGCCCTCCTCCACCCGGATATCCTCCTTGGAATATCCGGAAAACAGGGTGGCTCCCATCCAGGGGGCTGCCTCCCTCGCAAAACCATTTCCCCGGTCATTGTCCGTGACGGCCCGCCAGTAGACCGGCATGGGGGTCCGGGTGATCCACTCCCTGTCCCCATAGCGCAGGGAGGAGAGCCCGCCCTCCGCCCGGGAAAACTGGCAGGAAAATCCCTCTCCGGCCACGCCGATGTTCACGTCCCCGCAAATCACGCGGAATGGGCTCTTTCTGCTCTGGGCGCTCTTTCCGCCCTGGGAGTTCTTTCCGCCCTGGGCGCTCTTTCTGCTCTGGCCGCCGTTTTGGCTTCCGCCGCCCGCTTCCGCTGCAGCCATTTCCCCGGCAGCCATTTCCCCGCCTTCCGTTTTCCCGGCGCCAGTTTCCCCGGCGGCGGCCGCAAAGCCTGCTTCAGCCCAGAGCGAATCCTCCTTTAACAGGGCGAATGCCTGGTGGACCATCCGGCCCCTCCACTGCTCGGGGATCTCCAGGGCGATCCGCTTCTCCTGCCCCGGCTCCACCACGGCCTCAAACTCCGTCTCCCACACCGTCTCCCCGTCCCGCTTCACCTGATAGGAAAAGCAATAGCCCCGGGTGTCCGCAAAGAGCTGGCAGTTTTTGATGAGAAGGCTTCCTGTCTCCGGATCCGGCACAAGGCGCAGGGGCGCAAAATACGCCTTTACCTCCACCGCCTTGGGCGAGGGCGTCCGATCCCCATAGACGATGCCGTTTCCGCAGAACTGGTAGTCCGAGGGCCTGTCGCCGAAATCTCCGCCGTAGGCCAGGAATTTTTTCCCGTTCCGCCCCGGCCACTCCAGGGTCTGGTCAATATAGTCCCAGACAAATCCCCCCTGATAGCCCGGATACTTCTCCTCCAGGACCATGTACTTGTCCATTCCCCCCAGGGAATTTCCCATGGCGTGCATGTACTCGCACATGATGAAGGGCTTTTGGGGGTGCTCCTTAAGAAAGGCCTCCACATCCGCAGGCTTTGTATACATCTGGCTCTCCATATCGCTGATGTCCTGGTAGGCCCGGTTCCAGAACACCCCCTCATAGTGAACCAGGCGGCTGCTATCCCGCTCCCTGAAATACTGGCCCATGGCCTTTATGCACTCCCCCGCATAGGACTCATTTCCACAGGACCAAATGAGAATCGAGGGGTGATTCTTGTCCCGCTCCAGCATGGAGCGGCCCCGGTCCACGGTGCAGGCCTCCCACTCCTTCCGGCTTCCCGGCACGTTCCAGGCGGGATCGCAGGCCATCATTTTCTGCCAGGATCCGTGGGACTCCAGATTGGCCTCGTCAATCACATAGAGGCCGTACTGGTCGCAGAGCTCGTACCACCGGGTCTGATTGGGATAATGGCAGGTGCGCACCGCGTTGATGTTGTGCTGCTTTAAGAAACGGATGTCCCAGAGCATGTCCTCCTCGGTGACAGCCCTGCCCCGGCGGAAATCAAATTCGTGGCGGTTGATGCCGTGAAAGAGGATCCGCTTTCCATTTAACAGCATCAGGCCGTCCTTCAGCTCAAAGCGGCGAAAGCCTATGGGCTGGCGCACATGCTCGGCTAATTTCCCATCCCGCAACAGGCGGATATCCAGCACATAGAGCGTGGGCCGTTCCGCGCTCCAGGGCTCTATCTCTATTCCCTCCACAGAGAGCTCCCGCGCAAGCTCCGGCTGTGCCCACCGCAGCGTCTGCCTCCAGGAGCGCAGCGTCCTGCCGGCGGCGTCCTCAAGGGAAAACTCCAGATCCCACGTCCCGTCCAGCGATTCTGCCTCTGCCGCCCGGCTGCCGTAAAAAAATTCCGTCTCCACAGACAGGCATCCCTCCCGGCAGTCCTCCGAGAGGCCGGCCTTCACAAAGAGATCCCGCAGATGGATCTCTGGTATTCCGTACAGATATACCTCCCGGAAAATTCCGGAAAACCGGAAGAAATCCTGGTCCTGGATCCAGCTGGCACTGCTCCTCTTATACACCTGCACCGCAAGCCGGTTCCCCGTATCCTTCACAAGCTCTGTGAGCTCAAATTCCGCCGGAGTGAAGGAATCCTCATTGTACCCAACAAACGCGCCGTTGCACCAGACATAGAAGGCGGTCTCCACCCCCTGAAAGCTGATAAACACGCGCCTGCCCCGCAGGCTTTCCGGCAGGTCAAAGAACCGTACATAGCTCCCCACTGAATTGTCCTCCCAGTCAATTTCCGGCGGACGGATAGCCGCCTTCCCGTCCCAGGGGTACATGGTGTTCACGTAGTGGGGGTGTTCATAGCCCTGAAGCTGGATATGGCCGGGAACCTGAATCTCGTCCCAGTCCTCCACCTCATACCCGGCTCCGTAAAAATTTTCCGGACGATCCTTGGGGCAGGCCGCATAGGAAAATTTCCACGTGCCGTTTAAAGAAAAGCGCAGCTCCTCCTCCCCGCCGTCTGTCGGCACAAAAAAGCGATGGTCCGAATGCGCCCTCTGCCGGTTTACGGCGAACACCTCCGGGTCGGACAGCCAGGAGAGCTCCGGGCCTCTTGTTTCCTTTTTCATACAGATTGTTTCCTCCTTAAACAAGCATCTTTTCAAGGCACGCTTTTGCCGATATTACCAGGCACTTTTCCCTGTTTTCATTAAACTATCAATGTCCATATAGGCATTTTCAATCCGTTCCGTATGGTAAATCCAATAATTGTCGTATATTTTTTGAACAACTCCTTTCTTTTCCCACTCTCCAAGCACTTCTCCTGTTTTCTTGTTTTTGTATGCGGAATAATATTCCAATAAATACATAAAAAATTTCATTTTCTCTGTCATACTATTCCTCCCTTATATATACAGAATTTCTGGGATCTCCTGTAACCCTTTCACACTCCCATATTTCGAAGATTGCTTCCGCACCAAATTCATCCATTCCACACTCCTCATTTTCGAGCATTTCATGTGTTTTGGAGTATACAAATGCTTTTAATGCTTCCATTTGACTCAATCCGTATTTTTCGGCTATCAACATAACCACTTCAGTCTATATATGCGTTCTTTCCAAGTGTTCCACGTAGGCAATAAATAATATCTCCAAGTTGTAGTCAGGCCGGCTATCGGCTCGCTCTGTTCGATAGCTGTCCTCTGTTAGTATAGCATAGATGAGAGATATATCGTATGCCTATTTTTTGCAAACAAATTAGCACTCACCTCTTGACAGTGCTAACAGAAGTGCTATAATAAGGGCATGTTCCAAGAGAACTGCCACTAAAACACAATGCCGCCGGAGGCAGGCGTTCCCGCGATGCCGCTTCCCACTGGTTTTTAAGGAGGATATCAAGATGATGTTAATACCCAGAAGAAACTATGGACTGAACCTGTTGGACGATTTTTTCAATGATCCCTTTTTCGCCGGCTCCTCCGACAAGAGCGACGATGTGAAGAAGCTTCCCGTGATGCGGACGGATATCCGGGAGACAGAGGATCAGTATGTTCTTGAGATTGAGCTGCCTGGATTTAAGAAGGAGAACATCCAGGCGGAGTTAAAGGACGGCTATCTGACCGTCACTGCAACAGCGGATAAGTCCGCCTCCGAGGGCAAGCTGGTTCACCAGGAGCGCTACACCGGATCCTGCAAGCGGACCTTCTATGTGGGCGACGCTCTGCGCCAGGAAGACATCCATGCCTCCTTTGACAGCGGCCTTCTGCGGCTGCGGGTGCCCAAGGAAGCGCCCAAGGTAGAGGAGACCCCCAAGTATATCAACATTCTGTAAATCGGAAGGGTGCGCCTGAGGGCGCACCGTTGCTAAAAAGCCGGAGGCTGCACTGTTTTTCTGTGCGTCCTCCGGCTCTTTTACATTCTCCCAATCGCAGCCGTTCAGGCGTCGGGCATAGCCCAAATCACCTCTCCGGCCTTCACTGCGGCCAGCACCTGGATATCCCGCAGGGCCTCCGGATCTGTCTTTAAGGGATCCCCGGAAAGAATGGCAAAGTCCGCCTGCTTTCCCGGAGAGATCGTCCCCTTCTCTCCCTCCTCGAAATACTGCCAGGCCCCGTTGGCCGTAACCGCCCGCAGGGCGTCCCACACCGGGATCCGCTCCGCCTCCCCCAGCACCCGGCCCGTCCGGGTCCTCCGGTTCGCCGCGCACCACAGGGTCTCTATCATATCCGGCCGGATCACCGGGCTGTCCTGGTGCAGGGTAAAGGGGATTCCCAAAGCCAGGGCCGAGCCTGCCGGGCTTATACGGCTGGCCCGCTCCCAGCCAAAATTGCGCACATGATCCTCTCCCCAGTGGTACACATGGGCCGCAAAGAAGGAGGGAATCATGCCCAGGGGCTTAAGCCTGGGAAGCTGATCCAGGCCCAAAAGCTGGGCGTGGACCATCACGGGCCGGGCAGAGCCCGCCTTGGGCAGGATCCCGGCACCAGCGGAGGCTTCCGGCCCAGGAAACCCGCCGGCCGATACGCTCTGATCCGCCCCAGCCCGCTCCCAGCAGCTTAAGTACTGTTCGCAGGCACCGTCCCCGTTGCAGTGGGCTAAAAGCTGCATTCCATCATTCAAGGATTTATAAATGGCGTCCATCACCGCCTGATCCGTCATAGTTCCATACCCGCAGTAATCCGCCGACTGCCCCTTGATGGGCTCATAGGGGCGGCGCATCCAGGCCGTCCGTCCCTGGGGAGAGCCGTCCAGGAAAATCTTATACCCTCCCAGCTTAAAGTGCTGTCGGTACTCCCCCACATGCTCTGGGAAGGCCTCCCGAATCGCGTCCCCCTGGGCGATATCCCCGTAGCCTACAATATCCAGCTTCAGGATCCCGGAGGCAATCAGGGCCTTGTAGAGAGGCGCCAGGTCAATGGGCATCATGCCCTCCTGGGCCGTGGTGATCCCGTGGGAGGCATAGAGAGCCTGGGCCCGCCCGTAGGCCTCCAGATAGGCGCTGACAGAGGGCATGGGAACCTTTTTCAGATAGGCCACAAAGGCATTTTCCTCCATATATCCCGTGGGCTCCCCGGATCCCCCTTCCTTCTCTATCCGTCCCCCCTCCGGGGATGACGTGTCCGCCTCCACCCCCAGAAGCCCCAGGGCCTGGGTGTTGAAGCTTCCCATATGGCCGGACTGGTGCTTCACAACCAGAGGATTTTCCGGTGCAGCCTCATCCAGCACCCGCCTTCCGGGGTGATTTCCCTCCTCCAGCCGGTTGTGGTCGTAGTCCGAGGCCGTCACCCACTGCCCCGGCGCTGCCCCGCTCTCCCGGATAAACTCCCTCACGATGCGGACAATATCGGAAAATGACCTGGCCTCCGACAAATCCGCTTCCATAAATTTCCCCGCGCAGGCGGTAAAATGGCTGTGCGGGTCGATAAACCCCGGAATCATGGCGGCGCCCTGCAGGTCCGCCAGGCGCGCATCCTTTCCCGCCGCCTCCCGGAGCCTGGGAAAGCTCCCCCTGTCCTTGATCCGGCCGTTCTCCGTCAGAACCGCCTCCGCATAGGGCGCCTCCCGATTTTCCATGGTGATAATTGTCCCGTTATAATATAGAACCTGCTCCATAGTCCCGCTCCCTTCTCTCTGCCGCGTCCCTTAGAGGCAGTCTGCAAATTCCTCCAAAAGCTCTTCAAAAAGCTTCAGCGCCTCCTCCACCGGCGCCGGGCTTCCCATATCCACCCCCGCCAGTTTGAGGAGCTCCACCGGCTTTTTGGCGCAGCCTCCCTTTAAAAATTCCTTATAGCCCTCCAATGCCCCCGGCTCCCCCTTGAGGATCCGGCTGCTGATGGCCACCGCCGCAGAAAATCCCGTGGCGTACTGGTACACATAGAAGGGCGTGTAAAAATGGGGAATCCGCTCCCACTCGTAGTCAATCTGCGGATCCACCACGGTATCCGGCCCAAAATACGCCTCGTTTAACCCATGATAGATCTGGCACAGGGCCCCGGCTGTCAGGCTCCCGCCGGAGGCCGCCTGCTCGTGGACAATCTTTTCAAACTCCGCAAACATGGTCTGGCGGAACAGAGTGCCCCGGAAGCTCTCCAGGAAATGGTTCAGGAGATAGGCCCGCTCCCGCTTGTCCGCAGATCGCTCCAGCAGATGGCGGATCAGCAACGCCTCATTGCAGGTGGAGGCCACCTCCGCCACGAAAATCTTGTAGCCCGCGTAGGTGTAGGGCTGATTGTGATCCGAATACCAGGTGTGGATGGAGTGCCCCATCTCGTGGGCCAGGGTGAATACATCATTCAGCGTGCCGTGAAAATTCATCAGCACGTAGGGGTGGCTGCCGTAGGTGCCCCAGGAATAAGCCCCGCTGCGCTTCCCCTCATTTTCATACACATCGATCCACCGGCTGTTAAAGCCCTCCTCCAGGATGGCGCCGTACTCCTCCCCCAGGGGCTTTAAGCCCTCCCGCACCATGGCCTTGGCCTCCTCAAAGGAATACTTCCTGTCCGCCTCCTTCACAAGGGGCACATAGAGGTCATACATATGGAGCTCGTCAAGGCCCAGGGCCTTCTTCCGCAGGGCCGCATAGCGGTGCATCCCCCCAAGGCGGCGGTGAACCGCCTCCAGCAGGTTGTCGTAGACAGCCTCCGGCACCTCATTTTCCCCCAGGTAATACTGGCGGCTGGAGGCATAGCCCCTGGCCCTGGCGTAGAACACCGCCTGCTTCGCGTTGGAGGCAAAGTTTGCGGCCAGGGTGTTGGAAAACTGGGCGTATGCGCTGTACAGACTTAAAAAGGCGTCCCGCCGGATCCTCCGGTCCTGATTCTCCATCAGGGAAATATAATTGCCGTGGGTCACGGCAAGCTCTTCTCCATTCTCCCCGGTGATGGCCGGGAATTTCACATCCGCATTGTTGAACATGGTAAAGATTTGGCTGTAGCCCTGGGTTGCGTCCTGGGACTGGGCCAGGAGAAGCTCCTGCTCCTTCGGCAGGGTATGGGCCTTTTTCGCCAGAATCTGCTCAAATACCCGGTCAAAATGGCGGATCCCGTTGTCCGACTGCCGGTATCCGGCCAGGGTATCCTCGGGGATGGCGAGAATCTCCGGCACCACAAAGGCCGAGGCCTCCCCCGCCTTAAAGGACAGGGTCTGGGCCCGGGAAAACATGTCCTGATAGGTCTCCTGGGCCGTATCCTGATCCGAGCGCATCCTGGCATAGACGTAGAGAAGCTCCAGCTTCTGGGACAAGGCGTCGTCAAAGGCCAGGCATTCGTACAGCGTATCCGCCGACGCGCCCAGGCGGCCCTGGAACCGCCCGTATCCCCCGATCTCCTCCTTTGCCTGGGCGAAGAGCTCCTCCCAGCGGGCGTCGCTCTCCACCATATCCTCCAGCCTCCAGGTATCCTTTTCCTCTATTTCCCAGCGTTTCTTCATATCTTCCTCTCCTCTCTCCACAATCGCAGGCGCTTCCCGACAGGCTAAGGGTCCGCCTGTCCGCCGCGCCGGCCCACATCGATTTTATATCAGTCCCGACACAATGGGCACCACAATCACGGTCAAAAGCCCGGCCACCGCGATGGAAAGGCTGCTCATAGCCCCCTCCACCTCGCCCAGCTCCAGGGCCTTGGCCGTGCCCACGGCGTGGGCGCTGGTTCCAAGGGCCAGCCCCTTGGCCACCGGATGGGTGATGCGGGCCAGGCGCAGCACGGCCTCCCCCATGATATTCCCCATGAGGCCGGTGAGCACAATCCCGATGACGGTCAGGGTGACGATTCCCCCGGCCTCCTCGCTGACGCCCATCCCGATGGCCGTGGTGATGGACTTGGGCAGCAGGGTCACGTAGTGGACGTGGGACAGATCCATGATTTTACACAGCAGGAAAATGCTGGCCGCGCTGGCCGCCACCCCCGCTGAGATTGCCGCTGCCACCGCCGCACCGTGCTCCTTTAACAGGTGCAGCTGCTTGTACAGCGGGATCGCCAGGCACACGGTGGCCGGCGTTAGAAGCCAGCTGAGATAGGACGCACTCTTATTATATGTGTCATAGTCCATTCCTACTCCCAGAAGATAGGCGATCACCAGGGCGGCGCTGATCAGAAGGGGATTTAAAATGGCAAGCTTTGTCTTATCCCGCAGCCAGCAGCCGAAAAGATAGGCGGCCACGCTGATGACGAATCCAAAATACTGGGACTGCTCCGAAAACTCCTTAAGCATCTCTCTCATTTCTCTTCCCTCCCCTCGCCGTCAGGGGAGGATGCGCCTCCCGCTCCGCTCTCAGGCCTCTCCGCCCCCATCATCCACTGGGCCGTCCAGCCTGTGATGCACATGACAATCACGGTGGACGCCAGGATAATCAGGAGAAAGGGCGCCAGCACGGCCCGCAGCTCCTCCATGCACTCAATGACGCCCGCCATGGCCGGGATAAACATGAGGGACATGGTGTCCAAAAGGAAATTTCCCGTCCCCTCCACGCTCTCCAGCTTCACGAGCCCGCTCATAAGGGCGGCCAGCATGAGAAACAGCCCGTACACTCCCGCTGGAACCGGCAGGGGCAGGAGCCAGTTAAGTGCCTCCCCGGCCAGGGTCATGCCTGTGATAATCGTTATCTGTTTTACATATTTCATCGCTTTATCCTCCTGCGGCCCGCAGAGCCGCTTTCTCCGGCGGGTTTCCGCCGCCTGAACTGTTATATTTTACCATCTGGGAAAGGAGGATGCAAGGGAGAATCGGCGTCTTTGCGGCTCCGCAGAATCCGCGTCCTTCCGACTCCACGCATCCGGACAGCCCCCGGAGGGTGACGATTTTATTTTTTTTTGATAAAATAGGGTAACAGACGCCGGCTATAGAAGAAAGGAGGCACCGCCCATGCCTATTATCACCTTACACGCTTTGTCCCCCAAAAGACAGGAGGCCATCCGCGCCCTCCACGCCCTCTGCCGCCAGGCAGAGCCCCTGACCCTCTCATGCCCGGAGGATGCGGACGCCTACTGGCTTTACACAGATGGGGCGGATGAGCTCCTGTCCCTGTTAGCCGCCTGGCAGACAGAGCCGGGGCTCTGGGAGTGCTGCGGCTTTACCCGGCCGGACTGCCGCAGACAGGGATATTTTTATGCGCTCCTGGACGCGGCCTGCGGGGAGGGCGGAATTTTAAGCCAGGACGACATCCTCTTTGTCACGGACGGACGCAGCGCGGACGCGGACAGGGCGCTTGGCGCCCTTAAAGCCCAGCCGGCCGGCAGGGAGCTCCTGATGGAATGCCCGCTCCCTCCCCTTCCGCAAAAGGCAGCCGCCCTGCTTTCCATGGCTGAAAAGCAGGGATTGTCCCTGGCATTTGAGGAGAACCGCGTCCTTCTGTCCGGCCCCGGCGGCAGACCGCTGGGCTCCTGCCGGATCACCTCCGCCGGAGGGCAGGCGTGCCTTTCCTCCCTCATGATCGAGGAAGCCCGCAGAGGGGAGGGACTGGGATCCTGTTTTCTCGGCCTTCTTCTGCCCGCCCTGGCAAACCAGGGATTTTCCCGCCTCGTCCTCCAGGTGTCCGGATCCAATCTCCCGGCTCTGGCCCTGTACAAAAAAGCAGGGTTCCGCATCACGGAAACCCTGCTCTATTACCTGTACTGATGCCTGTCCGGAGGGCGCCGCACCGCGCTCTCTCGTGTGCCGGCACACTAGTCCCGGCTCACCTTCACGCCCTGGGCCTCTATCCTCTTGCGGATCCGGAGCATCTTCTCATCCGTATCCGCAATCACGTCGGCGCACTCCTTCAGCTCGTGGCTGATGGTGCCGTCATCGTCAATAACTGCCTTTTTGTACTTCAGCTGGTGATCCAGGCTGGCCCAGAAATCCATGGCAATGGTGCGAATCTGCACCTCCACCCGCATAAACTTCTTGCTGTCGGAAAAAAATACCGGCACCTCAATAATCATGTGGTAGCTGCGGTATCCGTTGGGCTTGGGATTCTTTATATAATCCTTTACGGCGATGACATTTACATCGTCCTGCCGGACCAGCATCTCCGCAACCTCGTAGATGTCATCCAAAAAGGAGCAGATAATCCGCACCCCCGCCACGTCATCCAGGTTCTTTGCCATGGATTCCAGAGAGACCTCCAATCCCCTGCGGCGCAGCTTTTCCACAATACTCATAGGCTTTTTTACCCGGGACTTGATCATCTCAATGGGATTGCGCTGATTCTTAACGGACAGCTCGTCGTTTAAGACCTCCAGCTTGGTCCTGACCTCCCGTATGGCGCAGGCGTACATCATCATCACCTGCTGGAATTCCTTCGCCCGATGGTGCCAGATATCCGGTACGGGGACAATATCCGGCACATTGACAATGGACTGCTGAAGCTCACTGTTGGGCCCCAAGTTCAACTCCATCGACTGCTCTCACCTCTACTTCCTCATCAAATCCAAACTGTTCTGACAGCGGCCAGGGGCTTAAAGATTTTCCACAGCCTTCACTGCGCCCTCAAACCAGGGCGCGTCCAGGTACTCCACCCGGCCGCCGTCCACAGCCTGGGCAATATCCGGCTGGATCGGGATCTTAGCCAGCACAGGAATCTTCTGGGCTGCGGCCTCCTCCTCGATATGGCTCTCGCCGAACACGCTGATCCTGCGGCCGCAGTCCGGGCATTCCAGGTAGCTCATGTTCTCCACCACGCCCAGGATGGGAATATCCATCTTCTTCGCCATATTGACCGCCTTGGTGACGATCATGCCAACCAGCTCCTGGGGAGAGGTCACCACAATGATGCCGTCCACCGGCAGGGACTGGAACACAGTCAAAGGCACATCGCCTGTGCCCGGAGGCATGTCCACAAACATATAATCAATATCCTGCCACAGAGTCTCGGACCAGAACTGCTTCACTGCCCCCGCAATCACCGGTCCTCTCCAGATAATGGGATCCGTGTCGTTCTCCAAGAGAAGGTTGGCGGACATAATCTCCACCCCCTCCAGGGACTTCACCGGGATCATCAGCTTTCCGTCCGGCGTAGTGGCAATCATCTCATGGGCAGCTCCAAAGGCTGTGGGAATGGACGGGCCTGTTATGTCCGCGTCCAGGATAGCGGTCCTCTTCCCCTTCCGGTTCATGCTCACCGCCAGCAGGGAGGTCACCAGGGATTTGCCCACTCCTCCTTTGCCGCTGACAACCCCGATAACCTTCTTTACCGTGCTCTCCGGCGCCAGGGCCTCCCTGAAATCATTCTTATCCGTCTTGCGGCTTTCGCAGTCCAGGCTGCAGGAGCCGCAGTCGTGATTACACTCGCTCATCTCTTCCTTACTCCTTCCAGTTACTTATTTATTGTAACAGTTCAGACGACGGGTATCTTCTTGTCCGGCCTATGGCCGGACAAGAAGCATCGGATGTCCATCCGATGTGTAAACAGGGGCGAAAACGTACTTACAAACGAGCTTGACGTTCGTTTTCGCCCCTGTTTACCCGCCGTCTGAACTGTTACTATTTATTAGTAATTATACGTCTATTTGTGTAAAATGTCCATTAAAAAACGGAGCGCCCCGATCCCGAAGGTCCGCAGCGCTCCTTACTCGCTCTATGAATTTCCCAGCCCCTGCCCCTTACGCGGCAAAAGGCGCCAGCTCTTCCATAAGCTCGGGACATTCCGCCTCCGTCTGAAGAATCAGCGGGGCTGTCTTTGACTTTGCAAGGGCCAGCACGCCCATAATCGACTTGGCGTCCACTGTGCGGCTCCCGCACTTGACGCTGGCCTCCACGTCATACCGGTTTAAAATTCTCACAAATCTTGCCACCTCTTCGGTCTGGCTGAATTTTATGCTAAAACGTCTCATTCTGCACTTCCTTTCATCAAATAAAACTCCAAAAGTGTTTCATGTCTGCGTTTTTCTTTTTCATCAACCTCCTGTTCCGTGACAAGGATAACATAAATATTGTGATGAATCTATGTGATTTTTTTTAAAATTATGTAAATTTTTTGTTACTACTCAGCCGTGCATACCCCAAAGGGCACCTAGTCTTCTTGACCGCACATAAGTGCGGTCAAGAAGACGGGATTGTCATCCCTATGCGGATATAGGCCCCCGTATGCTCTCTCAAGCAAGCTTGGAGCGCCTACGGGGGCCTATATCCGCGCACGGCTGAGTAGTAACGAATTTTTTCACAGCAGCCCCGTGAGCTTCCAGTAGGGCAGGTACACCGCTGCCGCCGCCAGATAGACTAAGGAGGTGGCCGGCAGTCCGAATTTCGCCACATAACCGGCGGGAAAGTACCCGTTGGCAGCCCCTATCATCATAGCCCCTGAATGGAATGGCAGGATCGTATGAAAGGAGACGCTGACAATGGCTGTAAACACGATCACCTCCGGGGGGACCTGCCCCTCGCACAGGATCAGCATTCCCGGGATGGCCACGGAGAGCGCGGTTGTATTGCTCCCCAGCAGCATGTGCAGCGCCATGGTGATGCCCACCATGATCCAGAGATAGACGACGGAAAATTTTTCCGGAAACACACCCGCGAACAGGCCGAACACCTTGTCCGCAGCCCCGCAGGCCTCCATCACCCCGCCGATGGAGAAGGCCGCTGTCAGGAAAATCAGGGTGGTTCCGTCAATGGCGCTCACATCCCTTATCCGCAGCGTCTTTATTCCAAACAGCAGGAGCACAGACACCAGGGTGATCAGGGTGCTGTTGATCCCGTGAATGCCCTGGGTCATCCACAGAAGCACTGTGGTGAAAATAATAACCGCCGATAGTTTCTCCTGTTTTGAGAAGGGCCGGGCCTCTCCCCTTTCCACCGAGATCCTGCGGCCAGCGAGCTGTCTGTAAAACAGCCCGCAAAAAAGGCCTGCCACCAGCAGGCAGACTGCGATGGTCGGCACAAGCATTTCCCGCGCCCAGATGCCATTTGTAATCTCCACCGGCGAGAAATCCGCCGCCACATAGTTCATTATCAGATCCGCGTCCTTTGCGGACATGTTGACCACTGCGTAGAAGAGAAATACCGCGAACAGCAGGACGCTCCGGGTATCCGCAGGCAGCCTGGCCTTCTTCAAAAAGTTTTCAAAAATCCCCGCCACAATGATGAGCCTGGCCAGGGGCTGGGGAACCACATAAATCATGAGAAAGAATGTCACTATCACCGCCGGTATGCAGGCAAAGGCTGTGTGGACCGTCCGCTCCAGAACCGGCTGGATCATTCTTTCCGAGATTCCCGCGTTGGAGATCGCCCGGCTGAACAGGTAGGTGACAACCAACATGGGAAACGTCTCCGACAAGGGGAAGGAAAATACCTTCCGAAAGCCGGCCCCGCTCACTGCCCAGAATACAGCCAGCAAAAAGAAGGACGCGGGTATCTTCTTCACGATATCCGCCGACCACCAGATGATGGTCAGGACCACCGCCGCCAGAACCCCTGACTGGCGCAGAGTAAGGCCCAGGGGCTGCAGGGCCAGGATGCATAAGGGGGCGATCAGGCTGAGAGCCATCTTCCTTGCCCAGGGGGCGCCGATGGAATCCGGCAGGATGTATTTTTTTACCATTGCTTCCATATTATCCCTCAAGCGACCGTATTTTAAAATTCTTTGCCTCTTTGGACAGCTGACAGAGCAGGCGGCGCATTTCTTCCTGCCCTGTATTTCCCTTTAACAGCACGACGGCCTCCTGCTGTCCATCCGCCTCCGTTACGTGCATCTCCCGAATGCCGATATGATGCAGGGCAATGATATCCATGTACCGGCACAGGGCGCTGCCCTGGGTCATCTCATCCTGGCTCCCGCAGCAAAAGCTGACCCGGATCGCCCCATGTCCTATCTCTTCCTTAAGTCCCGCCGCGTCAAGCAGGCTGCGGACCGCCTCATCCTGCATTTTCTTTAAAATCCCGTACTGGTATCTCCGGCTGATGCAGATGGTGTGGGTCAGAAAATCCCTGTAATTTTCCCTGAGTTCCCGGTCTTCGATGCCGGAGGTGCGCTTCTGTATCATAGCGGCCTCCCGCTCCGCCACGTACACATCCCCTCCGGTCTTTGCCTTTGTCTCCGCCACCTGGCGGGCGCAGTCCATGCGTTTTATAAACAGCGCCTTCATCTGCCGGTCGATTGCGTCAATTTCTTCCCGTATTTCCTCTAGTGTCATAGCCTTTTTCTCTTGCTCCTTTCCCATGTCAGCCCGGCGGCCCGGGCGGGCATGCTTCCGTATATCACCCGCCAGCCCCATAATTATCCAGCGGGAACCGGATACGGTAATTATATGAGGAAACAGGAAATATTACAAGTCGAATCACAAAGTCATCGAAGATCCTGGAAAATCCAGTAAAATTAACGGTTTCACAAAACAGAAGGGCGCTTACTGCACCGCTCGGGATTCGATTAATTGACAAAGCGACACGAGTGTCTTATAATGTATTTAGCGACATTAGTGTCGCAGAATGGAGCGATTACAATGGGAAAAAAAGGTGCCGAAACCCAAAAGCTTATTTTAGAAAAGTCAATGTCCTTATTTGCACAAAAGGGTTTTAAAAATGTTACCATGAAAGACATTTGCATTGAAACCGGGTTAAGCAGAGGCGGACTTTATAGACACTATGGAAGTACACATCAAATTTTTTCAGAAATTGTTGCGTATCTTATGAACGCACAAGATACGGAGCTTTCTGAAAAAATGGAGCGGGGCTATCCTGCTGCTAAAATACTGAATGATATTTTGGAACGATATAAAACTGAAATGTTAGATAGTTCTGCTTCTCTTAGTGCAGCAATCTATGAATTTTACAGCGAAAACCAACCAGACACAAAGGATAATATGCTTTATCAGCAATACGTATCTTCCAAAAAAATGTGGGCAAATTTTATCACTTACGGAATCGAACGCGGTGAGTTTAAGAAAGTAGACATTGAAGAAATGGTTGATACAATCATTTTCTCTTATCAGGGTGTGCGAATGTTTTCGACTATATTACCGATTGATGAGCAAATACCTAAACGAATAATTAGCCATATTAGAAAGTCGCTTTTAATTTAGGAGGTTGATTATGGCAACTGTATTTAAAAAGTTTTCACATGAAGAAAGAGCATTTATTAACCCGCAAGATGTCACAGAGCGTAATCCCGATTTCCCAGAATTATGTGTATCAACATTTTCCGAAAACATTATAAATACGTTTACTTCTTTAAATAGCGTAAAAGTAATAGGGGAATTATATACTGCTAATGGAACTATCCCTATTTACGAAATTCTTTACAAAAATACCCGGATTGCTTTTTTCCTGTCCAGAGTTGGTGCGCCTGCATGTGCTGCGGGTATAGAGGAAGTAATTGCATTAGGCGCGAAGAAGTTAGTCTTATTTGGCAGTTGCGGTATATTAAATGAAGAAGCAGCGAATGGAAAAATCATAGTTCCCACAGCAGCTTTCCGGGATGAAGGTACAAGTTATCATTACATTGAAGCTGCCGATGAAATTTTAGCTGACAAAAAATCGGTTGATACTTTAACCCGGTGCCTAAAAAAATGTGGTTATCCTTATGTGACAGGAAAAACATGGACGACTGATGCGATTTACCGGGAAACAAACTCTCTAATAAGTGAGAGAAGGGCTGCGGGCTGTATTGCTGTTGAAATGGAATGTGCGGCTGCTTTAGCTGTAACTCAATTCCGCAAACTTCCTTTTGCACAATTTTTATTTGGCGCGGATAATTTAGATAACTCTCAATGGGAACCGCGGGATTTGGTTGAATACGGATTGTCGAGCGCAGAAAAATACTTAGCACTGGCATTTGAATGTGTACTTGAACTATA
The DNA here is from genome assembly GCA_944384065.1 of uncultured Enterocloster sp. Taxonomy (GTDB): domain Bacteria; phylum Bacillota; class Clostridia; order Lachnospirales; family Lachnospiraceae; genus Enterocloster. The sequence continues at coordinate 335 of CALWRY010000047.1, read as the reverse complement.
GTGGTTGAAATGGGCGGCGAACGGATATAGTATAATAGATCCAATGGCAAATATGAATTGCGAGGAAAAATATAGATGCATCAAGGAAGAATTATTGTGGTTACAGGCTCACCTGGGACAGGAAAGACAACGACTGCGTCGATTGTCGCAAAAGAATCAAGTACGGATAAATCCGTGCATATGCACACAGATGACTTTTTTCATTATTTAAGCAAAGGCGCAATATCACCGCATTTACCAGAATCCAACGAACAAAATTTGGTTGTCATTGAAGCATTTTTAGAAGCCGCAAAGCGATATGCTCGCGGCGGATATGATGTAATTGTAGATGGAAT
>CALWRY010000046.1 GCA_944384065.1 uncultured Enterocloster sp. | reverse complement strand
CACGCCGCCGGAGGTGATGTGGGACCACTCCCCCTCTGTGCCGAGAATCTCACAGGCTCCATCCCCGGAAAGCTTTCCGATAATGGTGCCGTCAAGGCTGGGCTCCTCGCGGATATTCAGGTAGCCGGACACCTGGACAATGCCCAGGTTCTGATACGAATCAACCACTGCCTGAATCTGCTGCTGCTCCTCTGCCGCCGCCTGCTGAGCCGCGGCCTCCTCCGGCGAAAGCTCCTGCTGTCCGGCCTGGGCCGGACTTGCAATCCCCGCCTGCTCCGCCTGAGGGCTTCCCGCCTCCTTCCCGGAAAAGCCGGCTATAGCAGCCCGCACCACAAATACAATAAGCACAATGAGGGCCAGAGCCGCCAGGGCAAACAGCAGATACCTGGGGTCCCATCTCTGATTTCTCCTTCTTCTGGCTTTATTCAAGCTGGACATATAATCTTTATGCTCGAGCATGGCGCTTCATCGTCTCCTCACTGTAAAAGTCGTAACCTATTATAGCAGTTTGTACCCCAGCCGTCAACGGAAGTTACTGGGCTGCTTTAAGCATAAAAAGGCCCCCAGATTTCCCCGCTCCGTCCCATGCTCCCTGTGGGAAAATAAATACTGGCTGTTGCACCGGGTGCAGATGTCCGTCACATGAATCCGCTCCGGCGCTGTCCCTGCCTCCAAAAACACCGCCCGGTTTGCCTCCCACAAATCCGCCTGGTACTTTCCGGGCTGACGCCCAGGCTTCAGGACTGCGCTGTGGTATTTGGCAGGAAAGGCGCGAAGAAACGCCTCCGCCACCTCCTCCCCCACCTCAAAGCAGTCCTGGCAGATGCTGGGGCCAATACAGACAGTCACATCCTCCGGCCGGGTGCCGAAGGCCTCCCCCATAGCCGTAAGGGTCACCTGGCCCATCTTTCGCACCGTCCCTCTCCAGCCGGAGTGGGACAGGCCAATGGCGCGGTGAACCGTATCCACCAGATAGAGGGGCACGCAGTCCGCGTAGAGGGTAACCAGGGTAATGCCCGGAACATCCGTAATCAGCCCGTCCACGTCCCGGTAGTCCCGCTCCCGGACCACCCCCTTGCCCGCGTCCTCCGCCGTCACCCGCCGCACATTCACCGTGTGCGTCTGCCAGGAGAGAACCATCTTATCCCTCTCCACTCCCAGGGCAGCCGCCATCCGGGTGAAATTTTCCCTCACCCGCTCCGGCGTATCCCCCTTGGCTGTGGAAAAATTCATGGAGGCCAGCCTTCCCTGGCTCACCCCGCCCAGCCGGGTCGAAAACCCATTTATCACAATCCCTGTCTCCTCCAATGCCTTAAAGGAGAGAAACGGCACCCCTGCATGCTCCCGCGTGATAAGCTCCCGGGGCTCCTTTGCGTATTTCCACTGAATCATCTGTATCCTCCTCCCATCCCTGCAGGCCGCAGACACCGCAGCCGCAGCCGCTCAGTCCCGGCGCCTCAAAATGCATTCTCGATTATCTCCACCTGATTTTCAAGAATTCCCACCACATCAAAGCGGCAGGGGGTATCCGGCGCAATGCCATGGGCGTACATATAGTGGACGGCCGCATGCCGGATACGGGCCTGCTTGCGGCTGTCCACAGCCTGGGAGGGAGCGCCGAAGCTTCCCGTGGAGCGGTATTTTACCTCCACAAAAACCAGGACGCCGCCCTGGCGGCAGACAATATCAACCTCCCCCTGGCGGCACCGATAATTGAGGGCGAGAATTTCATAGCCCCTCTTTGCAAGCTCCCTGGCCGCAAGCTTCTCATAGCGGCTGCCCAACTCCCGGCGGTTCATCGGCCGTCCCCGCATATACTTTTCAAAAAGGTCCTGCGGTGAATCGGACAGGAACCCAAACGGCGTATCGCGTCCATGTGGGCCGCAGTTCCGTAGCCCTTGTGCTTCTCAAATCCATACTCCGGATATACCCTTCCATACTCCTCCATCATCCGGTCCCTGGTCACCTTTGCCAGAATGCTGGCCGCGGCAATGGAAAGGCTTTTCGCATCCCCCTTGATGATAGGAACCTGCCGGATAGAAATTCCTGGGATAGAGACCGCATCATTGAGGAGCACCCCCGGCACTGTGGAAAGCCCGGCTATGGCCTCCCGCATGGCCTCATAGGTGGCCTGAAGAATATTAATCTCATCAATGCGGGCCGGAGATACGACAGCCACATTCCATGCAATGGCCTTCTCCTTAATCTCGTCAAAAAGCTCGTCCCGCACCTTTGGGGAAAGCTTTTTGGAATCATTTAACCGCAGGATGCGGACATCTGCCGGGAGAATCACCGCCCCGGCGGCAACCGGACCGGCAAGAGGGCCCCGGCCTGCCTCGTCCACACCGCAAATCGGCCCCAAACCGGCATATTCTCTCTCATATCGTCCCATCTCCTCCAGGCGCTGAAGCTCCCTTTCCAGCGCCTCCCCTTTCAGTGCTCTGGCCATCCGTCTGCCTCCCTTTTCTTTCGTTCACGATTTACAGTAATTTCAATGGCAGCTGTTTTCCTTCATCCGATTGCCGCATCAGAACTCCTCCGGCCGTTCCAGGGAGAGCTGTCCCAGCTTTCCTCCCCGAAATTCATCCAGGAGCAGGGCGGCCGCCCTGGCGGTGTCCAGAGCCCCGCCCTTTAACAGACAGGCTCTCTTTCTGGCAACCTCCTCCAGCACTGCGGCGGCAGTTCCCTCCCTCATAAGGTCAGAGGCCTCTTCCCCGCCGTATCGCGCGTCCAGCACCTGCGGATAGCGCTCCCTCAAAATAGCAATCAGCCTGCAGGCCAGCTCCTCCTTATCCAGTATCTGGTCATTGATAGAGCCGATGAGGGCCAGATGAACGCCTACCCGCTCCTCCTCAAACCGGGGCCAGAGAATGCCCGGCGTGTCGAGGAGCTCCAGGGACTTATTCAGCCGTATCCATTGGTTTCCCTTGGTCACGCCCGGCTTGTTGCCGGTCTTTGCACAAGCCTTGCCTGCAAAGGAGTTGATAAAGGTAGACTTGCCCACATTGGGAATTCCAACCACCATGGCCCGAATCGGCCGGTTCATAATTCCCCTTTTTCTGTCACGCTCCGTCTTCTCCCTGCAGGCCTGGGCCACTGCTCCCTGAACCTGCTTTAGGCTTCCCCGGTTTCTGGCATCCACGCAGACCGCAGGTATTTTTTTATTTTCGAAAAATGCCTGCCAGCCCCGCACTGCATCCGGGTCCGCCAGGTCCGCCTTATTTAAAAGAATCATCCGGGCCTTTCCCGCCGCCAGCTCATCAATATCCGGATTCCTGCTGGAATAGGGGATTCTGGCGTCCACCAGCTCAATCACCAGGTCCACCAGCTTGATATCCTCCTTCATCGCCCGTCTGGCCTTCGTCATATGGCCAGGATACCACTGTATATTCATCGCACACTGCTCCTTCTTTTGCACTGGCCTCGATTTGCCGCCTCTCTCACTGAGACCGAATCAAATCAAGCTTCAGGATGGGAAAAATCCTGAGCCAGACCTTTCCCAGAATCTTATCCTCCTTCACATTGCCCACATTGGCAAAACGGCTGTCCTCACTGCTGTCCCGGTTATCCCCGAGGAGAAAATACTCGTCCGCGCCCAGCCGGATAGGGCTCTCCGCACGGCCCGCCAGGGATACCTGCTCCAGCCCATTTTCCGCGTAAAGTATCTCCCCGTTGATGAAGAGAAATCCGCCGCGAATCTCTACCGTTTCCCCGGGAAGTCCCAAAATCCGCTTGACATTCTTCGTCCCATCCTCCCGCTCAAAGGCCACGATGTCGAACCGCTCCGGCTTTCCCACATCGTAGGCCAGGCGGTTCACCAGGACCACATCCTCCCCGTCCAGCACCGGCTGCATGGAATTTCCCAGAATGCGCACCTGTCCGCAGAAGCCGTACACCACGAACCATGCGCAGGCAATAACCACAACCACATTGACAACCCAGCCCACAGTCCGTCTGAGCCAGGCAGTCTCCTCATTTATATAAAAGTCCAATTGACCACTTCCGTTCATAAGAAAAGGGCGCCGCAAAACCCTTTGTTCCCCCATTGATGCGGCGTATGAATAAACGCCCCACTCATCGCTGAGCCGGATCTTGCGGCACCCTCTTGTAATGTCTGATACCCTGATTACCGAACTAACTCTTTTACCTTGGCAGCCTTGCCCACTCTCTTTCTCAGGTAGTTTAACTTCGCACGTCTTACCTTACCTCTGCGGACAACCTCTACATTGTCAACGCTGGGGGAGTGAAGAGGCCATGTCTTCTCAACGCCGATGCCGTTGGAGTTCTTACGCACGGTAAATGTCTCTCTGGCGCCGCCGTTCTGTCTCTTAATCACAGTTCCCTCAAAGACCTGGATTCTCTCACGAGTACCCTCTTTAATCTTGTTGTACACTCTTACAGTGTCACCCACGCGGAAGCTGGGCACGGTCTCCTTCATCTGAGCCGCTTCGATGTTCTTGATAATCTCGTTCATTGTGAACCTCCTTTGATATTCGATGTTCTTAATACGCCGGAGTAAAATCATTCGCCCCGTCTCCGTAACAGAGGACCATCTGCTTGTCGTCACATTGGTTCATTCTATCACAGGAATCTGGAAAATGCAAGGTGTTTTTTCAGATATCCGGTACCTTTACAGCTTTGCTGCCTTTATAAAATCCTCCAGGCTGGAAGCTGAAGCGGCAGCCTTCAGCCACCCGGTCAGTACACGCGAATCCTTCTGCTCCATAATCTTTTTCCGAAGAGATGAGGGAATCTGCCCCAACTCCTCTAATAGCGCCAGCACGGACAAGCAGCAGCCCTCCGTTCTTCCTTCTGCCAGGCCTTTCTCCCTCTCCCGCTCCATCTTGTCCGCAAACAATTCATTTAATGCGTTGCACATTTTCTCACTCTCCTTATATAACTCCCAATTAGCATTCACAATCAGGTCCATGGCCTCACTGTAAAGGGGATTTTCCTCCTTTCCCAAGTAGGCCCTGGCCAGCGCCGGCACATCCGCCTCCATCTCCAAATCCTGCCGCAGGCGGCTCAGCCATATATTTTCCTCTCGCGGCAGTTCCTTTTGAATAATTATCTGGGCTGGAAATACCGCTCCCTTCACATAGTAGATGCCCTGAAAAGCCGGATGCCACTGCAGCGGCCTTCGCCTCATCCGCATTCCTCCTCTATAGTATACAAAAATACAATGCCTTTTTCAATTCCATTTCAAAATCCATAAAAGGGTATCTGAAAATCGGCTGAAAAGCCTTACGACCGCCCCCAAAGGGCTTTTTCTGAATTCGAACTATTTCGAACCAAATGGAAGAACTCCATTGGATTTACTATACCACAGTTAAGAAGGATATGCAACTTCAAAATATCACACTCTTGCCGCCCGGAAAAGGCAGGGGAAAATCGCGCCTATACGCGCTCATTTCCCCTGTCTACTCTCAAAAAATTTCCTCAAGCCGGGCAATGCACACCCGAAAATATCCAATCACATCCCGCAGATTGCAGCTGCCCGTCTTAAGGAGACGCTTGGCAAGCGCCATCCCCCGTCTCCCGGCCCTGGGGCCCTGGCGCCTTTCGCCCAGCCGGTCCGCCCACTGGGCAAGCACCCGCTTAAGCTCAGCAAGCTCCGCCTGCTCCGACGGCGTCTCCACGTCCTCCCTGGCAAGAAGCTCCTCCAAAAATTCCTGCTCCTTCAGAGAGAGAGCCGCCTCAGGCAGCAAATCCGGCCGCCGCTCCAGTGTCCGCCGGATGGCCTCCTTTCTCCGCCAGTCCTCAATCCGCTTGTGGTGGCCGGTGAGAAGAACCTCCGGCACGGAAAGCCCCCGGTAGACCGGAGGACGGGTGTACTGCGGGTACTCCAGAAGGCCGCTAGAAAAGGACTCATCCTCAGCGGAAACATCATTTCCCAGGACCCCGGGCACAAGGCGGCTGATGCAGTCTATCATCACCATGGCGGGAAGCTCTCCGCCGGTAAGCACAAAATCTCCCAGGGAAATATTGTCCGCATTCAAAAGCGTCAGCGCCCGCTCGTCAATCCCCTCATAATGGCCGCAGAGAAGGACCAAATCCTCCTCCCCCGCCAGCTCCTCTGCCACTGCCTGGCGGAACACGCGGCCCTGAGGGGTCAGGTACACGACCCGGGGACGCTTTCCCAGACGGCTGCACAGGTCCTCATAGGCATCGCACACCGGGGCCGGCTGCATGACCATGCCTGCGCCCCCGCCGTAGGGCACATCGTCCACATGGCGGTGCTTGTCTGTGGAATATTCCCGGATATCGATGGCCTCCACAGATATGAGGCCATTTTCCATGGCCCGGCCTGTGATACTCACCCCCAGCCCATCCTTAATCATCTGGGGAAATAATGTCAGTACGTGAAAATTCATCCGTTCTCCTTCCATCGGTTCCTTAGCTTTGTCTGCAGGCGGTACAGCGTATTTAAGGCATCAATCGGCGTCATGGTCGTGAGCTCCAGTCCCTCCAGCTCCCGCACAATGTCATCGTCCCGCACCGTGTCAAAGAAGGACAGCTGCTGCATGTCCACCTCGTCGGGCTTCGGCACCGCCTTGTGCTGGGTCACATTGGCGTTCGCCTGGGCAATCTCCTTGGCGCGGGCTGTAATATCATTGTCGCTCAGCTCCTCAGCAATCTCCTTGGCGCGGGCAATCACAGAATCCGGCACGCCCGCAAGCTTCGCCACCTGGATGCCGTAGCTCTTATCCGCTCCGCCCCGCACGATTTTCCGGAGGAACACAATGTCATCCCCCTGCTCCTTCACCGCAATGCAGTAATTCTTCACTCCGGCAATCGTGCCTTCCAGCTCCGTCAGCTCATGGTAATGGGTGGCAAAGAGCGTTTTCGCGCCCAAAAGCTTCGTATTGCTGATGTGCTCAATCACTGCCCAGGCAATGGAGAGGCCGTCAAAGGTGCTGGTGCCCCGGCCAATCTCGTCCAGGACCAGCAGGCTGTTCCTTGTGGCATTGCGCAGAATATTGGCCACCTCGGTCATCTCCACCATAAAGGTGCTCTGGCCGCTGGCCAAATCGTCGGAAGCGCCCACCCGGGTGAAAATCCGGTCGCAGATGCCGATATCCGCCTCCTGGGCCGGCACAAAGCTCCCAATCTGGGCCATAAGCACAATCAGAGCCACCTGCCGCATGTAGGTGGATTTTCCCGCCATATTGGGGCCGGTGATGACAGAGAGCCGGTTCTTTCCATTGTCCAGAAATGTATCATTGGCCACGAACAAATCGTCCCGCATCATCTGCTCCACCACGGGATGGCGGCCATTTTTTATCTGAATCACGCCCTTCTCATTCATCGAGGGCTTTACATAGTTGCGCCGTGTGGCCACTGCGGACAGAGAGCAGAACACATCCACCGCCGCGATGGCCTTGGCCGTCTTCTGGATGCGCAGCACCTGGGCGGCGATTTCGTCCCGGACCTGGCAGAACAAATCGTACTCCAGGGAAACCAGCTTCTCCTCCGCCCCCATGATAATATCCTCCAGCTCCTTAAGCTCATCCGTGGTATAGCGCTCCGCGTTTGTCAATGTCTGCTTGCGGATAAAATAGTCCGGCACCATGGATTTAAAGGAGTTTGTGACCTCAAAATAATAGCCGAATACCTTATTAAATTTGATTTTCAGGTTCTTGATGCCGGTTTTGTCCTTCTCCCGTGTCTCCAGCTTGGCCAGCCAGTCCTTGCCCTCGGTCTTCGCCTGGCGGAGCCGGTCCGCCTCCTCCGAGAAGCCCTCCTTTATCATGCCGCCCTCCCGGACCGTGATGGGCGGGTCGTCCTCAATGGCGCGGCTGATGAGCGCATGCAGGTCCTCTAAGGGGTCCAGGTCACCGGCCAGCTCCTTTAGGATGGCGCTGTTAAACTCCGCAAGAATTCTGCGGATATGGGGAAGCATTTCCAGGGAGGTCTTAAAGGCAATCAAATCCCTGGGGTTGGCCGTCTTGTAGCTGATGCGGCCGATAAGCCGCTCCAGGTCATAGACGGGATTTAAATACTCGCAGATTTCCTCACGGGAAATATAATTCATATTCAGCTCCTCCACCACGTCCTGGCGGCGGATAATTTCTTCCTTATGAATCAGGGGCTGCTCAATCCATGTCCGAAGGAGCCTGGCGCCCATAGCCGTCTTGGTCTTGTCCAGCACCCACAGCAGGGTTCCCCTCTTCTGCTTCTCCCGCATGGTCTCCACCAGCTCCAGATTTCTCCTGGTGGAGGTGTCGATAATCATGTACTGGCCTGTGGAGTAGGGCGTGATGGCGGTGATGTGCTCCAGGGTGCTCTTCTGGGTCTCATACATGTAGGCCATAACCGCACCCGCCGCAATCACGCCGGTGGAGTAGTCGTCCAGCCCCAGCCCGGAGAGGGAGCCCACCCGAAAGTGCTCCCGCAGAATTTTCCGGCAGGACTCATCCCCGAAAAAATGGCTGTCCAGAGCGGATACCGCCACATTGCAGCGGTTTTTCAGGTCGTCCAAGTCCACGCCGGACATGTAAAAGGCATTGTTGCAGATAATTTCCGATGGGGAAAACTTATGAATCTCGTCAAAAAGCTCCCGGCCCGTGTCAACCTCCGTCACCAGAAACTCCCCTGTGGTGATGTCCGCTGTGGAGACCCCATACTTTCCATCCATATATACAATGCCCATGAGATAATTGTTCTTCGTCTCGTCCAGGGCCTGGGCGCTGGTGATGGTGCCCGGGGTCACCACTCGGATGACCTCCCGCTTCACCAGTCCCTTGGCCTGCTTTGGGTCCTCCATCTGCTCCGCAATGGCCACCTTGTAGCCGTGCTGCACCAGCCGGTAGAGATAGGAGTCCACCGCGTGGTAGGGCACCCCGCACATGGGAGCCCGCTCCGGCAGGCCGCACTCCTTCCCCGTCAGGGTGATTTCCAGCACCTTGGACGCGGTCAGGGCATCGTCAAAAAACATTTCATAAAAATCCCCCAGGCGGTAAAACAGGATGCAGTCCGGGTACTCCTTTTTCGTCTCCATATAATGCTGCATCATGGGGGATAACTGTGATAAATCCAAGTGTCGTTCCTCTCTTCTGTATTGTCTTTCTATCATTAAAAGCGGCTATTTCTGACGGCCCATATAGTAAAATCCTCTGCTCTCCTCCAGATACACATCCACGATTTTCCCGACTAACTCCGGTCCGCCGGGAAAATGGACCACTGTATTGTTGGAGAGCCGTCCGGTCACATAGCCCGAGTCGTGGTCTGAGACCTCCTCCACCAGCACATCCTGGACCGTTCCCACATCCCGTCCGCAGAGGTCCGCGGCCCGCTTCTGGACCAGGGCCAGCAGCCGGTCAAAGCGCTCCTTCACCACGTCCTCCGGCACCTGGTCCTCCATGGCTGCCGCCGGGGTGCCGGTCCGCTTGGAGTAGATAAAGGTAAAGGCGCTGTCAAAGCCCACCCGGTCCACCACATCCATGGTATCCAGAAAATCCTCCTCCGTCTCCCCTGGGAATCCCACGATGATGTCCGTAGTCAGGGAAATGCCCGGAACCGCCTTTTTTATCTTCTCCGCCAGAGCCAAAAACTGCTCCTTGGTGTAACGCCGGTTCATGGCCTTTAAAATCCGGCTGCTCCCGGACTGAAGGGGCAGATGAAGGTGGCGGCATATTTTCTCAGACTCTGCCATCACCTGGATGAGCTCGTCCGACAAATCCTTGGGGTGGGAGGTCATAAAGCGGATGCGGCGGATTCCCTCCACCTGCTCCACCTCCTTGAGAAGCTTTGCAAATGTCATGGGCTGCTCCAGGGTTTTTCCGTAGGAATTCACGTTCTGCCCCAGAAGCATCACCTCCGCCACGCCCTCGTCCGCCAGGCGGCGCACCTCCGCCAGTATCTCCTCCGGCCTGCGGCTCCGCTCCCGGCCCCGGACATAGGGCACAATGCAGTAGCTGCAGAAATTATTGCAGCCGAACATGATGTTGACCCCGGATTTAAAGGGGTACTTCCGGTCTGCGGGCAGGTCCTCCACAATCTGGTCCGTCCCCTCCCACACATCCACCAGCATCTTCTGCTTTCTGCCGGTACTCACGGCCTCTCTCCGGCGGGCCAGGCAGCCGTCCACCAGCTCCGCCAGCTTGAACACATTGTGGGTCCCAAAAATCAAATCCACGAATGGATAGCTCTTTTTAATCCTCTCCACCTCGTCCGGCTCCTGCATCATGCAGCCGCACAGGCCCACGATGGTTTTCGGATGGCGCTTCTTCCAGCCGCCGGCCTGTCCCAGGTGGCCGTATACCTTGAGGTTCGCGTTCTCCCGCACCGTGCAGGTGTTGTAGAGAATCAGGTCCGCGTCCTCGCTCTCCCGCATCTTATATTCAATGCATTCTAAGATGCCCCGGAACTTCTCCGCGTCCTTGGCATTCATCTGACAGCCGAAGGTGATGACCGCCGCTGTGCCGCAGACCCCTTCCGCCTCCATGGCCGCAAGCTCCTCCGCGCCGTAGCGCTTTAGGGCCTCCCCGGAGGCGATGTCCTCCGCGAACTGCTCTCTGAGCCGTCTTCTGGCGCTGGCCATAAAATAGTATTGGCGCGCAGGCTCCTCCTCGGGCGGCCCGGCGCTCAAATCAATATCGTCCAGTATCTTTTTAATTGTCTCTTTATTTAATTCCATCTTTACATTCCTTACTGTCCTTACTGCATTTTGCGGAGGGAAGACCTTAGCGCCTTCCCTCCCATTTCAACGGAATCCATTATATATGATTTAAGGGATTTAGGCAAACGAAAAGTTTCGCGACTGCTCGAAAAAATCCCATCTTTGCATATCAATAGGCAAAAAAATCCCCCACCTGTTTTCGTGGGGGAACGTGCCGCTGCCGGCTTCAAACAACTGCCAGCCTTCTTTTCAAATCACAGACATCATAATTCAAGCTTTTGATTTCCATCTTCAAATTCAGTATATCCAGCTCCATCCGCTCATTTCTTAAAATCCCCGCACCGCTCTCCCCAGCCGCCTGGACAGCATCACCGCCAGCCCCAGCTTAATCATATCGGGAATGATAAAGGGGACGACGCACCAGCCAAGCGCCGCTGCGATTCCCACCGCGCCGGTTGTCCGGGCATAGACAAACAAAAACCAGGCTGTCCCGAAGGCATAGAGAACCGCCAAACCCAAAAACAGAGCCGCAATTTTAATCCACAGCTTTCCTCCAAAAATTCCTGTGACAAGCCAGTAGAGCAGGCCTGTCAGAATAAATCCGGCAATATAGCCGCCCGTGCTTCCGAGAAGCACGCCCACACCAGATGCAAACTGGGCAAACACCGGCATTCCCACAGCTCCCAGAAGCACATACACAAGGATGGAGCCTGTGCCCCGCCTGCCTCCCAAAAAGAGGAGCACAAAGAACACGGCAAAGGTCTGCATGGTAAATGGCACTGCCGCAGGTATACTGATCCAGGAGCACACTGCAATCACCACAGCTCCCAGGGCCATATAGGCAAGGTCCAGTGTGCGGCTGATTTTTGTTGTCTGTACTGCTTGCTGCATGGGACACCTCCGCTTTTTTGCTGATACGGCAGCGGCAGTCTCCTGCTGCTGTCCTCTTTTGTCTACCTTTATAACATAAAAGCGGCCATTAGTCAACCAGTTTCAAAATCAAGTTAACAACAGTATTGCTGCCAAGCCGTACACCTACATAAGCACATCCCCGTCTTCTTCCTCATCCATGCCCAAAAATTCTCTGGAGGACACCCGCTTATTCTCCCGCTCTTTCTCAATAAGCTCTGAGAGCTGCTCCTTCACATCCTCGCTGTTCTTTACGTTTACCAGGGAAAAATCTCCCATGGACTGATCCGAGCTGTAAAGCCGTATGGTTCCCATGCCCATGATCCGCTGCCAGAGACTCCTCTCCAGCCCAATATCCGTAATGCGGTAGAGACGCACCTCGTCCTCACGGGTATTCAGCACCCCTGTCTTTATGTACAGCCGATCCTCTGAAAACCCATAGATAGTAAACGTCCACGGCAAGCCCAGAAAATTTCGCTTTCTGGCTCTCCAGATTGTATTCGTCATCCGTTTCTCCTTTCTGCGGCATTTTCCCCGCGCTTCTTTCATTGACTGGAGCCGGGTCCAGTACTATGCCTATTTTGTTTTTCCTGGAAAAGGCGCGCCATCCGTCACGGATGTGCACGCCTTTTCATTTCGTTTGTCTAATTGGCTCTCTTTTTAAACAATCGCCAGCGCACGCTTCAAATTGCTGATATCATAATCGATATCTCTCATATGGATCTTCATATCGAGAATCTCCAGCTCCATCCGCTCGTTCTTCTTTTCCATCTGCAGAGCCTCCGCCAAACGTTCCTTGAGCAAATCATGGCCTTCTCCTATGATATTTATTTTCTTATTCGTCTCATTCTCCAATGTCAGCTGCACTTTCGTCACCTTATCCTCCAAGGTGTCTATGCGTGCCGTAAGCTCCTGCTTCATGGAGCCCATCTCCTGTTTCATGGATCCCATCTCCTGTTTCATAGAACCGATTTCCTGCAAAATAAGATCCAGCTTTTCCTCCATCATCCTAATGCTCCCCTTTCAAAAACTATAAAACACACTATATAGCCTCTGCCACTATTATACTATCCCTCCGCCTATCCCGCAAGGGAAAAGCTCTTCAAAACAAAAAACTTTGCCCCTCCCATACGGCAATCCACTCAGTAGTCTTCTTCCGCCGCCACACCTCCGTCCGATATGCCGCCGCATCCTTTTTAATTCCGCAGTTCTCCTCCCCCCCACAGCCGCCAAGCCGCCGCGCTGAGGAGCAAAAGCCCCAGGCAGGTTCCGATATTGCAGTACATACCCGCCCTAATTCCCGCAGCGTCCGCCACAATCCCGGTAAGCCAGGGCATAAGGATGGCGCCGCTGCTGGCCACAGGCAGCATGATGCCCATGCTGGCCACGCTGGTCATCTTTCCGGCGCAGGCCACCGCCGTAGGGTTTAAGCCAGCCATGAAAGCGGCGAATGCAAAGAGAAGCAGGATAGCCGGCCACTGGCTGTCCGCCTGCACAAGGCCGAAATAAAATACCAGACAGCCCGCAGACATAATCGTCATGGCCCGCTCCGCCCGCTTAATGGGGATCACAAAGGCAAAGAGAAGCCGGGCCGCCAGAGTGGCGAACCACATCACAGTCACTGTGTAAGCGCTGAGGCTTCCCGTCAAAATCCCGCTTCCCTTAAAATATGTAACCATCCAGCCGCTGACGCTGGTCTCCGTTCCATTCTGACAGAAAATGAGCGCAGTGAGCAGCCAGAATTTTCCGCTGCGCAGAAAGCTCCAATCCGTCCCCGTCTCCTTTTTGCCGCGTTCGCCGCCCATGGACGTGAGCACAAAAGCCATCCACAGAATCCCCCCGCAAACAGCTAAGGCCGCCATGGGAAGGCGGGGCGCAAAGACCGCGGCGGCCGATATGAGGAAGGGACACAGAAGAGCGCCCAAAGCATAAAAGCTGTGCATCAGATTCATTCCCCGGGTGCGGTCCTTCGAATGATCGGATATGAGAATGGTACAGGTATTGATGGTGCTCCCCTTGCCGATTCCCACCAGGAAAAAGGCGGCCATGAGAAGAGCCACCGGGGAAAACACCGCCATGGCCCCGTAGCCCAGCATATAGCCCGCAGTGAGTAGGACAACGCTCCGCTTCATCCCCAGACTGCCGGACAAAAAGGCGACGGCAAAGCCCGCCGCCAAATTCCCAATATTCATCATCGCCAGCAGCGTGCCCGTAATCCCGTAGGCAAATCCCAGCTCCTCCTGGAGCAGGCTCACCACCACGCCGCTGCTGATGGCGCAGATACCGCTGATAAAAAAGGCAACAAAGCCTGCCTGTCTCTGCCCAATGGCCAGATTCTTCATCGCATGTTCCTCCCTTGCCTTTACCGTATCAAATGGGGCCTTGGGAAGTAGCAGAACAGAACCTTGGCAATGATCTTGTCCTTCTCCACATAGGTATTTTTCCAGTACCTGGCGTCCCTGGAATTGTTCCGGTTGTCCCCCAGCATAAAGTAGCAGCCCTCCGGCACCTCAAAATGCATGGGCGGCTCCGGCTCCATGGGCTCCGCCAGATAGGGCTCGTCAAGGGGCGTCTCCGATCCGTCAATATAGACCTTCCCCTCCACAATATCCACGGTCTCCCCAGGCAGGCCGATAACCCGCTTCACAAAATACGTCTTTCCCGACGGGTCATCCGGATAATGGAAAATCACCACATCCCCCCGCTCCGGATCCTCCGCAAGGTAGGACAGCCGTGAGCCGATGACCCGGCTGTGGGACATAATGGTGGGCTCCATGGATCCAGTGGGAATCCGGCTGTTCGCTATAATAAAAGTGGTCAGGAAAAAGGCGATAACCACCGCCGCCGCAATAATCTGGATCCAGCTGATGATTTCCTTTTTTAGGTCAAAGGGCTCCTCTTCCTTCTTCCTGCGGCTCTTTCCCGGCCTTTTGGTTTCTTCTTCCATTCTGTCTCCTCTTTTCTGCAAAAATCAACGTGGGTTCGGGACAGCGCCTCTCATCCCGCCCTGCCCCGAACCGCCCCGGCGTTATCCCCGGATCTGCCCATCCCCGTAAATAATATACTTGGTGGTGGTCAGCTCCTTAAGCCCCATGGGCCCTCTTGCGTGAAGCTTCTGGGTGCTGATTCCAATCTCCGCGCCGAATCCGAACTCCTCCCCGTCCGTAAACCGGGTGGAGGCGTTCACATAGACCGCCGCAGCGTCCACCTCGTCCAGAAACTGCTGGGCATTAAAATAATCCGAGGTGACAATGGCCTCCGAGTGGCCCGTGTTATACGTGTTGATGTGGGCAATGGCCTCGTCCACGGAGTCAACCAGCTTTAAGGACACAATATAATCCAGGTATTCCGTCCCCCAGTCCTCCTCTGTGGCGGCCGCAAACTCCGGCACAATCGCCCGGGCTTCCGCATCCGCCCGGATCTCCACCTGCTTTTCCTCCAGGCTCTTTCTCAGCATGGGAAGGAACTGGGCCGCAATCTTTCTGTGCACCAGAAGGGACTCGCAGGCATTGCACACGCCCACCCGCTGGGTCTTGGCATTATAGATAATATCCAAGGCCATGTTAAGATCCGCAGACTCATCCACAAAAATATGGCAGTTTCCTGTTCCCGTCTCAATCACCGGCACCGTGCTGTTCTCCACCACTGTGCGGATAAGGCCTGCCCCGCCCCTGGGGATCAGCACATCCACATATTCGTTCAGGCGCATGAGCTCCCTTGTGGTCTCCCGGCTGGTATCCTCGATGAGCTGCACCGCGTCCTCCGGAAGCCCCGCCCGGCTAAGCCCGGTGCACAGCCACCGCACAATGGCCCGGTTCGAGTCAATGGCATCGCTGCCGCCCTTTAGAATCACTGCATTTCCCGACTTAAAGCACAGGCCGAAGGCGTCTGCCGTCACATTAGGCCGGGACTCATAAATCATCCCGATAACTCCCAGGGGCACCCGCTTTTTCCCGATGCGCAGGCCGTTGGGGCGAAGCTTCATGGAGATCACCTCCCCCACCGGGTCCTCCAGAGAGGCAACGGAGAGCAGGCCGTCCGCCATGGACTGAAGCCGTCCCGGCGTCAGCTTTAACCGGTCTAAAAGTCCCTGGCTCATGCCGTTCTCCTTGGCCCGGTCATAATCCGCCTCATTTGCCAGGAGAATTTCCTCTTCTCCTTCCAGCAGGGCTCTGGCCGCCTCCTCCAGGCCAATATTCTTTTCCCTTGACCCCAGCGTGCCTAAAAGCCTGGATACCGCCTTTGCCTTCTTTCCCATTTCCTCTAATGCCATAATCATCCTCCCCTCAGGCGTCCTTGATGCCGCCGTATTTCTTGCCCAGATCCGTGATGGAGCCGTCCGCCTCCCTGATGGAAATATTGTTCAGCTGCCCCCTAAGGTTTCCCCGGATGGCCGCTATGTATTCCCTGCGAAGGGCTGCCTGCTCCTCCTTCTCCTCCTCCGTCAGGCCGACGGACTGTGATTTGTGGTACAGTGCATTGATCCTGTCAATCTTTGTGTTGTCCATAAAGCTTCCTTTCCAGGCGCGTGCCTGTATTAATACTCATTATTCAGATAATGCATCAAGTCAAAGTCCAGGTTCGGATGGGCCAGAAACAGCGTGCCCTTCTCCTTCCCCTCCATAATATCCATAATCACATCCACGTGGTCCCCATTGGCGATGACCATATCCGCCCCGCTGTCCGTGGCGATCCGGGCGGCCGCCAGCTTTGCGGACATTCCGCCGGTGCCCACGCTGCTGCCCGAGGTTTCCTTCCCCATGTCCAGAAATTCCTCCGTTATCTCCGGCACAAGGCGGATGAACTCCGCCTTTGGATTCCGGCGCGGATCATCCGTGTAAAGCCCGTCAATATCAGACAGGAGAATCAGCAGATCCGCCCCAATCAGGGCAGCCACAATGGCGGAGAGGCGGTCATTGTCCCCGAAGCTGTCCACATAGGGAATCTCCGAGGTGGAGACCGTATCATTCTCATTGACAATGGGGATCACCCCCATGGCCAAAAGCTCCTCAAAGGTATTCTGCGCGTTGTAGCGGGAGGCATCATTGACCATGGTATCCTTGGTGAGGAGCACTTGGGCCGTGGCCTGGTTGTACTCAGAAAAAATCTTCTGGTACACCATCATCAGACGGGCCTGCCCCACCGCCGCGAAGGCCTGCTTCTGGGCCAAAGTGTCCGGCCTTTTCTCATATCCCAAGGCCAGCCGCCCGGCCGCGATGGCTCCGGAGGATACTAAAACCACATCCTTTCCCTCGCCCCGCAGATCGCTCAGCACGCGGATCAATTTCTCTATTTTTAAAAGGTTCAGCTTTCCTGTCTCCGGGTGGGTCAGAGAGGAGGAACCTATCTTGACCACAATCCGGCTTTTGTCCTTCAGCTTTTTCCGTTCCTGACAGTCCATGTGACGCTCCTTTTCGCTGCCTGCCGGCCGTGCCGGCCCTATTTTTCCCATTCAGGCTGGTTACAATCTTACAACAAATTCCCGCTTCCGTCAATCGCAAACCGCTCGGGGCAGAGGCGGCAAACCGCCCGCAGCTGCACCGGCGCCCGCCTGCGCTGAGCCCCGCCTAAAAGGGCGCATATCTCCCTATCAGCTCCTCCGCTGTCTTAAGGCCGTCCATGGCTGCCGACGTGATGCCCCCGGCATAGCCGGCTCCCTCGCCGCAGGGAAAAATCCCCTTTACAGAGCTCTCCATGTACGCATCCCTGGGAATGCGCACCGGCGAGGAGGTCCGGCTCTCCACCCCGGCCAGGACGGCATCCGGCCGGTCAAAGCCCTTTATCATATGGCCAAAGGCCTCCATGGCCTCCGCAAGGGAGGCGGACATATATCCCGGCAGGATCTCCCGCAGATTTCCAAAGGCCCACTCCCCCTTGAATGCCGGGCGTACCTCCCCGAGGCCTTGGGAAATCCCGTCCCTGGAAAAATCTCCCCAGAGCTGAACCGGGATCCGGCCGCCTCCCAGCCGGAAGGCCCTGGCCTCAAGCTCCCTCTGAAAGGCGATTCCCGCCAGCGGATCCCGCTCCCTGTCTCTGTCCGCAAAAGCCCGGAAATCCTCAGGCGTCACTGTCACAATCAGGGCGCTGTTGGCGTTTTCCCCTGCCCGGTCGTGATAGCTCATGCCGTTGACCGCAAGCCTCCCCGGCTCCGAGGAGGCATTGACCACATATCCGCCCGGGCACATGCAGAAGGAGTACACGCCTCTGCCTGTGGACACCTGCCGCGTCACCTTGTAGCTGGCCGGCCCCAGATCGGCCCAGGCCTCCCTGCCGTACTGGCTTATGTCAATCATCCGCTGGGGATGCTGGATGCGCAGGCCCATGGCAAAGGCCTTGGCCTCCATGGGAATCCCCCGCTCCCAAAGCATGGCAAAGGTGTCCCTGGCGCTGTGTCCCAGAGCCAGCACCAGCGCCTGGGTGGGAATGCGCTCACCCCCGTCCAGGCGGACCGCCTCCGCGCGACCCTCCTTAATCTCCACATCCGCCATCCGCGCCCCAAAGCGGACCTCACCGCCCAGACGCACAATCTCCCGGCGGATGGCCTTCACGATTCCCCGCAGCACATCCGTGCCGATGTGGGGCTTGTGCTGATACAGGATAGCCGGGTCCGCGCCGAATTCCGTGAGAATCCTAAGAACCGCATGATTTCTTCCGCAGGCGTCCTTCACCAGGGTGTTTAACTTCCCGTCGGAGAACGTCCCGGCCCCGCCCTCGCCGAACTGTACATTGCATTCGGGATCAAGGATTCCCTTTTCCCAGAACTGTTCCACCCGGGCTGTCCGGGTATCCGCGTCCTCCCCCCGCTCCAAAAGGATCGGCCGGTACCCCGCCCTGGCAAGGGCAAGTCCGCAGAAAAGGCCGGCGGGTCCTGTCCCCACAATCACCGGAGGGCAGCTCATCACGCGCTCCCCTGGTTTAGGGAGGCTATACGTCTTCTCCTCACAGAGACTCACATTCTTATCCCGGATCCGTTTCAGGACGCGCCCTTCCCTGGCAGTCTCCTTCAGGCTTACATCCACGGTATAGACATAAAAAAGCTCTGGTTTTTTCCTCGCATCCAGGGACTGCCTCCGGATATGCATCTGCGCAATCTCCCCGGGAGAGATGCCAAGCCTTCCGGCTGCCTCCCCCTTTATCCGTTCCGGCGTGTGATTGAGAGGAAGCTTCAATTGATTGATCCGTATCACTGGCTGCCTCCCTTCCGGCCGGCCGCGCTCCGGTTTTTGCAGGCCTGGGCCGCGCTCCGGCCCGCGATCATCCCGCTGGACCAGGCAAACTGCAGGTTATAGCCCCCGCAGATTCCATCCACATCCAAAATTTCCCCTGCGAAATACAGTCCCTTCCGTATCCGTGACTCCATGGTTACAGGATCCAC
>CALWRY010000045.1 GCA_944384065.1 uncultured Enterocloster sp. | reverse complement strand
CCTTCCCCAGGCGGACACTGTCTTAAGCTCCTACAATGAAAAGCTGAACCGGGAAGGCCTCCTGGAATTTGATGACCTCATCGGGGAGGCCCTCTCCCTCATCCGGGATGGGAGCGTGCAAAAAAAGCTGCTTCGCCCCTTATCCTACCTTTTGGTGGACGAGTTCCAGGACATTAACCCTATCCAGTACCGCCTGATTGGGGCCCTTTACGAACAGGGAAAGGAGCTCTTTGTCATCGGCGATCCGGATCAGGCTATCTACGGCTTCCGTGGGGCGGACAGCCAGTGCTTTTCCCATTTTCTGGAAGATCATCCCCAGGCGGAGGTGATACACCTTAAGGAAAACTACCGCTCTGCACCGGAAATCCTGGAGGGCTCCATGGCCCTTATCTCCCACAATCCCGGCGGGAGGCGGCTTCTTGTGCCCACAATGCCGGCCGGGCTGCCCGTCCGGCTCATCCGAGGTGAGAGCGGGATGGAGGAGTGCATCTTCATCGCCAAGGAGATCGGCCGCATGGTGGGCGGCATGGATATGCTGGAGGCCCACTGCGCGGATGTGGGCCGGCCTGTCCGAAGCTTTTCCGATATTGCCGTGCTCTACCGCACCAACCGGCAGGCCAGGCTTCTGGAGCAGTGCCTCCGGCGGGAGGACATCCCCTATGAGGTAATCGGCCGGGAGGACTATCTGAACACGCCAAATGTCCGCCGGGCGCTTCTGCACTTTGCACAGCTTCTGGATGGAGGCCGAAGGGCTGCGGATCCGGACGCGGCTCCGGGTCTGGATGCGGCTGCGGATCCGGAGGCCGCCCGCCTGAAAAAAGAAAAGCCCTGGAAGCTCCTTGAGGAGTACGCTTCCGGGGAAGGTCTTTCCGATGATGAAAATGTACGGCAGTTGATCGGCATGTCCTATTTCCACAAGACCATGGAGGACATGCTGGATGCCCTAATCTTCGGCGAGGAGGGTGACATTGCCCGCCGTCAAAGCCTCTCTGCCTCCCCCGGCGGCTGCGTCCGCCTCATGACCTTTCACGGCTCCAAGGGCCTGGAATTCCCCGCAGTCTTTCTCTGCGGCCTGAAAAATGGCATCCTGCCCCTTCAGTCCGGGGAGGAGGCCTGTGACATCGAGGAAGAGCGGCGCCTCCTCTACGTGGCTATGACCAGGGCCCGCGAGGAGCTGATCCTCACCTTCTCCCAGGAGGAGTCTCCCTTCCTGGCGGAACTTCCGCCCCAGTGCGTAAAGCGGGAAAAGGCCCAAAAATCCGGCCCTGTGATGCGCCAGCTCAGCCTGTTTGATATGGGGCTTTAGCGGCCGTTGGAAACCGGGGCGAAAAAGTAGCCGCCCCGGCCCTCTATGGCCGGATTCCGTCAAAAAATTCCGCCGGGCTTAAATCGCTCCAGGCAGGCCTTGCGGCAGCCTTCGCCATCTTCTGCTTTCTCTGCCGCCGGTACGGGCGGGCCTTGGGCTCCTGTCTGGCCGGCGGCTCGCTTTTGGCCGGCCTGGCCGGTCCCTCAAAGAGGGGCTGATCCGCAAACAGCACGCAGAGCCCCTTCCTGTCCCGGATCCAGCCCTCCTCAAACCAGCCAAGCTGTTCCCCGTCAAAGCTGTACACCGCATCCTCAAACAGATAAGCGGCAGGCCTTCCGTCAAAAAAATACAGGTGCTCTCCGTCATTCAAAAAATACACGGTCGGTTTTCCCTTGCGGTCATAAAATATCATTTTCCCATCTCCCCTGTTCATTGTTTCCTAATCCATTTCTGTCAGCTGCGGCAGTCAGGGCCGCTGCCTTCAATCATACCACATAGCCCGGTAAATGAAAACTGCTTGTGCACATTTCAAAATCGGTATATACTAGGAAAAGACAAACATTACCCCAACAAGGAGGATACGCATTATGGATAAAATCAAGATGGCAAACCCCATTGTGGAGATGGACGGGGACGAGATGACCCGGATTCTCTGGCAGATGATTAAGGAAGACCTGCTTCTGCCCTATATTGACTTAAACACGGAATACTACGACCTGGGCCTGGAATACCGGGATAAGACTGGCGACCAGGTGACCGTGGACTCTGCTCTTGCCACCAAGAAGCACCATGTGGCTGTAAAGTGCGCCACCATCACCCCCAACGCTGCCCGTGTGAAGGAATATAACCTGAAGGAAATGTGGAAGAGCCCCAACGGCACCATCCGGGCTATCCTGGACGGCACAGTGTTCCGCGCTCCCATCGTGGTAAAGGGAATTGAGCCCTGTGTGAAGAACTGGAAGAAGCCCATCACCATCGCAAGACATGCCTACGGCGACGTGTACAAGGGCACTGAGATGAAGATTCCCGGCCCCGGGAAAGCTGAGCTGGTCTACACCGCTGCTGACGGCTCCGAAACCCGGGAGCTGATTCACAATTTTGACTGCCCCGGCATCATCCAGGGCATGCACAACCTGACCCCCTCCATTGAAAGCTTTGCCAGAAGCTGCTTCAACTATGCTCTGGACACCAGGCAGGAGCTCTGGTTTGCCACCAAGGATACCATTTCCAAGAAATACGACCATACCTTCAAAGACATCTTTCAGGAGATCTTTGACGCGGAGTACAAGGAGGCCTTTGAGAAAGTGGGCATCACCTATTTCTACACCCTGATCGACGACGCCGTTGCCCGCGTGATGAAGTCCGAGGGCGGCTACATCTGGGCCTGCAAGAACTACGACGGCGATGTGATGAGCGACATGATCTCCTCCGCCTTCGGCTCCCTGGCCATGATGACCTCCGTCCTGGTATCCCCGGACGGCAACTACGAGTACGAGGCAGCCCACGGCACGGTGCAGCGCCACTATTACAAGCACTTAAAGGGCGAGGAGACCTCCACCAACTCTGTGGCCACCATCTTTGCCTGGACCGGCGCACTTAGAAAGCGGGGCGAGCTGGACGGCAATCAGGATCTCATGGAGTTCGCAAACCGTCTGGAAAAGGCCACCCTGGATACCATCGAGGCCGGCGAGATGACCAAGGATCTGGCCCTCATCACCACCCTTAAGAATCCCACTGTACTTAACAGCCAGGGCTTCATCAAGGCCATCGCCCGGAGATTGGAGGCTTAAGCGAATGAAAACATTGGGTCTTTTGGGCGGCATGAGCTGGGAAAGCACGGTCACCTACTATCAGATCATCAATGAAACGGTCAAAGAAGAGCTGGGCGGCCTGCATTCCGCGAAAATCCTGCTCTACAGCGTGGATTTTGCGGAGATTGAGGCGCACCAGGCAAGCGGCGCATGGGATAAAAGCGCCGAGGCTTTAGGAAATGCGGCCAAGCGGCTGGAGAAGGCGGGCGCGGACTATCTTGTAATCTGTACCAACACCATGCACAAGGTAGCCCCCCAGATTCAAAGCCAAATCTCCATTCCTCTTATCCATATTGCGGACGCCACGGCTGATGCCCTGGAGGACGCCGGTGTAAAGACCGTGGCCCTTCTGGGCACAAAATACACCATGACCCAGGATTTTTATAAAGACAAGCTGACGGATCGGGGCATCCAGGTTCTCGTCCCTGACGGGCCGGACATTGAGACGGTCAACCGGGTGATCTACGACGAGCTGTGCCGGGGCATCATTTCCCCGGCTTCCCGGGCTTCCTATGTGGAAATCATCGGCAAGCTGAAGGACAAAGGGGCCCAGGGCGTCATCCTGGGCTGCACGGAGATTGGCCTTCTCATCCGCCCGGAGGATTCGCCGCTTCCCGTATTTGACACCACAGTGATCCACGCAAAAAAAGCGGCCCATATGGCCATTGCGTAAGACGGCGGATAAACTTCAGGGGGCAGATGTGACTCACATGAATCACATCTGCCCCCTGAAAATTTTCCGTAAAACTATCAACAATGTCTGCCGCTTTTCTTACTTGCGCTCCGGCACAATCTCAATCCAGTATCCGTCCGGATCCGTGATGAAATAAATTCCCATCGCCGGATTCTCAAAACAGATGCAGCCCATCTTCTCGTGCCGGGCGTGGAGCGTTTCGTACTCGTCCACGTGGAAGGCCAGGTGGAACTCGCACTCGCCCAGATTGTAGGGCTCCTTTCTGTCCCGCAGCCAGGTCAGCTCCAGTGTGAAGTCTGACACCCCATCTCCCAGGTATACCAGCTTAAAGGAGCCGTCTGCGGCCTCCTTCTCCCGGACCGGGGAAAGCCCCAGGGCCTCTTTATAGAAGGCCAGGCTTTTCTCCAGATCCAGCACATTGAAATTAAAATGGTTGAAAACAATCATCTTTCTCTCTCCTATCGCTCTTGTCCCAAATCCTGCTCCCGCATCTTGTCCAAAGTCCTTCCCAACCTCACTTCTTGGGAATCATCATTTCTTTGGAATCATCACTTCCATGCCGCCCATATACGGCTGCAGAACTTTGGGGATCTTCACGCTGCCGTCCGCCTGCAGGTTATTCTCCAGGAAGGCAATGAGCATACGGGGCGGAGCCACAACCGTGTTATTTAAGGTGTGGGCCAGGTATTTGCTGCCGTCCTGTCCCTGGACACGGATCTTTAAGCGGCGGGCCTGGGCGTCTCCTAAGTTGGAGCAGCTTCCCACCTCAAAATACTTCTTCTGTCTGGGGGACCAGGCCTCCACGTCGCAGGACTTCACCTTCAGATCCGCCAGGTCGCCGGAGCAGCAGCCCAGCGTGCGGACCGGGATATCCATGGAGCGGAACAGATCCACGGTGTTCTGCCACAGCCTGTCATACCACATGGGGCTCTCCTCCGGCCGGCAGACCACGATCATCTCCTGCTTTTCAAACTGATGGATGCGGTACACGCCCCGCTCCTCAATGCCGTGGGCCCCCTTCTCCTTGCGGAAGCACGGGGAGTAGCTGGTAAAGGTCAGAGGCAGCTGCTCCTCCGGGGTGATGGTGTCGATGAATTTTCCGATCATGGAGTGCTCGCTGGTGCCGATGAGGTAGAGATCCTCCCCCTCAATCTTGTACATCATAGCATCCATCTCCGCAAAGCTCATCACGCCGGTCACCACGTTGCTGCGGATCATAAAGGGCGGCACGCAGTAGGTAAAGCCCCGGTTAATCATGAAATCCCTGGCGTAGGTGATCACTGCGGAGTGAAGCCTTGCGATATCTCCCATCAGATAGTAGAAGCCGTTGCCCGCCACCTTCCGGGCTGCGTCCAGGTCAATACCGTTAAAGCGCTCCATAATATCCGTGTGGTAGGGAATCTCAAAATCCGGAACCACCGGATCCCCAAAGCGCTCCAGCTCCACATTCTCACTGTCGTCCTTTCCGATGGGCACGGAAGGATCGATGATGTTGGGAATGGTCATCATAATCTTTAAGATCTTCTCAGAGAGCTCCGCCTCCTGGGCCTCCAGCTCCGAAAGCCTGGCGGAATTGGCGTTCACCTGAGCCTTCACGGCCTCGGCCTCCTCCTTTTTTCCCTGGCCCATAAGCTTTCCTATCTCCTTGGAGAGCTTGTTGCGGGAGGCTCTGAGGTCGTCCGCCTCCTTCTTGGCCTTGCGGCTCTTCTCGTCCAGCTCGATCACCTCATCCACCAGAGGCAGTTTGGAGTCCTGGAACTTATTCCGAATATTCTGCTTCACAATCTCGGGATTCTCCCGCACAAACCTTAAATCTAACATGATCTCCTCCTGAATCCGCGCCAGCGCAGGCTGCCGCATTTTTCTCGTGTGGGCGCCGGGAAGGCCGCAAAGAGGCCCGCCGGATGCCTTTCTTAAGAGTATATCTCATTTTTCCTGGAAAGAAAAGCCCCTTCTTTCACATTGGCGTATCACGGGACTCCACCACAATCAGCGCCCCCTCCCGGAAGGTGATCGCTGCCTCCTCCGCCGCCAGCTCATTGCTGATGCATAAGCTGGTTCCGATGGCGATGTCCTTATCCGTCAGGGGGTACTTAAATCCCCTCAGGGTAATGCCCCGCACCTCCTCGGTCAGGGGCAGGAAGGAGACATAGGTTCCCCACACCTCCCGGCGCTTAAAATGCCTCTCCCCGTCGATCAGATACAGCCGGTTTCCCGGATCCAGGATACAGGCCTCCACCCCTCTCTGGAGACAGGGATAGAGCAGATGGATATTTCCCAGAAGATGATCCAGCCGCCCGCCGGTGGCCCCCAAAAGCACCACATGGGTGGCCCCCATGGCCAGAGCCCGCTTAATCGCCAGCTCGGTGTCCGTGTCGTCCTTTTCCGGCTGGTGCACCTCCCAGACAATATGCTCCTTCCTGCGAAATTCTGCCAGCACCGCTGGATCCACAGAATCAAAATCCCCCACAATCACATCAGGGGTCACCCCCAGAGCCCCGGCGGCCGCCAGCCCCCTGTCCACGGCGATCACCCGCTCAAACCGTTCCTCAGACAAATAAGACCGGGCGAACCCCAGGTCAATGGGGCCCCCGGTTATAATCAGACAGCGCTTCATATCTCGTATTCCTTAAATATCTCCAAAAATTCCCTGGTGCGTGCCGCTGGATCCTGGCCGAACACAGCGGATCCCGCCACAATCACATTGGCCCCGGCGTCTAACACCTGGCGCACATTGGCCGGGCTTATCCCCCCGTCCACCTGGATGTCGCCGTGAAGGCCCCGTCCATCCATCATCCTGCGGACCGCCTCCACCTTTTTCAGGGTGTAGGGGATCAATTTCTGGCCGCCGAATCCTGGATTCACGGACATGATGAGAACCATGTCCACCTGGTCCAGAACACAGTCCAGGGCAGACACCGGCGTGGCCGGGTTTAAGGCCACCCCGGCCCGCATTCCCCCCTCGCGGATCTGGTTGATCACCCGATCCAGGTGGGTGCAGGCCTCAGCGTGGACTGTGATCAGATCTGCCCCGCATTTTCTCATGTCCTCCACATAGCGCCCCGGCTCCTCCACCATCATATGCACGTCAAAGACTTTATCCGTGAGCTCTCTAATCCCTGCGATCACCGGCATCCCGAAGGAAATGCTGGGCACAAAGGCTCCGTCCATCACATCCAGATGAAGATAGGCGGCGCCGGCCTCGTCCACGGCCCGCACCTGATCCCCCAGTCTTCCAAAGTCCGCCGCCAGCAGGGACGGCGCCAATTTATAGTACATGTCAATATCTCCTTCTGTTTTTCAGCTCCTCATACATGAGGACGTAATTCTCGTAGCGGCTTTTGCTCACCTCGCCCCGGGCCAGGGCCTCCTTCACCCCGCAGTCCCGCTCCCCCACATGGACGCAGCCCCCGAAGCGGCAGCTGTCCGCAAAGTGCGCGAACTCGGGAAAATAATCCTTTAACTCTCCTGCCTCCATGTCCGGCGGAAAAATAGAGCTGAACCCCGGCGTGTCCATCATATAGGTGTCCTCCTCCAGGAAAAACAGCTCGCTGTGGCGGGTAGTGTGCTTTCCCCGCTCAATCTTGCGGCTGATCTCCCCGGTCTCCATGGAGGCGCCGGGATGAATGGCGTTGGTGAGGCTGGATTTTCCCACCCCGGAGGGGCCGGCCAGCACCGTGGTCTTTCCCCGCATGAAATCCCGCACTGCCTCAAGCCCTTCCTGCTCCCTGGCGCTGACGATGAGGACCGGATATCCGGCCTTCCCGTAGATGTCCCGGTACTCCCGGACCGTCTCCTCCCCGGCCAGATCCGACTTGTTAAAGCAGATACTCACAGGCACCTGCTCCCGCTCCATCATCACCAGAAATCGATCCAAAAGGTTTAAGTTCGGCGCCGGATGGGTCAGGGCAAAGACCACCAGGGCCTGATCCACATTGGCCGCAGCCGGGCGGATCAGGGCGTTCTTCCTCGGGAGAATCTCATCCACGTTTCCCTCCATGTCTGCCTCGTCGAGCACTGTAAACTCCACATTGTCGCCCACCAGCGGCTTTATGTCCTGCTTTCGGAAAATTCCCTTGGCCCGGCAGGCGTAGACCTTATTTTTCCCATTGTCCACATAGTAGAAGCCGCCGATTCCCTTTATTATCTTACCGCGCATAGCCGCCCCCTATCCTGCCGGGAAGAAGGCCACGGGGTAGGACGCAATCACATTGTCCAGATTGTCCGCATCCACTACCTCCACGGTGCCTGAATCCACGCCGTAGGCCCCCCGTATCCGACTGATGACAATGGGGATATCCTGGGCCCCCACCACGAGACGGGGGCTCATGAGAGTGGTGTACACATCGTCGCCGTCCACGGTCTGCTTAAGCCGCACCAGGATCCGCAGGCTGCTGCTCTGAGCCGCAGGGCCGATATAATCGCCCAGGGAACAGGTCTGGTCGATGGATCCCACATAGTAGGTTCCATCCTCCGCCTCCGCTGTCTTCTCTTCCTTCCCGCTCACCACATAGTCAACGGCGCTCTGAAGGGGAAGAACCGTTCCCGCGTCTATGGACTGCCGGATAATCATTCCCTCCGGCACTGTATCGCTGGCCTCCACGCTCACCTCGCCCGCAGCAAGACCAGCCCCTGCCAAAAGGGCGTCCGCCGTCACGGGATCATGCCCCACCAGCTGGGGGACCTGTCCGGGAACCACCTGGGGACCGGAGCTCACAAAAAGGGTCACTGTCTCCCCGGCCTTTGCCACCTCCGGCGCAAAGCGTATCACATTTCCCTGGGGAACTGTGTCACTGGGCTCATCCTGCCTCTGGACCAAAAGATCCTTCTCCGCTAGGAGGGCCTGGGCCTTGTCGCCGGTCATCTGGGTCAGATTCAGGGTTGTCAGATCCACCTTATCGCTTCCCAGGCTGACCGTAACGCCCACCTGGGTGCCCTCGTTCACCACACTGCCCTCCACAACGGTCTGGCCCATAATCTGGCCCTCGCTGTAATTATCCGAGTATTCCCTGGCCGTAACTGTCATGGAAAGGCCGTATTCTGCAAGGATCTCAGCGGCCTCCGCCTCTGTCCTTCCCAGGATGCTGGGCATGGAAATCTGATCTCCGGAGAGAGTCACCTCCATGGCCTTTGCCGATGTCTCCACCGCCACCGTGGCGCCCAGACTCTCCCTGCTTCTGGGGCTCATAAGCCCTGTGATCCGGGTAAGGAGGAAGATCACCACGGCCACAATCAGAATGGCCGCCACCACTCCCACCGCTGTGATAATCCGCTCAAAATGAGGGGCTGTATCGTCCTCATCCTCCGGATCCACCCTCCTGTGGCGGGAGACCGCATGCCGGTGGCCCTCCTTGATGGCCCCCATCTCCTCCCTGGTGAGCATCCGGGTGCTGTCCGGATCCTTCTGGCCTGCCTCCGGAAAGCCCGTCCCGATATCCGCGTCGGGATCCACCAGCACATGGCGCAGATCCGCGATCACCTCCTCCATGGAGCCATAGCGCAGATCCGGCTTTTTCTGGGTGCACTTGAGAATAATCTGTTCCAGGCCGGGGCAGATGTCCGGGTTGTACTCCCTGGGCGGCACCACCGGATCTTCCAGGTGGGCCAAAGCCACGGCCACCGTGTTGTCCCCCTCAAAGGGAACCCGCCCCGCCGCCATCTCATAGAGGGTAATTCCAAAGGAATAAATATCGCTGCGCTCGTCGCAGTAGCCGCCTCTGGCCTGCTCCGGAGAAATATAATGGACGGATCCCACCGCCGTGGCATTCATCGTCTGGGCGGACACGGCCTTGGCAATGCCGAAATCCGCCACCTTCACCTTTCCCTCCCGGGAGATGATGATGTTCTGCGGCTTAATGTCCCTGTGGACAATGTGATGGCTGTGGGCAGCCGCGATTCCGGATGCCACCTGTATGGCGATGCCGATGGCCTCCTTGTTCTCCAGAAATCCCTTCTTCTCAATATAATTTTTGAGGGTGATCCCCTCGATGAGCTCCATCACAATATAGTGGAGAGCGCCCTCCTCCACCACGTCGTAGACGCTGACAATGTTCGGATGGGACAGACGGGCCGCCGCCTGGGCCTCCATGCGGAACTTGTCGATAAAATTTTTGTCAAAGGCAAATTCTTCCTTCAGCACCTTGATCGCCACCAGGCGGTTTAAGGTATGGCACTGGGCTTTATAGACCACGGACATGCCGCCTGATCCGATCTTTTCCAAAATCTCGTACCGGTTCTGAAGATAGGTTCCGGGACTCAGCATCAGCCATGCCCCCCTTCTGCGGGGTGGACCAGAACCACCGCAATATTGTCCACACCGCCCTGGCGGTTGGCCTCCTCGATCAGGCGGGACGTCTTGTCTTTAAGGCTTCCCTCGCCGGTGACGATCCGGCAGATGGCCTCGTCCTCCACCATATTGGTGAGGCCGTCGGAGCACAGGAGAAAATAGTCGCCGGGGCACAGCTCCGCCTCAAAGAAATCCGCCTCCACGGACCGCTCAATCCCCACGGCCCTGGTGATAATATTCTTGTGGCTCTTGTAATAGGCGCTGTTCCGATCCATCCGTCCCATGGCAGCCATCTCCTCCACATAGGAGTGATCCCGGGTAATCTGGCGGATGGAATCCCTATGTATGAGGTAGAGGCGGCTGTCGCCCACATTGGCCACATACAGGGTGTCCTCCTCGGCTACAGCCGCCACCAGGGTGCAGCCCATTCCCCGAAGTTCCTCCCGGCTCCTTGACTCCTCAAAAAGCTTCTCATTTATCTCCTGGATCCCGGTCTTTAACTGCATGACGGGGGATCCCTGGCTCTGTCCGCTCAGATAGATTACAAGATTCTCCACCGTATACCTGGACGCATAGTCCCCGGCCTTGTGGCCGCCCATTCCATCAGCCACCAAAAAGAGGTTGGGAAGTGTTCCCACCTTTTCCGGCGAGGAATAGATATAATCCTGGTTCATGTGCCTGACCCTTCCGGTGTCAGTGAGTGCGTATGCCTCCACGGTTATCTCGCTCCTTCCATATAGCTCTTTCTCAGCTGGCCGCAGGCCCCGCCGATATCCCGGCCCATTTCTCTTCTAATAGTAACATTTATCCCATTTTTTTCAAGGACATTTTTAAAATCGCGGATGGCCTCCTGCCGCGACTGGACAAAGTCCCTCTCCTTGATGGGATTTACAGGGATCAGGTTCACATGGCCGTGAAGCCCCTTTAGGAGCCGGGCCAGATCCTGGGCCTGGGACAGGCTGTCATTCACTCCCCGCACCAGGCTGTACTCAAAGGTCAGCCTCCTCCCGGTCTGCTCATAATAAAAGCGGCAGGCAGGGATCACCTCATCTAAGGGATAGGAATTGGCGATGGGCATGAGCTTTTTTCGCGTCTCGTCATCCGGCGCGTGGAGAGACAGGGCCAGAGTAATGGGAAGCCCCTCCCCGGCCAGCCTCCGGATCTGGGGAACCAGGCCGCAGGTGGAGAGCGTCAGGTTCCTGGCGCTTATGTTCAGGCCCTTCTCGTGGGAAATAAGCCTGAGGAACCGCACCACATTGTCATAATTATCCAGGGGCTCCCCGGAGCCCATGATCACCACATTGGAAACCCGCTCCCCGGTCATGGCCTGGATCCGGTATATCTGATCCAGCATCTCCGAGGCCCGCAGGTTCCTCGCCAGCCCGTCCAGGGTGGAGGCGCAGAACCGGCAGCCCATGCGGCAGCCTGCCTGGGAGGAAATACAGACGGAATTGCCGTGGTGGTACTTCATCCACACGCTCTCAATCACATTCCCATCCTCCAGGCAAAACAGGTACTTCCGGGTTCCGTCCACTGCCGAGACCCGCTCTCCCACTGTCTTTAAGGCCGTGAGGGCGAAGGAATCCTTAAGCCTCTGCCGCAGGCCGGCGGAGAGATCCGTCATCCCGTCAAAGCTTTCCGCTCCCCTGGCATGAAGCCAGGCAAAAATT
Source organism: uncultured Enterocloster sp. (assembly GCA_944384065.1). Lineage (GTDB taxonomy): Bacteria > Bacillota > Clostridia > Lachnospirales > Lachnospiraceae > Enterocloster. Next base: position 7,353 of record CALWRY010000045.1, on the reverse strand, counting down.
TGTTTGGCCCTGAAAGATTTCTCTCCCAGGGCTGTTATCTCCTCCTCAAGCTCCTCAAAGGTAAAAGACTTGATGTCCGGCCTGCCGGCACAGTCCAATCGATCCAGCATATGTTCTCACTCCTGCCGTTTAAATAAGCTGATAAAAAATCCGTCAAAGGGGTTCATCCCCGGGAGAAGCTGCAGCATCCCCTTCTGGGCGGAAATGCCCTCCACGCCCGCAGGAAGCCTCTCCCCGATATCCAGAGGAATGAAGGGAAATTCCTTCAAAAACCAGGCTGCGTTGTCCTCGTTTTCCAGCCGGTCAATGGTGCAGGTGCTGTAGATGAGGATCCCGCCGGGCTTTACGTACCGCCATACAACCGAGAGGATCTCCCGCTGGAGCGCCGCCAGATCCCGCTGGGTCTGGCGGGTCATCCGCCCCTTGATATCCGGCTTTCTGCCCATGATCCCCAGCCCGGAGCAGGGGAGATCCGCCAGCACGATATCCGCCTTTTCCTCAGAAGCCGGGTCAAAGACAAGGGCATCCTGGAGAACCGCCTCCACATTGGCCGCCTGGCAGCGTGAAATATTTTCCTCAATCAAGGCAACCTTCCGGGGCGTCAGATCCCTGGCCTCCACGGTGCCGCTGCCGCCCATTTTGTCAGCCAGATGAAGGCTCTTTCCGCCGGGAGCCGCGCACACATCTATCACATAGTCCCCGGGCCTGGGAGCTGCAATCTCCCCCACCAGGGCGGAGCTCACATCCTGCACCTGTATGAATCCCTCCCGGAAGGCCCTTACGCGCTCCAGCCGGTCCACACCGGAGAGGGACAGCATGTATTCCATGCCCGGGAATGGCGCAGCCTCTACGCCGTCCGCCTCAAGAAGCTTGCGCGTCTCCTCTACAGAAGCTCTGCTCTGGCAGCAGCGCACCCAGAGGGGGCGATCCTCCAGGAAGGCGGCGCAGATCGCCTGCGCCCTCCCCGCACCGTATTCCGCCTCCCAGAGCTTATACATCCACTCCGGCACCGAATACCGCAGGGAGGGACAGTCAAAAGCCAGGGAGGCTTTTTCCCGGGAAATTTTGCGAAGAATCCCGTTGACAAAGCCTCCCAGGCCTCCAAAATGCCGCTTTTTCGCCAGCTTTACCGCCTCGCTGCACACCGCGAAGTCCGGCACCCGATCCATGTGGAGGATCTGGTAGACGCTCATCCGCAGCAGCGTGCGGATGAACGGCTTCATCTTTGCAAGCGGCGTGCTGGCATATTTGTCAATGACAAAATCAATCTGTATCAGGTAGTCCAGCGTTCCCTCCGCAGCCCGGGTGATAAAGGCCCGGTCCGCCTTGTCCAGATATTGATACTTATATAGGGCCTGCCCCAGAACCTGGTGGACGAAGGCCCCATTTTCCAGGACCTCCGTCAGGATATCCAGGACAATCTCCCGGTTTTCCAGTCCCCTGTCAAATTTCTCCGCCATGTCCCCTCCTAGTCGTCTCTCCTGTTTCCAAAGAGGATGAGGAGCCTTAAAAGCTGAAGGATGGAGGCCGCAGCCGCCGCCACATAGGTCAGGGCTGCCGCGTTTAACACGCTTCGGGTCTGCCCCACCTCCTGTCCCTGGAGAATGCCGATGGAGTCCAAAAGCGTGACGGCCCGGTGGGAGGCATTGTACTCCACCGGCAGCGTCACCAGCTGGAAAAGCACGGCCAGGGAGAACAGGAGAATCCCCAGGCTTACCAGGCTGGATCCCCCTAAGAGGAGGCCGATGATAATGAGGGGCCAGGAGAGCTGGGCGCCAAAGTTCGCCGCCGGAACCAGGGCGGAGCGGAACCGCAGCGGCGCATAGCCCTGGGCGTCCTGCATGGCGTGGCCGCACTCGTGGGCCGCCACGCCGATAGCCGCGATGGAGGTGGACCCGTAGACGGAATCCGAAAGGTTCACGGTCTTTGTCCTTGGATCGTAGTGATCCGTCAGATTTCCCCGCACCCGGCGGATGGTCACATCGTAAATTCCCTGGGAGCGCAGCAGCTGTCTGGCCGCCTCTTCCCCGGTCATGCCGCAGCGGCTTCTCACCCCTGCGTACCTCTGGTAAGTCCCCCGCAGCTTGGCGGAGGCAGCCAGGGAAATAACAACGCCTATGAGGATCAGCACATAGGTGGGATCAAACATATAGTACATAGGATAATACATAATCATTCACTCTCTTTCTTGCAGAAAACATCCCCTGCTTTTACAGGACAGCCCCTTAAGAAGGCCGCGGCGTCCATCCGCTTCTTGCCCTCCAGCTGAAGCTCCTTGATCCGCAGAAGGCCCCCGCCCGTCATAACCGCAAGGCAGTCCTTATCTGCCCGGACCACCTGGCCAGGCTTTAAAGCACGGACCACCTGGCCGGGCTTTGGCTCACCGCCAGCCGCCTCTGCGCTGCAGGGCGCGGCGCCGCCTTCCCCGGAAAGCGCTTCGCCGGCCCACAGCTTTAAGGTCCTGCCGTTCCAGTGGGTGTAGGCGCTGGGCCAGGGATTCAGTCCCCGGATCAGGCGCTCAATCTCCTCTGCCGGCGCGCTCCAGTCAATATCGCCCAGGGACTTGGTGAGCATCTTCGCATAGCAGGTGCCGCTCTCCCCCTGGGGGACGGGATGGATGGTTCCCTCCGCGAGTCCTTTTAAGGTGGAGAGGATCAGCGGCCCTCCCGCCTGGCTCAGCTTATCGTGAAGGCTTCCCCCGGTCTCATCCGGGGCAATGGGGATCACACATTTCTCCAGCATATCCCCAGTGTCCAGCCCCTCGTTCATCTGCATGGTGGTGATGCCCGTCTCCTTCTCCCCCTGGAGGATGGCCCACTGGATGGGAGCCGCCCCCCGGTACTTCGGCAGCAGGGACGCATGGATGTTCACGCAGCCGTAGGGCGGCAGAGTGAGGATCTCCTTTGAAAGGATCTGGCCGAAGGCCGCCACCACAATCACCTGGGGGGCAATCCCCTGCAAAAGCTTCACAAACTCCGGATCCCGCACCTTCACCGGCTGGTAAACCGGTATGCCATGATCCAGGGCCCAGGCCTTTACCGGCGTCATCTGCACTGCTTTTCCCCTGCCCTTCTGCTTATCAGGCTGGGTCACAACCGCCGCGATCTCGTGTCCCGCCCCTGCTAAGGCTGCCAGGGAGGGCACCGCAAAGTCCGGCGTTCCCATAAATACAATACGCATCTTTATTCTTCCCCGCTCTCTTCCGTTGATTCCTCCGCTGGCTCCACATCCATCAGCTCCCCTTCCACCAGCTCCACGTAGAGCTGGCCGTCCAGATGGGCACACTCATGGCAGATGGCCCGGGCCAAAAGCTCCTCGCCCTCCAGCTCGAAGGGATTCATCTCCGCATCCAGGGCCCTCACCTTCACGTGATTGGGCCGGGTGACTATGCCGGTTTTTCCCGGAACGCTCAAGCACCCCTCATAGCCGGTCTGCTCTCCGCTCTGCTCTATAATCTCCGGGTTAATCAGGACATACTGGTTCCCATCGCCCACGTCGATGGCCACTATCCTCTTTAAAATTCCCACCTGGGGAGCTGCAAGGCCCACGCCGTCCGCCTGGTACATGGTCTCAAACATGTCCTCAATCAGATCCTCTGTCCGTTTCGTCATCTCCTTTACCGGTTTGCACTTTTTTGTCAATATCTCATCGCCGATCACGCGAATCTGCCGAACTGCCATATCACAATCTCCTTTAGCGTATGTCATACTGGGCGAGGACCTTAGCCCTTCTCTCCCACTCCCGAAGACAGGCCTCCGCCCGCTTCCTAATCTGTATCAGTATATCATAGTTTTCGTGCTTTATATATAAAATTTTTCTATAAATATCATTAACTTTGTATACAGGGGCATTGACCGGGCCGATAAAGGCGGGGGCCTCCTCCCCCTCCCGCACCAGCTCCGACACCCGGCTGGCTGCCAGGCCCAGGGCCTCCGGATCCGGGCTGGCCATCTGGATGGTTAAAAGCCCCATGGCCGGCGGATAGCCCAAAAGCCGCCGGTAGGCAAGCTCCTGGCTAAAAAACGCTTCATAGTCCTGTCTGGCCGCAGTCTGAATGCTGTAATGATCCGGCTGGTAGGTCTGTATCACCACGTTCCCCGGTATCTCTCCCCTTCCGGCCCGTCCGGCCGCCTGGGTGAGAAGGTCAAAGGTCTCCTCCCCGCACCGGTAGTCCGAGGCGTAGAGGGAGAGATCCGCAGCCATAGCCCCCACCAGGGTCACCTTGGGAAAATCGTGGCCCTTGACAATCATCTGGGTGCCGATCAGGATATCCGCCTCCCCCCTGGCGAATGCGGAGAGGATCTCCTGGTGGCCCCCTTTTTTCGAAGTGGTGTCCAGATCCATCCGCAGAATCCGCGCGCCGGGAAACAGCCCGGCGGCCATCTCCTCGATTTTCTGAGTCCCTGTGCCGAAGGGCGCGATATAGGGAGAGCCGCAGGAGGGACATACCTTGGGCTGGGCCGCGCTGTAGCCGCAGTAATGGCAGAGCATCCGTCCATTTCTGTGCAGCGTCAGGGTCACGTCGCAGTGGGGGCACTTGATGGCCTCCCCGCAGGACCGGCAGGACACAAAATTGGCATAGCCCCTCCGATTGATAAAGAGCATGGACTGCTCCTTCTTATGAAGCCGATCCTCGATCAGCTCCTTCAGCCTGCGGCTGAAAATGGATCGGTTCCCCTGGGCCAGCTCCCGGCGCAGATCCACCACCTCCACCCGGGGGAGAAGGGCCTCCTGCCTCGCCCGTTCCTTTAACACAAAGAGGCCGTAAGCGCCCTCCTTTGCCCGCAGATAGCTTTCCAGGGAAGGGGTTGCGGATCCCAGGATCAGGCTGGCCCCGGACATCCGGGCGCGCTCCGCCGCAGCCTCCCTGGCATCGTACCGCGGCGCCAGCTCGCTGCGGTAGGAATTTTCATGTTCCTCGTCAATCACAATCAGTCCCTGCCGCTCAAAAGGCGCGAACAGGGCGGATCGGGGGCCCACAATAATATCAATCTCCCCCTTTCTCGCCCGCTCATACTGGTCATAGCGCTCCCCCAGGGACATCCGGGAGTTGAGCACCGAGATGCGCTCCCCAAAGCGGCGGTAAAAGCGCATCACGGTCTGCCAGGTCAGGGAGATCTCCGGAATGAGGACAATGGCCTGCCTGCCCTCCCGGATGACCCGGGCCATGAGCTCCATGTAGACCTCGGTTTTCCCGCTTCCCGTGACGCCGTGGATCAGATAGGTGCCCCGGATCCCCCGGCTGTAATCCCCCCATATGCCCTGGACCGCCCGGATCTGCTCCCCGCTTAAGAGAAGCTTCTCCGGCGCCTGGCCCAGCTTTGCCCCTTCCGCCAGCCGCCGCATCTCCATGAGGGGGTTCCGGTACTGTTCTTCCTCCTCCACGGCAATGACGCCCGCTTTCCTTAGGGGTTCAAGGACAGCGGCGGTGATCTTTAAAGCCTTCATATCCTGCTCCCAGGACAGGCTTCCCCTTTCCTTCAGCGCCGTAAGGAGGCGGAACCGGGCCTTATACCCCTTTTTCCCGGCTTCCTCTATGGCTGCCTCCAGCTCCCCTTCCTCTAAAAGGCAGCGGATCCTCCGCCTGGGGACGCGGCGCACCTTCTGCTTCACCGGAAGGACCGTCCTTAAGGCCTGGTTCATGGTAGAGCCGTACCGCTCCTTCATCCACCATGCCAGGCGTATCAGCTGGGACTGCACGGAGACGCTGCCCTCTGCCAGGCTGTCCACCTCTTTGATCCGGGAGGCATCGTACTGGGCCTGTCCGGTTACCTCCACCACATAGCCCTTCCTGAGCCTGTTTCCCGCGCCAAAGGGGATATTCACCTGAACGCCGGCCTCTATTTTCCCCTCAAGCGCTTCCGGGATCCGGTACTGGAACACCCGATCCACGCTCTCGTGGGATATGTCGATGATGATGTTGGCGTACATGCGCAAATCCCCTTTCTTCCTACACGGCGGCCCGCTCACACAGAGGCGGCCCGTTTTTCAAAGCCTGCGAACCGGGCCAGAAATACAGCCGCCCGGAACACCCAGTCGATAAACATGCCGTACCAGATCCCCGGAACGCCCAGATCAAACAGATACACAAACAGATAGGCAAAGCCAATGCGGAACACCCACATGGAAAACACGGACACCGCCATGGTAAACCGGGCGTCCAGGGCGGCCCGCAGGGCGTTGGGCAGGGTGAAGGCCACCGGCCAGATAAGCATGGCCACGCAGTGGGACCGGAGCAGCACATGGGAAATCTCTCCCGCCTCCGGCGACAGATTGTAAAAGCCCACCAGAACGTCCGCCCCGAAGAACATGGCAGTCGCCACAACCGCCAGTATCAGGTAATTGATCACGGTCAAAAGCCGGGTGTATGCCTTGGCCTCCTTTGGCTTCTGGGCGCCCACGCACTGGCCCACAATGGTGATAAGGCCAAGTCCCAGGGCATTTCCCGGAAGGTAGAGCAAAGTCACCAGATTGCAGGCCACCGCGTAGCTGGCAATGGAAGCGGTCCCCAGGGAGGAAACCAGGCTCTGAAGGAAAAGCTTCCCAAACTGGAACATGCCGTTCTCCAGCCCGCCCGGGATGCCGATGGAGAGGATCCTGCGGATCATCTCCATGCGGGGCCGCAGGGTGCGCAGGTTTGAAATGCGGATCTCATTGTGCCGGTTCTGCAGGAAAATAAAGATGAGCACTGCGGCTGTGACGCGGCTTATCAGGGTCGGGTAGGCCACGCCGGCCACCCCCATCTTAAACCCGAAGACGCAGATGGCGTTGCCCGCGATATTGATCCCGTTCATGATCAGGGAGGTAAACATGGAAACCTTGGAATTGCCCATGGAGCGGAAAAGGGCGGCACAGGCATTGTAAAGCCCCAGGAAGGGATAGGACATGGCGGTAATCCAAAAATAGGTCTGGGCGTTGTCCATAACCGCTTCCTCCACGCTGCCGAAAATCGCGGAGAGTAGGTGCCGGTTGCCCGCCAAAGCCACCACGGTAACCCCCAGGGAAAGGGCCAGCGTGACGAATACCAGCTGTCCGGCCGCCTCCCCCGCGTCCCGAAGCTGGCGTTTTCCCAGATACTGGGAACAAACCACCGCGCCGCCCGTGGCCATGGCGCCCATGACCTGTATAATCAGGACGCTGATGGAATCCACCAGGGACACGCCGGAGACAGCGGTCTCGCCCACCGCCGCCACCATAACCACATCCGCCATTCCCACTAACACCGTGAGGATCTGCTCCACAATCAGCGGCGCCAGCAACTTTATCAGTTGTTCTCTCGTAAACATGGCTGTCTTCTACTTTTCCTCCCCCATATGCCAAATTCCCCGGCGCATGTCCAGGCCGCAGCTGAAA
>CALWRY010000044.1 GCA_944384065.1 uncultured Enterocloster sp. | reverse complement strand
GTAAGCGGGCAGGGATGCCGCAGAGATACGGGCAATGTCAATGGGGCCGCCGCCGCCCAGCATGGTGTCCAGCACGTCGCCCTCAGCGCCAAGCACGCCGCTGGCCTGCAGGTCGATGGTGATGGATCCGCCGGAGAGCTCCTCAACCTTCTCCTTGAAGGCGGTTGCAGTCTGGCCTACTACGGTGTCCAGAGGATTCACCTCGGCGTATACCAGGGTTACGGCCGGATCGTCCGCAGCGTCCGCGTTCACCTCGCCGGAAGCCTCAGCGCCCTCCTCGGCGGCAGCCTCGGTCTCGCCCTCAGCGGCGGCTTCGGTGTCCGCAGCGGCCTCGGTCTCAGCGGCAGCCTCGGTAGCGGCTGCGGTGGTAACCTCAGGCTCCTTCAGTCCGCATCCGGCCAGGGAGCATACCATGGCGGTGCCAAGTGCGGCAGCTAAAAATTTTTTCTTCATCATACATCCTCCTAACTTTTAATTTATGAATTCTTTACAGAATCCTAATGTTTTCTTAACACTCACATTATAGCGTGTTTACACACGGGGCGAAATGGGAAATTATTAAGATTGCTAGTAGGATTTTGTCATGATAAGAAAAGACTGTGCATATGTCCCAGTATATGCGCCCTAAAATGTTAATTGATTAACAATTTTGTACGATATTCCGAGGGGCTGACGCCGGTGTAGCGGCGGAAAACCTTGGTGAAATAGTTGGAATCCCCGTAGCCCACGGCTTTGCCGATGTCCTTGATGTTCACCGTGGGGACCGCCAAAAGCTTCTTGGCCTCCCCGATCCGGTACTCGGACAGGTAGGCGGTGAAGTTGCAGGAAAAGCACTGCTTAAAGAGCTTGCAGAAATAAGCCTCGGAGTAGTTCATGGCCCGGGCCGCGTCCTGCATGGAGATGTCGTTCCGGTAGTTTTGGCGGACATAGGCGGCGATGGCCTGGGAGAGAAAGAGCATGCGGGCGCTGTCCTCCTCCGGATCCTCCTCCCTGCCGTTTTCCGCAGGAGATGTCTCCGCACTGGCGGTTTTTGCAGCGGCCGCCTGCTGTACGGCGCCGCCGGCTGCCGCATCGGGCGCGCTGGGGGATCCAGGCTGGATTTGCTCCATGCGCCGCTTGGTGATCCGCACGGCCTCGTCTAAAACGTCCAAAAGCTCCCGCTCGCTGTAGGGCTTTAACAGGTATTCCATGGCCCGGACATGGACGGCCTGCTTGGCATAGTGAAAATCGTCAAAGGCGGTGAGGAAGATAATGCAGCAGTCCGGGTCCTGGGCCCGGATCTCCTCTGCCGCCTGGATGCCGTTGATTCCCGGCATCTCGATGTCCAATATGGCGATCTGGATCCCATTTTCCCTGTACAGGGCCAGGGCCTGCCTGCCGTTTTCCGCCTCGTGGATCTGACAGGTGTCCCCCAGATATTTTTCCAGGGTGCGCCGCAGCACCAGGCGCTCAATCCGTTCGTCGTCCGCAATCATAAGCTGTATCATACATTACCTCCCCAGTTCTTTGCGCGGGATGCGCATCTGAATGATGGTTCCCATGTTTTCCTTGCTGTAAATCCGAAGCTCCCCATCCTCGTACATCATGTGGAGCCGCTTGTAGATATTTCCCAGGCCGATGCCGGCCTTGGAGGTGGAGCGCTTGCCGCAGGCAGCCTTAAGCTCCGCAAGGCGCTCCCGGCTCATGCCCGCGCCGCTGTCGGCCACGGACAGAATAATCTGATCCCTCCTTGCCCAGATATGCAGGTGGAGCATGCCTCCCTGCTCCTTTTTTGAGATGCCGTGAATGATGGCGTTCTCCACCAGGGGCTGGAGGGAGAAGGAGGGGATGAGGACGCTGCTCTCGTCAACCTCCACCCGCCGCCGGTACTGGATGCGGCTGCCGAAGCGGATCTGCTGGATGTACAGGTAGTCGTCCACGATCCGCAGCTCCCGCGCCAGGATGACCTCGCTCTCCGTGGTTTTTAAGTTGTAGCGGAAGAGGCTGCCCAGGCTGGTAATCATCTTCTCCGTGGTGGCGGCCTCCTCCAGCTGGGCCATCCGGGCGATGGTGTTTAAGGTGTTGAAGAGAAAATGGGGGTTGATCTGGCTTTTTAGCATCTCCAGCCGGGTGGCCTCCAGATTTTTCTCCATCTCCACCCGCTCCAGCTCCTCCTGGTGCAGGCGTTCCGCCATCTCCTGCTTTTCCTGGAGGGCGGTGATGTAGCTGGCGGTGGCGCGCTTCATCAGGTTGAAGGCCCGGACCAGCTCGCCCACCTCGTCGTCGCTTCTGGCCGGCAGATCCGGATCGGAAAAATCGTTCTTAGCGATTTTGCGGGAGAGGAGGGCCAGCTGCTCCAGGGGCGAGATGACAGAGGCGCGGATCAGATGGGTGAAGCGCAGCACCAGCCAGGTGAGGCCTGCGCCGAAGGCCAGGAAGCACCAGGGAAGGGCGCGCAGGACGGGGAGACGCTGCAGGTAATCGGAGGTTCCGGACTCCAGGGTCAGGGCCGTCAGATCCCCGGCGTACTGGGAAAGGTAGCTCTGAAGGCCGAAAGCCTCATAGAGGGAGTCCACATAGTCCTCGGAAGAGCTCTCCAGGGAGGCGGCTTTGTCCCGGACAGACACATAGGATTCATAGGCGTTGCGGATGGACCAGGTCTTCGCGTACCGATCCCCGCCGATGGTTTCGTAGGAGTAGGGGATGGCGTTCAGGGCGATGGAGGTCTCATCGCAGGCCAGCTGGTAGGCTTTCAGGGTATCTTCATTTTTGTCCCGGACGTAGGTGTTGAAGGCCTGGGCCTCCTGGGAGATGGCGGCCTGGAACCGGTAGCACTTGGCGTTGTCGTCCAGGATGGTGCCGAAGCCGTGAAAGGCAAAATTGGCCATAAACAAATTGAGAAAAGCGCTCAGGGCGGTGGTGAGGACCACGGCTGCGGCGAAGGCGCTGAATTTTTCTTTTAGGGAAATGGAGCTCCAGCGGGAATGGGCGCCGGGCTCGGTTGGATTTAACGGTTTATTAATCATGGAAAGTACCTCCCTGCTCTCTAAAGAGTGTACCACAGATTGGATGTATTTTTCCAGAGGTTTTACTCGGAAAATCCCGCCGCCGCAGGCTTGGGCGGAAAATCCGGCAGGCCCCCGGGGAACTGTCCCTTGACATTGGCAGGTGGGAAGTTTACAATTTCGTTAGAAAATTGTTAAGGAGGAGAATACTATGGAACAGATAAAGACGCCATTTGGGGGCACGCTGGAGCTCTACCCCTGCCCGGCCGGAGAGGGAAGCGAGACAGTGCTCATCTGCCCCGGGGGCGGCTACAGCTTCCTTGCGCCCCGGGAAGCCGAACCCATCGCTAGTGCCTTTGGCCAGGCCGGCTATCACGCCGCTGTGTTAAAATACTGTTTAGACAAAGAGGTTCTGGGAACGGACCCCCTGCGGGAGCTGGCCTGGTGCGCCCGGTGGCTGCGGGACAGCTCGGGCTGGGAGGGACGGGCTGGGCGGCTCTATGTGGCGGGATTTTCTGCCGGCGGGCACCTGGCCGCCAGCCTGGGGGTTCTGTGGAACGAGCCCTCGGTATTTACCCCGGAGGAGATCGGGAGAAACCGTCCGGACGGCCTGATCCTGGGGTATCCGGTTATCTCCATGGACACATACGGGCATGAGCGCTCCACCCGCCGCCTCACGGGAGGGGAGCGGGAGCTCATGGAGCGGTTCTCCCTGGAGAAGCGGGGTGTGAGGAAGACACCGCCGGTATTTTTGTGGAATACGCGGGAGGATGAGAAGGTTTCCGCCATGAATTCCCTGCTCTTTGCCAGGAAGCTTTTCCTGGACGGCGTGGACTGCGAATACCATATGTTCCACAGAGGGCTCCACGGCATGAGCCTGGCCACCCCTGAGGTGGAGTCCCCCGAGGAGGATCTGCACCCGGATGCCCATGTAGCCCATTGGCTTTCGCTCTGCCTGGAATGGATGGAAGAATGCAAAAATCTTGACAAATAAAGGAAAGCATTCTATAATCCCCTTAGTGCAGCTAGGGATTTACATAAAGGACAATAATTCATTATATCAGGGAGGACATGGACTATGGTAGAAGCTAAGAAGGAAGTCAAGGCTGCCGTAGAGGCTGCCAGCGAGGCCGAAGTGAAGCCAGCAGCTCCAGTTGAGAAAGAGGAAGCAAAAGCTCCGGCTGCGAAGAAAACCAGAGCGAGAAGAACCACCGCGAAGAAGGCTGAGGCCGAGGCCGCAGAGGGAAAGACAGAGAAGGCAGAGGCGGAGACCGCACAGCCGGAGGAAACGGTAAGAAAACGCGCCGGACGGAAGGCTGCGCCCAAGGATGAGGCGCCGAAGAAGGAGCCTGCAAAGCGGGCCGCGAAGAAGGCGGAGCCCAAGGCTGCCGTACACTTCCAGTTTGACGGCAAGGATATCGTTGCAAAGGATGTTCTGGATCAGGCCGTCAAGGCATACAAGAAGAGCCACAGAGGCGCCGAGATAAAGGATGTCCAGCTCTATATTGTGGCGAATGAGGGAGCCGCTTACTATGTGGTAAACGGAGAAGCCTCTGACGATTATAAGATTCTTCTGTAAATTACGGGGAAAGGGCAGCGGTTTGGAGCGTGAACCGCTGCGGGCAAGCCGCTGTAAGGGAAACCAATGCAGCGGCTTTTCTATTGCTGTTTGAAAGGATGTGGAGATTTGGAACTGCCCCAGGGATTTAAAGAGCGCATGAGCAGGCTGCTGGGCGGGGAGTACCCGGCTTTTTTGGCCAGCTATGACAGAGAGATTTCCAGAGGACTCAGGCTGAACGGATGGAAGAGCCGGGAAGGCCGCCGGGAAGGATGGGAGAGGGAGGGATCCGGGGAGGAGGCGGATTTTCTGCGGAAAGAAGCGGGTTTTTCCCTGGAGCCCATTCCCTGGGTGCCCGAAGGGTATTTTTACGGGCCGGACTGCCGTCCGGGCCGGAGCCCGCTCCATGAGGCGGGGGTCTACTATATCCAGGAGCCCAGCGCCATGGCGGCGGCTGCGCTTTTGGACCCCGAACCGGGGGATCAGGTGCTGGATCTGTGCGCAGCCCCCGGAGGGAAAACCACCCAGATAGGCTCCCGCCTTAAGGGACGGGGGTTCCTTCTCTCCAATGAGATCCATCCTGCCAGGGCCCGGATTCTCTCCCAGAATGTGGAGCGGATGGGACTGGGAAATGTGGCGGTGACCAACCACGCCCCCGGCGAGCTTGCGGACCGCTTCCCCGAAGCCTTTGACAAGATTGCTGTGGATGCCCCCTGCTCCGGGGAGGGAATGTTCCGCCGGGAGGAGGAGGCCCTGGCTCAGTGGAGCGGGGAGCTGATTAAAGCGTGCGCAGAGCGCCAGAGGGAGATCCTCTGCTCTGCGGCCCGGATGCTGCGCCCAGGGGGGCGGCTGGTATACTCCACCTGCACCTTTGCGCCGGAGGAAAATGAGGGGGTTCTGGCGGATTTTCTGGCGGAGCACGGGGACTTCTATGTGGAAAGGCGGCAGGGATACGAGGAATTTTCCCCCGGCCGGCCCGACTGGGTGGAAGGAGGCCGTGGGGATGGATTTTGCCTGGAGCGCGCCTTCCGCCTGATGCCCCACAGGACGCGGGGGGAGGGACATTTCGTCGCTTCCCTGCGAAAAAGGGGCGGGGAAGAGGAGAGCGGCGCGGGGAGCCTGCGCCTTGCCGGACCAGGGGGGGATGCGGGGCGGAGAGCGAAAAAGGAGACTTTTCCGGGACGGGAGCCCCGCTATCTTGACCGAAAAAGGCTGGGCGATTCGTGGAAGGCCTTCGAGGCGTTTCTGGAGGAGACCTTTACAGATCCCGGGGAGCTTGCCGGGCGGAGGGAATATCTGAATTTTGGGGATCAGCTTTATCTGGCGCCGCCGCAGATGCCGGACACGGAAGGCCTTAAAATTTTGCGGCCCGGCCTTCACATGGGGACATTTAAAAAGAACCGGTTCGAGCCCTCCCACAGCCTGGCCCTCTGGCTCCTTCCGGAGCAGGCGCTGCGAAAAAAGGATCTGCCCCTGGGCTCGCCGGAACTGTCCGCGTATCTGCGGGGAGAGTCCCTGCCCTGGACGGGGAAGGGAGATAAAAAGGGCTGGGTGCTCATCACCACGGCGGGCTTTTCCCTGGGATGGGCCAAACTGGCTGGCGGCGTTCTCAAAAATCATTATCCCAAGGGCCTCAGGATTTGCCTTTGACAAAGAACGACCCTGGACGGCAGCCCGGGCATAAACCTTTTTCCCGGAGAATAGGATGTTACTACGCAAGCCCTGGGGCTGAGTCGTAACGAATTATCTGGAATGGCGGGAAAATATGGGAAGAAGCAGAGGACGGATACGGTTGATTATAAGTTTGGGATCGCTTTTTGCGGTGCTCTCCGGGGCTCCCCAGGCCTCCTGGGGGATGCCCGGGGCCTGGGGGGAAGGGCAGGCGATTATGGAGGAGGCGCCTGCGGGGGAAACGGCAGCCTCAGCGCAGGGGGAGGTTTCCTCCTCCGCAGGGAAAGAGCTGTCCCTCCACGCCCAGTCCGCAGTGCTTATGGACGGGGACAGCGGCCGGATTCTCTATGAGAAGGAGGGGGATACGGCCCGCCCTATGGCCAGCACCACCAAGATCATGACCTGTATTTTGGCGCTGGAGCGGGGGGAGGGATCCGATTGGGTGGAGGCTTCCCGTGAGGCTGCGGCCCAGCCGGAGGTGCGCCTGGGTGTGAGAGCCGGGGAGCGCTACCGCCTGGAGGATCTTCTCTACGCCCTGATGCTGGAGTCCTACAATGACGCGGCGGTTATGATTGCGGAGCACATCGGGGGGAGCGTGGAGGGGTTCGCCGCTATGATGAACGAGAAGGCCAGGGGCCTGGGGTGCACGGACACGTATTTTATCACGCCCAACGGACTGGACGCGCAGAAGGAGGACGGGGAAGGGAATACGCGTGTCCACTCCACCACGGCAGAGGAGCTGGCGCGCATCATGCGCTACTGCGTCTGGCAGTCTCCCAAAAGGGAGGAGTTTTTGAAAATTACCGGGACACAGAATTATTATTTTACGGATCAGGAGGGGGAGAGAGCCTTTAACTGCAATAACCACAACGCCCTCCTGAGGGCCAGGGAGGGGATACTCTCCGGAAAAACCGGATTTACAGGAAATGCGGGATACACGTATGTGGGGGCGGCAGGCAGCGAAGGGAGGAAGTATGTGATCGCCCTTTTGGGCTGCGGCTGGCCGCCCCACAAGACCTATAAATGGCAGGATGCGGGAAAGCTCCTGGATTATGGGATGGAAAACTATGAGCTGTACCGGGTGGCCGGAGAGGAAAGCTATCCCGGCATCCTGGTGACGGGAGGGCTCTGCTGGGAGGAGGAGGAAAACGGGCGTCTCCTGAGAGTCCAGGATGGCCGTTCTCCTGAGGAGGCGGTATTTTCCCTGCTTCTCAGAAACGATGAGAAGGTGATCCGGCGGATTGTCCTGCCCAAAAGCCTGAGGGCGCCAGTGGCGGCGGGAACCCCTGTGGGCCGGGTCGCGTATGTGCTTGAAGGGCAGGAGCTTGCCTCCTATCCCCTTTTTGCAGCGGAGGATGTGGAGGAAATGACTTTCCAAAGGGGATTTTTCCATGTGTGCGGGAAGTTTTTAGATGTTTTTTAGTAATGGCTGGGACGGCGGGTATCTTCTTGCCCGGCCTATGGCCGGGCAAGAAGCATCGGATGTCCATCCGATGGGTAAACAGGGGCGAAAATCTGCTTACAAGCGAGCTTGACACAGATTTTCGCCCCTGTTTACCCGCCGTCCGGGCTGTTATGTTTTTTAATCTTTTCTTACGAATCCTTGTATTCTGTGAACTTTCCCCCGTTTTTGTTGACACGGGAAGGCATTTGTCATTATAATAGTAACAGTTCAGACCCGGGAGACAGGGGCAGGGAGACCGCCCGTCGTCGGAACGGTTGCTTATTGCCGAAAATTGGCTTACATACAGGAGATTAACACAGAATGAGAGGAAGAATACATAAGAGGGGTCTGGCCCTTTTTTTAGCCGTGGCCTTCGGGGCCTGCGGCGTCGGGACAGCGGCCAGACCCTTTTCGATTTTTGATTCTTATGCATATACAGGGGCGGCCACAGTGAAGGCCTCCTCTCTTAATGTCCGAAGCGGCCCCGGCACCGGGTACTCTTCTCTGGGGCGGCTGGCGGCGGGAGCGTCGATCCACATTATAGGCGAGCAGCAGGGGACGGACGGGAACCTTTGGTATCAGATTCAGTATACAGGAAGCGGCGGGGCGGTGAACACCGGGTATGTGTCCTCTCTCTATGTGCGCCTGCCGGTTTCCTATTCCGCAGACGCGAATTTCGAGGCATACCTGACTTCTCAGGGATTTCCGGAAAGCTATAAAAATGGGCTCAGACAGCTCCACGCCCAGTATCCGAACTGGGTGTTTGTGGCCAAGAACACAGGGCTTGACTGGGAGGAAGTTATTGAGAATGAGAGCGTGCTGGGCCGCAATCTGGTGTCTGCCTCCAGCATTTCCTCCTGGAAATCCGTGGAGAGCGGAGCTTATGACTGGAACAGCAGCGCCTGGACGGGTCTTGACGGAAGCAGCTGGGTGGCGGCCTCTGAGGAGATCATCCGCTATTACATGGATCCCAGGAATTTTCTCGACGAAACCTATGTGTTCCAGTTTTTGTCCCATGAATATGACCCGTCCAGCCAGACCCGGGAAGGGCTGGCCGATATGGTGGCAGGAACTTTCCTGGACGGGACCACCACATCCACGGGAACTTCCTCCGGCGGATCCTCCTATGGGCCCGGGGGAAGTTCTTCCGGCGGATCCTCCTACGGGCCGGGGAGCAGCTCCTATAATCAGGATCTGGTCACCGGTCCGGGAGCCCAGGGAAGCGGAGGCAGCCAGTCCGGCGGCGCATCTTCCCAGACCAGCGGATCCCAGGGAGGCAGCGCTTCCCAGAGCGGGCCGGGATCCGCTTCCACGGATGTGTCCGTCAGCCTGGAGGGGCCCCACGCGTCCATTTCTCCCAAAGGAAGAAATCTGCTGGCGGCCTCGGTAACCCTGGTGGGCCCCGGCGGGGAGGGCACGTCCCAGACATCCTCCGGGAATGGGCCTGGCGCAGGGAATGCGGGAACCGTTGTTTCGCCCGGGGGCGCGGGCACGTCCCAGGGAACGGGTTCCTCCATGTCCTATGTGGATATCCTCATGAACGCTGCGGCGCAGTCAGGGGTAAGCCCCTATGTGCTGGCGGCCATGATCCTGCAGGAGCAGGGAAAGTCCGGAGGGACGAACCTGATCTCCGGCACTTACTCCGGGTATGAGGGCTATTACAATTTCTTTAATGTGGAGGCCTATCAGTCCGGATCCCTTTCCCCCACGGAGATGGGCCTTAGGTACGCCTCTGAGTCGGGGAGCTACGGCCGGCCCTGGAATACAGTGGAGAAGTCCATCATGGGCGGCGCCCAGAACTATGGGGATAATTATGTGAAGGCCGGACAGAATACATTTTATTTGAAAAAGTTTAATGTCCAGGGCACGAATCTTTATAAGCACCAGTATATGAGCAATATCCAGGGGGCGGCCTCCGAGGCGGCCTATCTGGCAGGGGCTTATACGGCGCAGCTTAAAAATTCAGCTCTGGAGTTCCATATTCCGGTGTATTCCAATATGCCGGAGCAGGCCAGCGTCGCTCCCACAGGGGACGGGAGCCCCAACAACAAGCTGTCGTCTCTGGGGGTTGACGGGTTCAGCCTGACGCCCACCTTCAACCGGGACACGGAGAGCTATAATCTGATTGTGGACGCTTCGGTTTCACAGATACAGGTGTCAGCATCGGCTGCCGACGGAAAGGCGGTTGTGAGCGGGACGGGAACGATCTCCCTGGCAAGCGGAGGCAACGATGTCACGGTGTCCGTGCAGGCTGAGAACGGCAGCGTGAGAAATTATGTCATCCATGTTGTGAAGCAGAACGGCGGTCCTACGGCGGGTACCGGGCAGACAACGGTCTCCCCGGGAGGATCCGGCACATCCTCCGGCCCCTCCGGCGGTCCGGGAGCTTCCAGCGGTCCCGGCGCTTCCACGGGAGGCGGATCCGGACCTGGCGGGACGAATGTGACAATTGTGGAGATCGAATGACAGTGATGGTTCAAAACTGTTAATATACGTAGAAAGTGGGAATGATGATGATGAGACGAATCAGATCTTGGGCGGCGTTTCTGACCCTTATCTGCCTGCTGGCAGCGGCCGCGCCCTCCGGAGTGCTGACCGCCTTTGCGGCAAATGGGAGGATTGCTTTTTCCGATCCATCGGGCAGCGTGGGAAGTCAGATTACGGTGAATATGGAGGTCACGGACACGGAAAATCTGGCCAGCGCGGATGTGATGCTGGCCTATGACTCCAACATTCTGGAGTTTGTGAGCGGAACAAACGCGGAGGGCGGGGCCGGGGCTGTCCGGGTTCACGGCGACGGCGGAACGCCCAATACCACCAAGCTGCGTTTTACGCTGACCTTCAACGCGCTGGCTGCGGGGACAACCCAGATTACCGTTACCAGTCAGGAGGTGTACGATGCCAACTCCCAGCTGGTGACAATTGAGCGGCTGGGCAATTCCACAGTGACGGTCGGGGCGCTGTCAACGGCTTCCAATGACGCTACGCTGCGGTCCCTGCAGGTATCCCCGGGTACGCTGACGCCGGCATTTTCCCCGGATGTGGATACCTACGCAGTGACAGTGGGGACGGATGTGGATAAGCTGATCGTGAGCGCGGAGTGCGCCAACGAGAACGCCACCAACGTGGTGAACGGCAACGAGAATCTCCAGATGGGGGAGAACCGGGTGACCTGCCAGGTGACGGCCCAGGACGGGGAGACTGTGAAGGAATATGTGATTGTGGTCACCAAGGCAGAGGGCGGAGCCAGCGCTGATTCCGGACAGGCAGGGGGATTCCCCATGCATGTGTCGGAGCGCGTGATTACGGTTCTTGAGCCGGATGATACGGTGGAGATTCCCGAGGGATTTGTGGAGCGCACCATCCGCATGGACGGCCATGAGGTTACCGGCTGGGTTTGGGGATCCTCTGAGAATCCGGAATACTGCGTGATTTATGGAATGAACGAGGCGGGAGAGACGAATTTCTACCGCTATGATATGAAGGATACGGAGCGCACGCTCCAGAGGTATTTTGCGGATCCGGCGATTGCGGGCTCGGTATCCCAGGAGGTCTACGATGAGCTGGCCCTCCAGTATGATTCCCTCCGCAGTGATTTCAACCTGTTCCGCATTCTGCTGATTGCGGCGATTGTCATTGCGCTGGTTCTGCTGGTGCTTCTGGTGGTCTCTGCAGCCGGCAAAGGCGGCAGGGGGCACGCGGCCCCCAGGGGAGGAAACCCGGATCGCCCGTCCCGGAAGCCGGATCGGATACAGTCCGGAGGGACAGAGTCCAAAAAGACGGGGCGCAGGACAATATCCAGGATAGAGGAAGAACCTGAGGAGTATCCGGAAGACGAGGAGTATCCGGAGGAAGAGGTTTTGGAGACGTCTGAGGAGTATCCGGAGGAGGAATATCCGGAAGAAGAATATCCTGAGGAGGAGTATGCAGAGGAAGCGTATTCCCGGGAGGATTCTCAGGTGGTTTACGAGGAGGAGGCCGTGCCGGTGGAGGAGGAGCCTTCCCCCGAAGGGGAGCCTTTATCCGAAGACGCTGCTCCATCTCCCAAGGAGGAGAAGCCTGTGAGGAAGCCGGTACAAAAGAGCCAGGAGGTGCCAAAGAAAGGAACCTCGGAGGCGGATGACGATTTTGAGATTTTTGATTTATGATAACAGAAAGGAAGAAAAAACATGTATTGCGTAAAGACCATCAAGGAGGATTTGTTTTGGGTAGGAGGAACGGATCGGCGTCTGGCTCTGTTTGAGAACGCGTTTCCCATTCCCCGGGGTGTTTCCTATAATGCCTATGTCCTTATGGATGAGAAAACCGTGTTGTTTGATACGGTAGACAAGGCCGTTGGCCAGCAGTTTTTTGAGAATCTGGAGGCGGTTTTAAAGGGACGGGAGCTGGACTATGTGGTGGTGGACCATATGGAGCCGGATCACTGCGCCACCCTGGGCGAGGTGGCCGCCCGCTATCCCGACGCCAAGGTGGTGTGCAATGCCAAGACGGTTTCTATCATCAAGCAGTTTTATGATTTTGATATTGACGCCCGGGCCCTGGTTGTGAAGGAGGGGGATACCCTCAATACGGGAAAGCACAGCCTGACCTTTGTCATGGCGCCCATGGTTCACTGGCCGGAGGTTATGGTCACCTATGACACCACGGACAAGATCCTTTTCTCTGCGGACGCCTTCGGCACCTTCGGCGCTATGAACGGCAACCTGTACGCGGACGAGGTGAATTTTGAGAGAGACTGGCTGGACGACGCCAGGAGATATTATACGAATATTGTGGGCAAGTTCGGCCCCTCGGTGCAGGCCCTCTTAAAGAAGGCCGCCGGTCTGGAGATTTCTATGATCTGCCCCTTACACGGGCCGATTTGGAGGGAAAATATCAGCTGGTATGTGGACAAGTACCTGACCTGGAGCAGCTATAAGCCCGAGGAGAAGGCGGTGATGATCGCCTACGGATCCATCTACGGCCACACGGAGAATGCGGCCAATATTCTGGCCTGCCGTCTGGCGGACAAAGGCGTGAAGAACATTGTGATGTACGATGTGTCGAACACCCATCCATCCTACCTGATTGCTGAGGCTTTCCGCTGCAGCCATCTGGTGCTGGCCTCCGTGACCTACAACGGCGGACTGTTCAGCTATATGGACCACTTCCTGTCAGAGCTCAAGGCCCACGGCCTGCAGGGACGGACCGCAGCCCTTATCGAAAACGGATCCTGGGGCGTCCTGGCTGGAAAGCTGATGGGCGAGGCCCTCTCCGGCATGAAGAACATGCATGTTCTGGAGAACAAGGTGACCGTCAAATCTGCCCTTAAGGAGGGACAGGAGGCGGAGCTTGAAGCCCTGGCCCAGGCAATTTGGGAGTCGATGGTTTAAAAAAACATTGACATTTCCCGCCCGAAGGGCTAGAATGATAACAAACCGGTGAGGAAGAGTAAGTAGCTTCAATGGACTTCTCACAGAGAGCCGCGGATGGTGGGATCGGGGCAGGATGGACTTGGAGTGAATGGGCTTCTGAGGGCGAGCTGAAGGGCAGAGTAGGCGAGCCGGAGAGCGGACTCCGTTATCAAAGAGAGCATATGTCAGTATGCATGAGTGGATGTAGAAGTACATCAAGCCGGGTGGCACCGCAGGAGTTTTGGATGATCACAGCTCTTGTCCCTGCATTTTTTGTAAGGGACAAGGGCTGTTTTTTATTATATGAGCGCTTCGCGCCGGAGGAAAGCGGCCTGAATCCCTATTGCGAGTCAGAAAGGAGATAGGACGTATGAAACTGGAAAATTATGAAGTGCACCTGCCAAATTATTCTATCGGGGATCATATTTATGACAAGATTGGTCCCGTATGCGAGTCCTACGGGAAGAAGGTTCTGGTGATTGGCGGCAAAAAGGCCCTGAACGCGGCTTACGAGAAGATCCGCTCCTATGTGGAGAAGACGAATCTTGAGATTATCGGCGTGGAGCTGTACGGTGAGAACTGCACCTACGCGACGGTGGAGAAGCTGCGGGCGCTGCCTTTATACCGCGAGGCGGATATGGTTTTCGGAGTGGGCGGCGGAAAGGCCCTCGACACGGTGAAATGCCTGTGCATCACGGACGATAAGCCGGTGTTTGCCTTCCCAACCATTGCTTCCAACTGCTCGGCCTGCACCTCGGTGTCCATTATGTATAATGAGGACGGCACGTTCCTGCGGCCTAACTTTTTTGTGAGGCCGGTTATGCACTCCTTTATCGATACGGAGATCATAGCAAAGGCCCCCAGCCAGTATATGTGGGCGGGAATCGGCGACACCTACGCGAAATATTATGAGGCGGAGATTTCCTCCCGGGATGAGCGCCTGGAGCATTTTACCGCCCTGGGAGTGGCTGTCAGCAAGATGTGCCGGGATCCGCTGCTTCTGTACGGGCCCAAGGCTCTGGAGGACCACAAAAAGGGTCTGTGCACCTATGACGTGGAGCAGGTGGTGTTAGCCATCGTGGTGACTACGGGGATCGCGTCCATTTTCCTGACAAAGGACTACACGCCGGATTACAACAGCGGCCTGGCCCACGCGATCTTCTATGCCATGACCTCCTATCCCGTGATTGAGGAGCGTCACCTTCACGGAGAGGTGGTTGGCTTCGGCGTTCTCCTGGCTCTCCTGGTGGATGGGCAGGAGGAGGAATTCGAGGCGATCTACGGTCTGAACCGGGCGCTGGGGCTTCCGGTTTCCCTTGAGGAGATCGAGATCACAGAGGAACAGTGGGAGGAGTGCGAGGCCCGTATCCCGGAGATGTCGGATATCGCCCACTATCCTTACCGGGTGACAAAGGAAATGCTGGACGAGGCTATGGCACGGCTTAAGGAGCGGGCGGCTAAGGATCAGAAGTAGCGTTTTATCTGGGAAACAGAGGAGGACAAAAGAGATGGACAGGATGCTCAGAAAGAAGAGGCATTCCGGCAGAAAAGGCTGGACTTGGGGCATCCTTCTTCTGATTCTTTTGTCCTTTTTTCTGGGGGCATGCGGCACGGGGCAGGAGGCAGGGACAGGGCGGGGAGCGCCGCCCGAAGGGCCGATCCGGCAGGCGTCGGCCGCACAGGCCGCAGAAGACGGAGAGGTTCGCCCGGAGCGGGAGATTGTCTGGAAAGAGGCAAAGACAGGCAGCACTTTGGAGGGGACTTTCCAGGGCCAGCGGGATCTCATAGAAGCGTACCTTTCAAGATATTATGGGGCTTTGGAGACCTTTGAGGAGCCGGATTTTTCGGATATTTTCGCCTCGGACGCAGGGGATTGGCAGAGCCTTCACGAGGAGATGATGTCGTATCTCATCGGGCTGCGCTCCATGCAGCGGACGGATCTGCGGCTGGCAGGCTACCGGTCGGAGCTGGTTTTGGAGGAGGCCCCGGAAGAACAGGCAGGCCCCCAGCAGGTGACGCTTACGGAAACCAGTATTCAGAATTTTGCGGAGCACCCGGAAGTGGATTCCGTGCTCTATGGTATCCGGCACACCTTTGTGTTCGCCCGGGAGAACGGAAGATGGCTGATAGAGGAGCATACCCAGTGGGACGGGATTTTCTGGAATATGGTGCGGGAGCTGGGGGACGGCGGGCTGGAGGGGCTGCCGGATCCAGCGGGCTATTTTGCGCAGAGGCGGGAGTCTCTTTTGGAGGAGGCGCGGGCAGAGTCCGCTCTCCGGCGGGAGGATGCGGCGGATGGGGAGAAGGCGTTTTCTTCGGAGACATGGGAGGCCGGGGAGAATGGGCCTTCCCGGAATCCGGAACTTATGCCCTACGACAGGGAGGCGGCTGCGGCCTACGGGGCTTCATGGGTAGGCAGAAGAAATGAGGATTGGTGGGACTACAGCCGACAGGGAGGAAACTGTCAGAATTTTGTCTCCCAGTGCCTTCACGCAGGGGGGATCCCCATGGATACCCAGGGCGATGCCGTGTGGAAATGGTATGGGGAGGCCATAAACGATCTGGAGGAGGGCAGGGGCTGTTCCGCCTCCTGGATCAATGTGGACTATTTTTATCAGTATGCCCGGGAAAATGAGGGGTACGGCCTGGCAGCCCGGACCGATGTCTCCTACTGGGAGGGGGATGTTGGCGATGTGATTCTCATGGGACCGGCCCATGACCTGAATCATTCGGTGCTTATTTCCCGGGTGGTGCGGGATAAGGCGGGCAATACGGCGGATTACCTGATCCACTCCAACACATCGGATGTGAAGGATTTTCCGGTCAGCGCTTATCCGAATCCGCGGCAGGTATTGGTGCGGGTGCTGGGGTGGAGGCGGTCGTAGGATGATTGCATCATAGAAAAAATTTCTAAAGGAATTGACACCTACCCCCCAATATGATATTCTGAACACAGTGTGAAAAGACAGAAGCTTTTTCATGCAAATATTTGACCACTTCCGGCTTCGGAAGGCAGCCCAGACGGACAGGCGGGTCAGTTGCCGGCGTGGGAAACCACATTATTGAGCGCGGGAGCGGTTCGGGACGGAGATTTGTCCTGGACGGCCAGCTTCCAAATTTTATAAGTTGATTACTTTATAATCCGTGCGGAAGCACATCATCTTGTGAAATATCAATAAGAGCAGGGACATATATTTGCAGAAGAGCTCGAAAAGGATAAGGACCGTGAAAGCAAAGGGGGAGGCGAAGAAGCCCCCGCCGCGCCTATGGACACCAAGCAGGAGATGTGGAATCCCCTGCTTTTTTGTTATTGTTGCAGAGAATATTAGGAAGAAGGATTGCTGGATGGATAGAGAAGCACAAAAGAGAGCCCCAATCTATGAGGCTCTGGAGCGTTTTAAGAGGAGAAGGGTGGTGCCCTTCGACGTGCCCGGGCATAAGAGAGGGCGCGGAAATCCGGAGCTGGTTCAGCTTTTGGGGGAGAAGTGCGTGGGACTGGATGTGAACTCCATGAAGCCCCTGGACAATCTCTGCCATCCGGTTTCCGTGATACGGGAGGCGGAGGAGCTGGCGGCCGAGGCCTTCGGGGCTGCCCACGCCTTCCTCATGGTGGGAGGGACCACCTCGGCGGTGCAGAGCATGATCCTCTCTGTGTGCAAGGCCGGCGATGAGATTATACTTCCGAGAAATGTGCACAAGAGCGTGATCAATGCCCTGGTGCTGTGCGGGGCGGTGCCGGTGTATGTGAATCCGGAGGCAAATGGGGAGTTAGGCATCTCCCTGGGCATGGAGGCCAGTCAGGTGGAGAAGGCCATGGAGGCTCACCCCAGGGCGGTGGCGGTGCTGGTGAACAACCCCACCTACTACGGCATCTGCTCCGATATCCGGACCATCGCGGACATGGCCCACAGGCGGGGCATGAAGGTGCTGGCGGACGAGGCCCACGGGACCCACCTGTACTTTGGCAAAAATCTTCCGGTCTCCGGCATGGCGGCCGGGGCAGACATGGCGGCTGTGTCCATGCACAAGTCCGGGGGGAGCTTAACCCAGAGCTCCCTTCTCCTCACCGGGCCGGGGATGAATGCGGACTATGTGCGCCAGATCATCAACCTGACCCAGACCACCAGCGCCTCCTATCTGCTGCTCTCAAGCCTGGACATTTCTCGGAGAAACCTGGCCCTTCGGGGGGAGGAGTCCTTTGCCAAGGTGGCCCGGATGGCGGAGTATGCCAGGGAGGAGATCAACGCCATCGGCGGATATTACGCCTACGGCAGGGAGCTGGTGAACGGCGGGAGCATCTACGACTATGATGTGACCAAGCTCTCTGTCTACACCCTGGGAAATGGGCTTGCGGGCATCGAGGTCTATGATCTGCTGCGGGACGAGTATGACATCCAGATTGAGTTTGGAGACATCTGCAATATACTGGCCTATATCTCCATCGGCGACAGGATCCAGGACATCGAGCGGCTGGTGGGGGCTTTGGCGGACATTGAGCGGCTCTATAAAAAGGACAGGACGGGAATGCTCACAGGGGAATACATCGCCCCCAAGGTGGCGGTGTCGCCCCAGAAGGCATTTTACGCCAGAAAGGAGTCCCTTCCCATCGAGGAGACCGCCGGCCGCATCAGCGGGGAGTTTGTCATGTGCTATCCGCCGGGGATCCCCATTCTGGCCCCCGGGGAGGAGGTCACCCGGGAGATTGTGGAGTATATTTTATATGCCCGTGACAAGGGCTGCTCCATGCAGGGCATGGAGGATCCCAGGGTGAAGCGGCTGCAGGTTCTGGAAGGAGGCAAATGATGGAGTTTTGGTTTTCCGAATTTCACACGGGGAATGTGAAGCTCTCCGTGCGGGTGAATAAACAGTTGTTTGCCGGGGAGAGCGAGTACCAGAGGATCGATGTGTTTGAGTCGCCGGAATTCGGCAAGTTCGTGGCGCTGGACGGGGAGATTGTATTTTCCGACGCGGACGAATTTGTCTACGATGAGATGGTGACCCACGTGCCCATGGCGGTTCACCCCTGCGTGCGAAATGTGCTCATTATCGGCGGAGGCGATGGGGGTGTGGCCAAGGAGCTGATCCGCTACCCGGACATTGAGACCATCGACGTGGTGGAAGTGGACAAGATGTTTGTGGATGTGTGCAGGGAAATATTTCCCGAGGTGGCGGCCGGGCTTACGGATCCCAGGGTATCCATCCACTACGAGGACGGGCTCCGCTTTCTGCGGAACAAGAGAAATCAGTATGACCTGATCATCAATGATTCCACGGATCCCTTCGGCCACACCGAGGGGCTGTTCACCAAGGAGTTTTACGGCAGCTGTTATAAAGCCCTCCGGGAGGACGGCATCATGGTGTATCAGCACGGGAGCCCCTTTTACGATGAGGACGAGCAGGCCTGCAGGGATATGCACCGGAAGGTTTACCGGTCATTTCCCATCAGCCGGGTGTATCAGGCTCACATTCCCACCTGCCCCTCCGGATACTGGCTCTTTGGCTTTGCATCAAAGAAATATCACCCGCTGACGGATCTGGATCCGGCGCGCTGGAATAAGAGAAATTTAAAAACATGGTACTATACAACCAATCTCCACATGGGAGCTTTTATGCTGCCCAAGTATGTGGAAGATCTGCTGGAAGAGGAGGAAAGAAGACATGAGTAGATTACTGGTTATCGGGTGCGGGGGCGTGGCCTCTGTGGCGATTCGCAAATGCTGCCAGAACAGCAGCGTATTTACCGAGCTGTGCATTGCCAGCCGGACTAAGGCAAAGTGCGACGCCTTAAAGGCCGCCCTGGAGGGCAAGACGGACACCCGCATTGAGACGGCCCAGGTGGACGCGGACTGCCCGGAGCAGGTGGAGGAGCTTATCCGCTCCTATAAGCCGGACGCTGTGTTAAATGTGGCCCTTCCCTATCAGGATCTGGCCATCATGGACGCCTGCCTTAAGACGGGGGTGGATTACATTGACACGGCCAACTATGAGGCGGAGGACACGGAGGATCCGGCCTGGCGGGCCATTTACGAGAAGCGCTGCAGGGAGAAGGGATTTACCGCCTACTTTGACTACTCCTGGCAGTGGGCCTACAGGGAGCGCTTTGAGAAGGCGGGCATCACCGGCCTTCTGGGGAGCGGCTTTGACCCGGGCGTGACCAGCGTGTTCAGCGCCTACGCCTTAAAGCATTATTTTGACGAGATCCACACCATCGACATCCTGGACTGCAACGGCGGGGACCACGGCTATGCCTTTGCCACCAACTTCAACCCGGAGATCAACCTGCGGGAGGTTTCCGCCAACGGATCCTACTGGGAGGACGGGCACTGGGTGGAGACAGAGCCCATGGAGTTTAAGTCCCGCTACAATTTCCCCCAGGTGGGAGAGAAGGATATGTACCTTCTGCACCACGAGGAGATAGAATCCCTGGCGGCGAATATCCCCGGCGTGAAGCGGATCCGCTTCTTTATGACCTTTGGCCAGAGCTACCTGACCCATATGAAATGCTTGG
>CALWRY010000043.1 GCA_944384065.1 uncultured Enterocloster sp. | reverse complement strand
ACCCGTAGAAGATGATGTCATCAGTCGCCTCAGCCTGATCGTATTTTTCCTTGAGCTTATCAAGGGACATGTCAATCATATCCTCATAATAGTCAGGTCTTTTAAAGAGCTTCTGCATCTCTATCATGTCCCTTGCCGCAGAGAAGGTCCTGTCCCTTAAGGTCAGCCCCCTCTCATCATATATGGTCTGCAGCATGGCATCTATATCTGAGTTATCAATCACAAGGAAGCTCTTCGGGTAATGCACCGCATGGCTGTCCTCCTGAAGTACCGACACACAGAATCCGTGGAAGGTATTGATGTATCCGGTATCATTGTCCCCTGTAAGATTATGGATCCTCTGCCGCATCTCGTTTGCAGCTTTATTGGTAAAGGTCACGCAGAGGATGTTCCCCGGAAGGATCCCGGCTTCATTTACGAGGTACGCAAAGCGGCGGGTAAGGGCTCTCGTCTTACCCGAGCCCGCACCCGCTATCACCCTTATATAGCCTTCGGTGGAGGTGACCGCCTCCGTCTGCGCTTTATTCAGTCCTTCCAAAAGGTCCATCCTTACTTATCTCCTTATGCCGTTATTATACAGGCAACTTTTAATTCTTCCAAGTTCCAGGAATCGAAAAGTTGCCGGAATCGAACCGCCTCCATGAATCTCTCTATTATATAAAAGCGAAGTCATGAAACAGGAACCTGAGCCTGTCAACCTTTGCGAAGTTCAGCCTCGAAAACCGCTTTTCACCCTCCATAACAGTTAAAATCCAAAGTATTTAAGCCTAAGCTTCCTGTTTGCCATGACGCTCAAGTATCTTTTAAGCTGCATCCTTCCCGCATTATGTGTCACGTTACGGCTTGCAAGCCCCCATGCTCCATCAACCTTCTCAATGATTTTCCCCGCTTCCTTGTTCCTTTCCACAAGGCGTCCGAACAGCTCCACAGCAGCAGAATATTCCGGACCGCTTCCATGATCCATGAACTCATAGAACATGGACCTGAAGGGACAGATCCTATTGTAGTACCGGTCCGCTTCAATCAGCAGCTTCAGGAACTTCTCGAAAAAAGGTTCCTTTTCCGGTTTTCCTTCGGTCTTCTCACACATCAGGCTATGATGCTCTTCCGCCAGATCCTTAAGCCACTTGTCTGTTTCATTGGAAATAATGACTTCATCCGACCCGTCCCACCAGTACAAACGGTCGTCATCTGATACGTAATAATTGCGTTTCCCTTTAAGTTCCTCCGGAGTTCTGCGGAATGTGAACCAGTTATCCTGCCTCAGGAACTTGCTTGTTCTTACCGGCGGGATCGGGGCTTCTATCGCCCTGCGCCATTCACCTTCCGGCTTCCCGGAGAAATAGCTTTTCATTACTTCATCGTGATAGATATCTTTATATATCTCCTTCCAAAGCACCCAAAAATTCTTTTTCTGATGCTCCGCCACAAGATATACGATCACTCTTGCAGGAAGGAACAATGAGTACCCTGCAATCTCCTTCAGCCCCGGATCGCTGCATTCCTCCCTCTGTTTCCTTCGGGATCTTACCAGTTCCATAAGGCGACTGACGGCATCGTCCGGAGAATCGGCAGAATACAAAAAGCCGTATACCGCTTTCCGACAGGCATGCACGTCTGCAGCATATGATCCGGGCGCATCTTCCGCTTCCTTCAATGCATCCGCCCCTTCTTTAACATACATCAGGTCCGCAAGCTCGGTACTTATCGCATAACGCTCCATCCCATCAGGAATTATGTTCATTACGCCATCCATCGGGTCATTATATCTTTGCTTCATTCTTTGGAATACATAATATTCCGCATTTTCCCACAAATTAAACCGTTTCTTCATGGAAAAATCCGTTCCCAGCAGATGGTTGATCCAGCCGACATAGCCTGTACTGTTGACGATCTCCCCGTTTATTTCGGCAAAACCGGAGTTTTCGTCATACAGTTCGTACAAGAAATTCACCGCCGTCACCACATCATTGAATTCCTGCGAACCTATCTTTTCGCTCCAAAACTCACAACTGCCCGCATCAAACTCAGCTGTTTCCCAGAAATCGTCCTCAAAATAATTATACCAAAAACTGCATTCTCCGCCCGGGAATATCTCCGCAGGGATCAGGAGGCCCAGTTCACTCCCATACATGCTTACCTCTTCAAAAGACATCATTCCACCATAGTTGAGAAGCTTCATGACCTGTTTTACAAACTGATCCTTTTGCTCCTTTTTTAAATGCAACTTCCCACTGTAACCGCCAAATGTTCCCATTTTGTTATTCCTCCTACTATTGTACAAAAGGCACAGCAGCTACTGTCCATTAATGGGCATAATACCTGCTGTGCCTATCGGCTTTCATATATCACTATCTATTTTTACGCACAGGATACTCCCGAAAACGCCGGTTTGTCAACTATAATACAGTAAAAAAGAGACAGCTTTCCGCTGCCTCTCCTTTGAGATCTCAGGATTATCTGTTCCTGTACTGATACCAAACTGTCGGTCCGTAGGATGCAAGCTTCCAGTCGGGCATGTTCGCATAGTCGGGCTCCTCTGCTGCTTCCATAGCCGCTCTGTCCAGCTCCGGATGCGCCGCATAGTAGATATCCTTTACCTGATTCTCCAGCCTCTCAAACATTGCCTTCTCATCTCCCGTGAGATACATACCGTCGGAATCAAGATAATTTGCATACATGTTTGCAAAGATCTCCTTCTCCGTGGTATTGATTCCAGTGAAGGCGCCGTTATTTGCCCATCTTTCGGTCATTGCATTGATGACTGCCGTATCCTCCTCGGACTTTGCGGTTACGTCATAAAGCCAGTGCCCCATCTCGTGATCGAAGTAGTACGGCATCATTGAGCCATAGCTGTCAAGTGATACGCGGATCAGATACCCACCGTCTCCGAGATTATTGTAAACGGCCTTTACTGTACCGTCATCGCTCTGAATGTCATCCGCCATGTATTCCACCTTACCGCCGCTCTCATAGTACTGTCCGAGTACCGCTGCAGGAACATCGGCCGTAAGCTCCTCCATGGATACAGTGACCTCGTTACCGTTAATGTCATAAGCGGCCATAGCCGGGAATACGTTGAATACGGAAGCAATCATCATCATGACCGCTAAAGCTGCTCTCTTTACATGATTGTCCATTGTCGTTGTCCTCTCTGTTCATACATTATTTTTTGTGTATGAATAAAAAGGCATTGACCCGGACTTTCTCGGTCATACAAAGAACCCTGTCCCGGTTTTAAGGATCAGTGATCGATCTTTTATCTCCCATGCCTTTTACTCATACGATAAAAGTATGTATGGGGATAAAATAGGATAACAGTTAAAAAATGTGCCACTGATCTCTCAGTGACACATTTCATGGTTTTATTGCCATTCCACCCTGTTCGCGAAATAAATCTCTCAACTGTTCGCGATATGAACAGATAACCGCGATATGAATAGAAAATTCACTTTTCTGAAAATACCCCTATATTCGCGATATAAACAGAAAAACTTTGCCTCTATTTCCGCGATATAAACAGAATAGAATTTCACGATGTTCGCGATATGGCGTTAATTTCCGCGATATAAATAGAAATTAACAAAGGGCATCCCGCAGCACATGCCTCTACAAAATCACCTTCACCGGGCACTTCTCCGCGCACTTACCGCAGTTGGTGCACTTCTCGTAGTCAATGACCGCCAGGTTGTTGTCCATGTGGATGGCATCAAACTCACACTGTCTGGTGCACAGCGTACAGCCGATACATCCCGCAGAGCAAACCGCCTTCACGTCCTTGCCCTTGGCGTGGTTGGAGCACTGCACCCGATGCTTGGACTCATAGGGCACCAGCTCAATCAGGCTGTTGGGACATGCAGCCACGCACTTGCCGCAGGCCACGCACTTCTCCTCGTCCACCACGGCCACGCCGTCCACCACATGGATGGCGTCAAAGGCGCAGGCCTTCACGCAAGATCCAAGTCCCATACAGCCCACGCTGCAGGCCTTTGCGCCGGAGCCCGGAACCACAGTCGCCATCCGGCAGTCCTCGATGCCGCTGTATGTATACTGCACCTTGGCGCTCTCGCAGTTTCCCTTGCAGCGCACAAAGGCAACCTTCTTCTGTCCCGCCTCGGCGGCAACGCCCAGGATGGCGGCAATCTTCTCACCTACAGGAGCACCGCCTACCGGGCAGGCATTTGCCGGGGCCTGACCGGCCGCGATGGCCTTTGCCAGAGCGTCGCAGCCTGCGAAGCCGCAGCCGCCGCAGTTATTTCCCGGAAGCTCATCCCGGATAGCCTGCTCCTTCTCATCTACCTCAACCTTGAACTTCTCACCGAAAAGTCCCAGGCCAATACCTACAATAATACCCGTGGCCGCTATGACAACAGCCGCAATAATAATCGCCGTAACATTCATTTTCGTCTCCTCCTTCTACAGCAATCCGGAAAATCCGAAAAATGCGATTGCCATTAATCCTGCGGTTACAAGCACGATGGGAGATCCCTGGAAGCTGTAGGGAATGTCATTTCCCTCAATCCGCTCCCGGATACCGGCCAGCAGAATGATGGAGATCGTATAACCCACAGAGGTACCCACGCCGTTCACCACGCTCTGGGCAAAGCCGTAGCCGTTCTGCACATTGGTCAGAGCCACGCCCAGCACCGCGCAGTTGGTGGTGATCAGGGGCAGATATACGCCCAGGGCGTTGTACAGGGACTCCATGCACTTGTGGAGGAACATCTCCACGATCTGCACCAGGGCAGCGATAACCAGAATAAATACAATGGTTTTCAGATAATCCAGCCCCAGAGGCGCCAGCACGAAATCGTAAATCAGGCTGGCCACAATGGAGGCGATGGTGATAACGAAGATAACGGCGCCGCCCATGCCGGCCGCTGTCTCCACCTTCTTGGAAACACCTACGAAGGAGCAGATGCCAAGGAACTGGCTTAACACCACGTTGCTCACAAGAGCGGAGCTTATGGCTATAATAAGTAATTCTTTCATCTAATTCTCCCTCCTATTCCTTATCCGCATTGTGGCTCGGGCAGCTTAAGCAGTCGCCGTTGCAGGCCGTGGATTTCTTTTTCTTCTTAACAGAGCCGTTGGTGGCGCAGGGCGCCTTCAGCTTGTTCTGAAGAGCCGTCAGGATGGAGAGCACGAAGAACGCGCCGGGAGCCAGGATGAAAATAGAGATAGGCTCAAAGCCGGCAGGCGTAACCTTGATGCCGAAGATCGTTCCGGCGCCCAGGATCTCACGCAGGGATCCGATGCACACCAGGGCGATGGTGAAGCCCAGTCCCATGCCGATGCCGTCCATTGCGGAGAGCAGGGGACCATTCTTCATGGCATAGGCCTCCGCCCGTCCAAGGATGATACAGTTTACAACGATCAGGGGAATATAGATTCCCAGAGCGCTGTACAGGGCCGGAGTAAAGCCCTCCATCAGCATATCCACCACGGTTACCAGGGAGGCAACCACTACAATCTCTCCGGGAAGGCGCACGCCCTCGGGAATCACGTTCCGCAGGGCTGCGATCAGCACATTGGCCGCCACCAGAACCGCTGTTGTGGAAAGTCCCATGCCCACGCCGTTGGTGGCTGATGTGGTAACAGCCAGAGTGGGGCAGAGACCCAGCATCTGAACGAAGATAGGATTCTCTTTCCAGATGCCATTATAAATCCGTTCAAAATATTTATTCATCTCTTCCGCCTCCTACTGTGTAATGCAGTTCTGCACAAAGTAAACCGCCGCGTTGGCTGCACCTGTCACCGCACTTGAGGTAAAGGTGGCGCCGCTGATGGCCTGAATCTGGTTGTCAGCGGAGGGAGCCGTCTTGCTAACCTCAAAAATATCTGCGGTCTTTCCCGTAAACTGGCCCTTGAAGTCCGGCTCGTCCGCCTTCATGCCAAGGCCGGGAGTCTCCGCCAGAGTGAGGAAACCGATGCCCGTGAGAGTTCCCTCATTGGTAATGCCCACGGAAATCTGGATGGTGCCGTTGTAGCCGTCGTTGGAGGTGGCGTTGATCAGGTAGCCGATCACATTGCCGCTTCCGTCCAGGGCCTCCTGGGCCGCGTCAACGGAAACATTTCCAAAGTCCTGTCCAGCCAGAGCCTCGGGGGCCGCAGCCACAGCCGCAGTGAGCTCGTCCGTGGTCTCAAAGGACGCCGCCTCCGGATATACCTCCTGGTAGGTGGCGGTGGCAGAAGCCAGCTGAGCCTGGGCGATGGGCTCAAGAGTAATCTCATGCACCGCGCCGAGGCAGAAGCCTGCAATCAGCGTGATAATAAACAGAAGAAACGCATCCCGAATAATTCCTTTGTTCATGCCTTCTTCCCCTCCTTTCCAAATGCCTTGGGAAGGGTGACCTTCTCAATCATGGGCACAAGCAGGTTGCTCAGGATAATAGCGTAGGACACGCCCTCCGGGGAAGCGCCCCAGAGACGGAAGATGCCCGTCAGCACGCCTAAAACCACGCCGTAGACAATCTGGCCGTTGGGAGTGATGGGGCTGGTCACATAGTCCGTCGCCATGAAGAAGGCTCCGAAAATAAGTCCGCCTGCAAACACCTGGCACAGAGTATAGTTGATGTCAAAGCCGCCGAACAGGAACACAAACACCGCTGTGGTTCCAATATAGATCAGCGGAATCTTGGGGCTTATCACCTTTCGGGCAATCATGTAGACGCCGCCGATGATAAGGGCGATGGCAGAAACCTCGCCGATGGTTCCGGGAATCTGTCCCGTGATCAGGGCTGCCAGATCCACGGTATTTCCCGCCCGCATCGCTGCCAGGGGGGTTGCTCCGGAAACACTGTCAAATCCGATGGCCGGAGATGAAAAATCATTCATAAACAGGGCCAGGGAGATGAGCAGGAAGCACCGTGCTGCCAGAGCCGGGTTCATAAAGTTCTGTCCCAGGCCGCCGTAAAGCTGCTTTACCACGATAATGGCAAAGATGCCGCCCAGAGCCGGAATCCACAGGGGAATTTCCGGAGGCATATTTAACGCCAGAATCATGCCGGTCACCACAGCGCTCATGTCCGCAATGGTGATGGGCTTGTTCATAAACTTCTCATATACATATTCGCTGGCCACACAGGCCGCAACCGTGACGATCATTACCAGCAATGCGTGAAGGCCGAAGTGGAACACGCCGAAGGCCGCCGCCGGCACCATGGCGATCACCACATCCAGCATCAGGTTCCGGGTGGTAACGCTGCTTCTCACATGCGGGGATGATGATACATTTAATAATTTATTCATGTCTTAAGTCCCCTCCTACCCTTTCTTCCTGCGGTTCGCCGCAACTGTCTTGCGCATTTCCTTAAAGGCCTGGGTGAGCGGCCGTCTGGCCGGGCAGATGTAGGTACAGCTTCCGCACTCCATGCACTCCATGCCGTTTAACTTTTCAAAGGACTCGCAGTCATTGTTTAACGCCGCCCGCATCATCATCACGGGAACGATGTGGCTGGGACATACGCTCACGCATCTGCCGCAGCGGATGCAGGCCGTAGGCTCCATAGCGGACACCTGATCCTTGGTGAAGCAGGTCAGGGCCGAGGAGGTCTTGCTCACCGGGATATCCAGGCTGAACATGGCCTGTCCCATCATGGGGCCTCCGGAAATGATCTTCTCCGGCTCGGTCTTAAATCCACCGGCCGCCTCCACCAGCTCCTGGTAGTTGGTGCCCAGCTTTACGCTGAAATTCTTCGGATCCGCCACCGCGTCGCCGGTAACCGTAATAATCTTGCGCATCAGGGGCGTGGACTTGCACACCGCCATATAGATAGAGAGCACTGTATCCACATTGTCCACAATGCAGCCCGCGTCCGCCGGCAGCATGGAGGAGTTTACCTTTCTGCCCGTAACCGCGTAGATCAGGGAACGCTCACCGCCCTGGGGATACTTGGTGAGAAGAGGACATACGCTGATCTTCGGCTCGTCCTTCACAAGCTCCGTCAGCTTCGCGATGGCCTCCGGCTTATTGTTCTCAATGGCGATCACGCCCTTCGCGTTGTCAAAGAGCTGGAGAATCACCTTTAATCCGCCTACAATCTTCTCCGGCTCCTCGATCATCATGCGGTAGTCGCTGGTCAAGTAGGGCTCGCACTCCGCTCCGTTCACCAGTATGTAGTCGATTGCATTGTCATCCTTCGGTGTCAGCTTTACGTGGGTGGGGAAGCCAGCGCCTCCTAAGCCCACAATGCCTGCCTCCTTGATGATGTTCCGGATCTCCTCTTTGGACAGCTTCGACGGATCGCGGTCCTCGCCCACTCCCTCTACTGTCCGGTACTCTCCGTCGTTCTCCACGACAATGGAGGTAACCATAGCGCCGTTTGCCACGCGCCTTGGCTCGATGGCCTTGACCTTGCCGGATACGGAGCAGATCACGTTAGCGGAAATAAATCCGCCCGCCTCCCCGATCTTCTGGCCTGCCAGCACAGTATCTCCCACAGCTACCAGCGGTTTCGCCGGCGCGCCGATGTGCTGCGACATGGGATACACCAGATCCCCCTTGGGCAGCAGGGTCTGCACTGGTTTGTTCTCTGACAGCTCTTTCCCCTCATAAGGATGAACGCCGCCTCTAAAAGTCGCCAAACCCATGGATTCTTACCCTCTTTCTATAGTACTTATTCCGCAGCGGTCCAGACCGTCCGGCCCCGAAAAACCCTCTCTGCCCTGCGCCGCTGCCTTCATAAAAAATAGTATAGCACACTTTAAACTTGTATACAATACAAAGGATTGATTGTTAATTTTTTAATTTGTACATAACATTCAAAAGGAAAATGTACAATTCCCCGGAGACAATAAGGGCGTCTTTCCTTCTATTTTCCCATCGGACGCACGTCCAATGCTTCCTGCGCGGCCCAAAGCCGCGCAGGAAGACCCCGCCGTCCGCCGCGCGTTATCTAATAAAATTCGTCCGCGCCGGCTCCTCTTTCCCCGGGAGACAGACGCCTGCCGCCTTCCCCGCCTCAATGGAGTGCAGCAGCCAGGCCATGTTCTTTCCCAATGTCCGCATGATCTGCATTCCCTCCGCGTCCTGGCGGACCTCGTCCGGAGTGTTCCCGTGAACCATGTTCCAGTACTGGGAAGAAACCACGGGCATCTCATTGATCATAAAATACTTGTTCAGCTGATCCAGGGCCGCCGTGGTTCCCGCTCTCCGGGCGGACACCACCGCCGCTCCCGGCTTGTGGGCCGCGTACTTCCCGCCGGAATAAAAGAACCGGTCCATAAAGGAAGTGATGGCTCCCCCTGCCGAGGCGTAATGCACCGGAGAGCCAATGATCAGCCCGTCCGTCTCCTTCATTTTCTCCACAGCGGCATTCACGCCGTCCTCATCCCCGAACACGCATTTTCCCGCTTTGGCGCAGCCTCCGCAGCCAATGCAGCCTCTTACGCCTTCCGATCCCACCTGGAAAATCTCTGTGTCAATGCCCTCCCGGTTCAGGGCGTCCGCCGCCTCCTTAAGCGCGGTATAGGTGCACCCCTCCTTGTGGGGGCTTCCGTTGATCAGCAGTACCTTCATGATTCTATTCCTCCCTTTCTTAAGCCTCCGGCTCTACATCCGCTCCGGCGCCTCAAAGCCCAGAAGCTCGATGCAGGCCTCCAGCACCCGTCTGGTCAGGGTGATAAGGCCGATATAGCTCTCCCTGCGGCCCTCATCCTCCTCTGCCAGGATTTTCGTCTCGTGGTAAAAGCTGTTGAATGCATTGGACAGCTCATACACATACTGGCAGATCTTGTGGGGAGCTGTCTCCGCAAATGCGTTCTCCACCGCCTCATTGTACCGGGCCAGCTGCAGCATCAGCCCCTTCTCCGTGCCGCTCACAGGCGGAAGGATGGCCTTCGTCCCTTCCTCGCTGCCTCCCTGCTCCCTGTACTTTGCCAAGATCGACTTGATGCGTACAATGGTATACAGGATATAGGGCCCGGTATTTCCCTCAAAGGAAATAAAGCGGTCCACATCAAACACATAGTCCTTGGCTGCCTGGTTGGAGAGATCCCCGTACTTGAGGGCTGCCAGGCCTACCTTGGCCGCTGTCTCCTCGGCCTCCTCCTGCTTCATGGTGCGGTTCTCCATAATCCGGGAAAGCACCGCGCTGTCAATATCCCTGATCAGGTTCTCCAGACGCATGACGCCGCCCTCTCTCGTCTTAAAGGGCTTTCCGTCCTTTCCATTCATGGTGCCGAAGCCCAGGAAGATCATGGGGGTATCCTCCTTCACGATCCCTGCCTTCTTTGCCACCCGGAACACCTGCTCAAAGTGCATGCCCTGGCGCTTGTCCACCACGTAGATATACCGATCCGGATGGAAATCCTGCTCCCGCTCCACGATAGTGGCCAGATCCGAGGTGGCATAGAGGGAAGCGCCGTCAGACTTTCGGATCAGACAGGGCGGTATCTCCTTGGAATCCGTCTCCTGAGCCACATCCACCACCAGGGCGCCCTGGCTCTCGTAAGCCAGTCCCTTGTCAATCAGCATCTGAATCATATCCTCAATATAGGGCTCCGCGTCGCTCTCTCCCTTCCAGAGGTCAAACTCCACGTTCAGATTGGCATAATTCTTCTTTAAATCCGCCACGGACACATGCATAATGTGCCTCCAGATGGCCCTGAAGGGCGGATATCCCTTCTGGAGCTTTAACGTGGCCTCGTGGGCCCGGGCCAAAAATGCGGGATCCTCCTTTGACTTTGCACTGGCTGCCGGATAGATCTCCTCCAGCTCCCCGATGGTAAAGGGCGGCTCCTCTGGATACTCTCCGGTATAGCTCTCATCAAAATACACCAAATCCGGCTGCCGATCCCTGAGCTCCTCGATGATCAGCCCCATCTGCAGGCCCCAGTCCCCCAGGTGCACGTCACCGATAACATGATGTCCCAGGAAGCGGCCCATGCGCTTGATGCTCTCCCCGATGATGGCCGCCCGCAGATGGCCCACGTGGAGGGGCTTTGCCACATTGGCCCCGCCGTAGTCCACGATGATGGTCTCCGGCTTTTTCGCCTCCTCAATTCCCAGCTTCTCACCTGCGGCCATGCCCATCATATACTCTGCCAGAAAGGCGGGGGACAGCTTCAGGTTGATGAAGCCCGGCATCACAGCCTGCACCTCGGAGAACACGGATTTTTCCGACTGGGTATCCAGCTTCTCCGCCACTGCTGACGCAATATCAATGGGCTTCTTTTTATAGGCCTTGGCGGCGGCCATGGCCCCGTTGCACTGGTACTCGCAGAGGTCCGGCCGGTTGGACAGCACAACCTTGGCGTACTTCTCCTCATAGCCGCAGTCCGCAAATGCCTTCCGGATGGCGTCTTCCATATAATCTAAAATCTTGTTCACTGTCTTACTCTCCTCATATCTTATTGCAAATGCTCATAAAGCGCCTCAAGGACAGGCGCTAAGTGCTCATAACAATACAAAGTGCTAGGCTCGACAATACCTCACCAAGCACTTTGCATGTATCGCACGTAAGCGCCTCAAGGACAGGCGCTAAGTGCTCATAACAAAAAGAGCTCCGGCTTACGCCGGAGCAGTCCTTCGACCATCCGCGCCGTCCTGCTGCACGGATCCATCCCGCTTACACCCTGGAGAGGTACTCGCCGGTTCTGGTATCAATCTTGATCTTGTCGCCGATCTCCACGAACAGGGGAACGCTCACGGTTGCGCCTGTCTCCACTGTAGCGGGCT
The DNA here is from genome assembly GCA_944384065.1 of uncultured Enterocloster sp. Taxonomy (GTDB): domain Bacteria; phylum Bacillota; class Clostridia; order Lachnospirales; family Lachnospiraceae; genus Enterocloster. The sequence continues at coordinate 8,095 of CALWRY010000043.1, read as the reverse complement.
TGCTGGCGCCGGTAGCCGTGTCGCCCTTGAAGCCGGGCTCTGTCTCCGTCACCTCAAGCTCCACAAAGAGCGGAGGCTCCACAGAGAATACGCTGCCGTTGTAGGAGCAGACCTTGCACAGCTCGTTCTCCTTTACGAACTTTAACGCGTCTCCGATGATGTCGCTGCTGATAGCCAGCTGCTCGTAGTTGTCCATGTTCATGAAATTGTACAGATCGCCGTCCGCATACAGATACTGCATATCCACCCGGTCAATTCTGGCCTGGGGGAACTTCTCTGTGGGGCGGAAGGTGCGCTCCACCACGCCGCCATTGATTACATTTTTTAACTTGGTGCGCACGAAAGCAGCGCCCTTGCCGGGCTTCACGTGCTGGAACTCGATAACCTGAACCACCTGTCCGTCGATCTCCAGTGTTACGCCATTTCTAAAATCGCCTGCTGATATCATAAAGATATTCCTCCTTCAGTTCTTTCAAGGCGCCTGGCTAAGCGTCCTCGTCTGTCTCTAAAATAACTATCCGGGCCGGTCCGCTTTTTGTGCGAAGGCAGAGGAAAAAACAGGCCCACAAGCGAGCCTGCCGCCTGTGCTTTCACCTGTTTTCCCGCCGTCCCGAACTGCTATCCTATATTCTATACTATGTGTACACGATTTTCAAGCTCTTTTTTCCAAGGGACTAGCCCTGCTCCCCGCTCCGGTAGGAGATCACCTGATCGAAGGCCTCCGACTCTGCTCCCAGCGCGCTTTCATTTCCCACTGTGGCAAAGCCGCCGGACTGGATAATCCGCTGCAGGCAGTCCGCAGCCGCCTGCTGGTCCTCCAGAGAAGCGTTCTTCATGTCGTTGATCGCCTGTGCCTCACGCTGTGCGTCGTAACCGTAGATCGCGGCGCGGACTGCGGCAAGGGGCTGGGCCAGCACGCCCTTTGTGCGGGCGGCATTGGAAATGCTGTTTAATATATAGCCGTTCAAATCCTCCTGTGTCAGCTCCAGTCCGGCCAGGGCCTCCCCGAGGCCGTCAAATACCTCCAGAGTCTCCCCCACATTGGGATCGCTGTAGGAGTACAGAAGCATCTGGCCCTTGAGCATGTTGAAGGAAGCACCCGCGCTGTAGGCCCCCATCTGGAAACGGATCAGGGGCGTCACATACCGGTCTGAGGCTGCGGTGAGGAAGGGGATATACCGTCCCGCAAAATCCTCCTGCCCATAGAGGCTGCTGCTGGCCACCGCATACTGATTGGGGCTCTCCACTGCTGCTCCAAGCCTCTGGGGCTCCTCGGAAAGCAGCAAAGCGGGATCTGCGGCCGTCCCTTCAGGCAGTGCGGACAGCCCTTCTGCGGACGCCTGCCGGATGGCCGCCAGGCTCTCCTGCGGCGCCGCATAGGAAAAGATCAGACGGCTCCTTGTAAAGAGCTTATCCCGGACCTCTGCAAGGCGGGCCGCCAGGCTCTCCCCGTAGGCCTCATCCCCGGAAAGTCCGGCCTGGACCTCCTCAAGAAAACGGTAATACTCCTGCCCCTGGCAGGTCATCTGGTAAGCTGCCTCGTCCTCGATATAGCTGCGGGACAGACGCTGGGCCAGGCCCAGGAAATCTGAGGTTCTGGACAGATCGAAGCTGTCCTTATAGCGGTTCACCAGCTCCAGGATGGAAGCGCTGTCCGACACATCCGTGGAGGTGAGCATCTCCAGCACCAGATTAAGCCCCGTGTCGTAGTCCTCCGTCAGCGTGGTCCAGGAAACATGCAGCATAGGATGATGGTTCTCTCCGGCCTCCTCCCCCGGATACCGATCGGAAAAGCTCATGGAATACAGGTACTCTCCGGTTAAGGTACGGATCTCCTCCTCGGTGTGGGCCTCTGTTCCCACCTCACCCAATAGCAGCCGGTACAGCTGCATATACAGCAGATCCTCATTGGTGAGGGCGCTGGCGTCAAAATACAGCTCATAGCTTCCTACCTTCTCCACCTGGGCCGGCGCCTCATAGAAGACGATACCATCCTCCTCCGAGCGTGTAAAATCGTCGTAGGCCTCCGCATCCGGGATCTGGGAGGGATCAATGACAAAATCGCTGTTGGTCTGCCCGCCCTCGTTCCAAGTGTTGAATTCCTCGGTCTGGCGGATCAGCTCCTCTATCTCTTCCTCGCTCATGGACTCCTTCATCTGAGCCAGATAGGCGTCCTGCTCAACGATAATCTCCTCCGCCAGCCCGGGGGTAGGCACAGTAGCCACCAGGGCGCTGCGGCTGGGATTTAATGCCTTTTGTGCAAGCTCCTTCACAAAGGTCTGCTCTCCGTCCGCCTCCGCAGCGGCCAGCACATCCTCATACAGGCCGTAAAAATCCACATTTCCCGTGTGGGTCCAGTAGTTTGCCATGGCGGGGAATACATTCACCCCCACATTTGCCGAGTTCCGCGTCAGATAGGTGGAGGTCTCCGTCTGCTTGAGAACGGATGCAAGAACCTCCCTCTCCACACCCTGCTCGGCCAGCACGCCAAGGGCTTCCAGAACCGCCTCCTTAAAGCTCTCCATCTGCTCCTCCTCCGCCTGGTACATGGCAAAAAGCAGATAGGGCTTCTGGCAGTATATGTTCACTCCCACCTCGCAGGGATTATGGATGCCCTTCTCCCTGAGTGTCTTCATAAGCACCGCGTTCTCCTGATTCAGGGCAGTAGTCAGAATATTCCACGCAAGAAGCTCCTCCCAATCCGCGTCCTCCAGGCTGATGGCGTAGTCGATCCGGGACACATTTTCCGACGTATCCCCCTCATAAGCCGGACAGGGAACCACTGCCTCCGCATAGCCCGGCTCCGTCTGCGCCTCCTTGTAGGCGGACAGATCCGTCCCCTCCTTTTCAGCCTTAGACAGATACTCCTCGTCAATAAAGGTGAGCATCCTCTCATAATCCATATCCCCGTAGAGCAGGATCAGGCTGTTGTCAAAGTGGTAGCAGCGGTCATAGGTAGCCACCGTATTCTCGTAGGTCAGATTTTGATAATTCCTGTGGGCCCGGCCAATGCTGTTGGCCGCTGTCTGGCCGGGATAGAGGGCGTCGGCCACATTGTTTAAGGCCTCGCTATTCACATCCGTCAGGCTGCCGAAGTCCTCCGAATACACGGTTCCCGTCATAGAAATGGGATCCTCCGGGCTGTAAAGCTCATAGCGCAGGGCCTCCCGCCTGAAAATATTCTCATCTGTGAGGATGCCCGGCGCGGTCATGCAGCTCAGGTATGCATCCATCAGAAGCAGGAGCTGATCCTCGCTCTCTGTGCTTAAGGGATAGCCGGTAAAGGTGTCGTAGGTAAACGCATTGATAAAGGTATTGTAGCTCTTGTTCGCCAGATCAAAAAACAGATCGCTGCTGGGATATTTTTCCGAGGAAGCGATGATGGCATGCTCAAAAATATGGTTGGTGTCCGTCTCGTCCACCACCGGAGTATCATAAAAAATACCGAAGGCCAGCTCCGGGTCGTCATTGCGGATATAGGCCAGCCTAGCCCCGCTCTTCTCATGGGAAAATGTGATCACATCCGACTGGAGAATCCCATTTTCCTCCACAGCCTCCACGGTGAAGCCAGCGATGGTGCTGCCGGGTGCCAGCTCAGCCTCCGCTTGGCTCTCCTGCTCCTGGCTCTCGCCTGCGGTCTGGCTCTCGCCTGCAGTCTGGCTCTCACCTGCCTCCGTGCTTTGGGACGTACCCGCCGCCCCGCAGCCGGTCTGAATGACCAAAACCAGTGCCAGCCAAAATGCGGACCATTTTCTTGTGCCTCTTCTCATAATATGTCCTCCCTGTATATATCTATATGGTGACTGTTCAAACAGCAGACATTCCCAGTCTCTCAATAATCTCGCCGCTGATCTCCTCCGGCGTCTTCCCGTCCGTGGCCACCTGGATATCCGCCGCAGCCTCGTAGAAGGGACAGCGCTTTTCCAGCAGCTGCCGGATAAACTCCACATTCATATGGCCGTTTAAGATGGGCCGCTCGTCGCTGTCCTTCACCCGCTCATAGACAGTCTCCGGCCGGGCAGTGAGAAGGACCACCCTTCCGCCCCGCTTCATATACTCTGCGTTCTCCGGCCGCAGCACCACGCCGCCTCCGCAGGAGATGACCAGGCCGGTCTCATTTCCCAGCTCAATCAGGGTATTGCTCTCCAGGTTCCGAAAATAGGCTTCCCCGTACCTGGCAAATATATCCGAGATAGTCATGCCTCTGTTTTCCTCAATGCGCTGATCCATCTCCACCCGCTTGTATCCCAGCCGCTCCTTTAAGGCCACGGCCACGGTGCTCTTTCCCGCACCCATAAATCCAATCAAAAAAATGTTTTCTCTGTCCATCGGCTTACTCCTTAAAGAAACGCTCTCTCACCTCGTCCACCGGCATGTCAAGGCCCGTATAGAGCTTGAAGGCCTCCACGCCCTGCCACAAAAGCATGCCCCGTCCGTCCACGCAGGTACAGCCAGCCTGGGACGCCTCCCGCAGCAGCCTGGTCCAGGCAGGGTTGTACACCACATCCGCCACCACCAGATCTGGGCGGAACACGGAGGTGTCCTTTATCACGCTCTCCCCGTCCATAGGCTTCATGCCCACAGAGGTGGCATTGATAAATATCCCGCTGGAGGCGATGGATTCCCACAGAGCATCCTCGTCCGCGATATCCTGCACCGTAATCCGGCAGCCCGGCGCCTCCGCCGCGACGCGCTCCGCCATCTCGCGGGTGTGGGCCTTCCGGTTAAAGACGCGGATCTCCTTGGCCCCGTCCAGGGCGCACTGGACCTGGATCGCGGTGGCCGCGCCGCCGCCCCCTGCCAGGGTGATGCATTTTCCCTGAACGGAAATGCCATGCTCCTTAAGGTTGCGCACAAAGCCCGCGCCGTCCGTGTTGTGGCCGGTGAGCACCCCATTGTCATTCACAATGGTATTCACAGCCCCCATGAGCCGTGCTGCCGGGGAGAGCTTGTCCATGTACGTAAGAGCCTCCCCCTTGCAGGGCATGGTCACGTTCATCCCCCGCATGCCAAAAAGGCGCATGGCCTTTATGGCCTCGCCGGTCTCCTCCTTCTTCACGTCAAAGGCCACATACACATAGTCCAGCCCTAGGCGGGCGAAGCTGTAGTTGTACATGGCCGGTGAGCCGGAGTGGGCCACCGGCGAGCCTATAAGGGCCAAAAGCCCTGTATGTCCTGTTATCCTTGCTTCCATCTTGTCTCTCTTTCCTGTCCGTCTTTGTCATTTTGCCGCTGCAAACGCGGCTGCGCATATGGTCATTCCGCACGCCGCAGTCCCCGTCCGCACTGGCCCCGGTGATTTCTCTTATAAAAGTACAGAACCGGCTTTTCCAGAAAACGCTTCAGCACAATCTGGATCTCCTCCCTGGGGTGGATGGGCTTTACCAAAATAGAAAAAATGCCGGCCCGGCGCGCCCCGTACACATCGGTGAACAGCTGATCTCCCACAAAAAGAGTGGTGCTTCTGTCTGTTCCCATAGTCTCCATGGCCCGCTCGTAGCCCGCCCGTCCGGGCTTCCCCGCCTTATAAATATACGGGCTTCCCACTGCCTGAGCGAAGGGCGCCACCCGCGGCTCCTTGTTGTTGGACAAAAGGCAGGTGCGAAAGCCCAGATCCCGCAGAATCGCAAAGAGCTCCCTGGCCTGCCCGTCCGCCGGCGCTCCGTGGGGCACCAGCGTGTTGTCAATATCAAAGATTACGCCCCGGATCCCCTGGGCGTAATAATAGTCATAGGGAATCTCATAGGCGGATTCCGCTATGCGGTCCGGATAAAATGCTTTCAGCATCTCCTGGATTTTCCTCCTGCTCTACTTCTTTAACAGCTTGCCCAGCTCCTCCATAAAGGTATTCACGTCCTTGAATTCCCGGTACACCGAGGCGAAGCGCACATAGGCCACCTCATCCACCTCCTTGAGCTTGGACATCACCAGCTCCCCGATCACAGAGGTAGGAACCTCCCGCTCCTCCCGCGCAAAAATTTGGTTCTCGATCTCGTCGATCATCACCCCGATCTGCTGGGGGGATACCGGGCGCTTGTGGCAGGAATGCAGAATGCCCGCCTCAATCTTGGACCGGTCATAAGCCTCCCGGGTATCATCCTTCTTTATCACCATGAGAGGCATGGTTTCCAGCTTCTCATAGGTGGTGAACCGCTTGCCGCAGCCCTCGCACTGGCGGCGCCGGCGGATAGAGCTGTTGTCATCCGCAGGCCGGGAATCAATCACCTTTGTATCGATCTTTCCGCAGAATGGGCACTTCATAGAGCCTCCTCCTTTCTCATAGGTACGATTTGCAGCTGCACTTGTAACCATTGTAACTGAAAGAGGCTGGGAGCGCAAGAATTTTTGTTCTGTTTTCCTCCGGATATTTGCCGTTTGGCATCCGCTCATACGACAGGCTCTAATCCGCCCCGTAGCGGATCCGATCCAGGCGGAGCTGATCCTTCAGTTGGTCGATTACCTTTTGTGGCAGATGGCTTCCCTGACGGGATCTGACTCGCACATGCTCCTGATTTTGAAGCTCCTTTGTCTGAATTTCCTGTTTTTTCAAGCGCTGCTGCAGCTCCTCCATCTCAATCCTATCCTGCCGGATGATATATTCCTGCCTTGTAATCCTGCTCTCAAGCTCCTGGACGGCCTGAGAATGATCCTGTTTTTTAGAGGCTTCCGGGCTGTCCGGCGCCTTGACGGCATATACAATCCCGGATGTTCCAAGCTCCGGATATTGGAGCGTAAGCTCTGCCATGCCGGACGCATGAAAGACGCTGTCCGTATTTTTGCTGCCCTCTGCTGCCGCAGCACGGCGGTCAAAGGGCCCGCCGTTCTGAGCGCCCAATGGCGGCGCCGGGGAAAAATCTGCCGCGTATTCCGACACCGCCTCATACTGGGGGGCGGGCAACCGATGGAGCAGCGGGGGGGAAGCCATTTCTTGCTGTATATGCGCGGCCTGCTGCCAAGCGGTACGCTGCTGAGGATTCGGCTGACCCATTTGCTCTGCCTGCCGCCAAATCTCCTCCACGGCTTTCTGCAGCTGCCTGTATTCCCTGGTTTTCTCTCTGCTGTCCGTCCCCTTGTTTTCCTCGCTGTAAATCTTTGCAGCTCTCTCCACGGCCTGGGGAATCCGGCGAAGCAGACGCTGCTTTTCCTCCGGCGCGGCCTGTTTCCATATTTCTGATAATAGCGGCGCTTCCCCCTGGCTGTGGGCAAGCCTCTCCGCATAGTAAATCAAGACGCTTTCCCGCCCCAGCGGCAATGTCTGTGTCAGCGGGGAAATCGGACGGGAATCCCTCTGCGGGAAATCCGACGTCCCCTCCGGCGCATTGCGCATTTTCACCGCTTCCAAGGGAGCCTCTGTTCCCGCTGCTGCTGAAATCCGGCGCGGCAGGCCCTGCCTTTCTTCCGAAGATGCTTTGCTGCCCTGGCTTTCTTCCTCCACGGCCGGCCTGTGCCGCGCTTCCTCCTGCGCGGTCTGTCTGCTCTGTTCCTCCCCCGGAAGATCCTGCCTGCTCTGTTTCTCTCTCGGCAGACTCATCTCACCTTATCTTTTCCGGCAGCATACAAGCTTCCATAAACGTTTCCTGTTTCCGGCACATTGTGTGTTTTCTATTTTAGCACGGAATACAGTCCTGCAACAAGATCGTTTTTACCGGAAATGCCAAAAGCCGCCATCTCAGCACTTCACCTTCTCCGACACATCCTTTTCCTTCACGTCCACCAGAATGATGTCGCTTCCCACCTGGCAGATGTCGCAGAAAGGAATGACGTATTCCTTTTCTCTTCCCAGGAAGCCGCAGATGCAGCCTGGGCCTGGGACGATAAGGGCCAGCATGCAGCCTGTCTTCATGTCAAAGTCCACATCCCCCACATATCCCAGCCGCCTGCAGTCCTTCACATTGATGACCTCCTTTTGCTTTAAATCATAAATGCGCATGCCCGGCCTCCGAAAGCTTTCCTCTTAATTTATTTATATACCGCAGAGAATGTCTTTTGTGCCTGTACTGTATAAACAATCTTTTCGTCAGTCGCCGCCACCCGTAAAACGGGTGGCTCGGGACGCGGGCTCTAAGCCCGCCCTACTTGGCCGCGCCTCAAGGCG
>CALWRY010000042.1 GCA_944384065.1 uncultured Enterocloster sp. | reverse complement strand
GAACGTTCATGGCGTCGCAGAAATAAGCGTTCATGGCAGACTGGGGCGACACGCTCAAGTCCCTCTTGTACTCAATCACGGTAAACGCTCCCGCGCTCTCCACGATGCGGACATCGTCGTTGTCAGTTAAGTTTGAAATCTGGTACATGGTTTTTTCCTCCTTGTCTTCCCTTTATATTTATCAGGCCACGGTATGCACCGCATTGTCCCGCACCCTATTTATCGCCGCCAGCACTGGCTGAATATTTTCATAGCCAATTTTTATCAATTTCCGCTTTTAAGTCACAAAACATCTGATAGAAATTATCCTTGGCCATTTTTACGATTTCTAATGCAATTTTCTGATTATAGGAATGGGCCACATTATTTCTCTCCTGCAGCGCGTGAAGCCATAAATCTTCATCCTTTATCATTCCCGCCTGGTACGCTGTTTTAAGAATTATCTTGGGAGAACCCGTGGCTTCTTCTTCATATCCATGATTCTCTAATATTTCCTTTACCATTTTCCAGGACTGCTCAAAGCAGAGCCCGTACAGCCCCACCAGTCCTGTCAAAACCACCGTGTCATATGGCTCTTCATAATTATAAATTTCCTTCATATTTGCCAGAGCCTGGCAAAAATTCTCATATTTCCTCATAAATCACGATTCCCTCCCGGTAAATTGCTTCCCAAAGCGCCCCTACTCGTTCCGAATCGCCGCCAGCGGCGAGAGCCCCATGGCCCGCATGGCCGGCATAAAGCCCGCCGCCATGCCCACGAACACGGCGAAGCCCACGGCGGCCAGGGCCAGCCAGGGCGGGATGCGGGAGAGATCCCCCTCCACCCCGTAAATCTGCGCCATGCTCACAAAATGGTTCACCAGAAAGGACACCCCGAAGCTCAGGACGATGCCCGCAGCGCCGCCCATAAAGCCGATGAATCCGGACTCAATGAGGAACATATTGCGGATATTTCCCATGTCGCAGCCAAGAACCTTCATAACACCGATTTCCTTTGTCCGCTCATAGATAGACATCATCATGGTGTTGGCAATGCCGATGGCCGCCACAAAGAGGGAGACCGCGCCGATGCCGCCCAGAACCGCCTGCACCATGTTCGACTGCTGGCGGGAGCTCTCCAGCCAATCCATCTGGCTGCTCACCTGCCATCCCATGTCCGCCAGGCTCTTCTGCACCTCCTGCACATTCTCCATGTCGTCCACGTAAACCTGGGCGCTGGAATAGGTCAGATAGCCCAGGGCCTTCCCCCGCTTGTTGGTGGGCTGGCCAGGAATGGGCGTGCCCTTGCGGAAAGCCCGGGAGAGCTGGCTCTTCATGCCGTCAATGTCCATATACACATTGTAGGAATAGTTGTTCCAGGTGTCGATATCCCCCTCCACCATGCCGACTGCGTTCATCATATACTTCTTTGGTGGCTTTACCGTCTCTCCTCCATCTTCCCCGGACACACTGGAGGACGCGCCGGACTGGCTCTGATAATAGGCGTCCATGTCAAATATCACAAAGAGGGGCTGTCCCATGAAATCCACATCCGGAAGCTCCATGGTGTCCCAGTAGCCCTTGCCGGTCTTGGCGTTGGAGAACTGCTGAATCACCGTATTTCCTACCACCAGGCCGGTCTCCCCGGGCTTTGGAAGCCTCCCCTGCCCCAGGGGAATCTGCTGCAGATAGGACTGTCCCACGCCCCGCAGGGTCAGGTACTGGGCCTCGTAGACCCCCTGGCGCATAATCACATTGATATCCAGCACCGGAGAGACGCCTTTCACATGCTCCATACGGGCAAACTGCTCGATAGTCTCGTCCGTGATATACTCCGCCTCGGAGCCAGCACTGGAGGAGCCGCCCACAGAGACAGCCACGCCCCCGTATCCCATGTTGGAGCGGACTTCAATGGTCGTCAGGCTTCCGTAGGACTCAATCTGCTCCATGGTCATCTCATTCAGACCGATGCCAAGGGAAACCATGACCACAATGGAGGCCGTGCCGATGATGACGCCCAGCACGGTCAGGACGGTCCGCAGCTTCCGCCGCCTCAGATTGTTTATGCTCATAAGCAAAAGGTCAGATATCCTCATCCTCTATGTCTTCCTCTTCCTTCGCCGCCTTTTTCTTCCTCCGGATGCGGATGACAATCGCGGCGGCAGCCACAAGGCAGAGAGCGCCTCCGCCTAATACAGCAAATTTATATTTATCCCAGAAGGAGGGCTCCTCCGCTATGACGTCCCCGTCCACAGGCATATCCCAGTCCATGGGCATTTCCTCGGTGACGAAGAGGGTCATCTCCCGGGTCACCGGCTCGCAGGCATTTCCATTCTCATCCTCGTAGGTGATGGTGATAGGAATAATCCCCTCATCCATGGTAACTGCCGTGCCGGTAAGCATGGCATCCACATTTCCTGTCTCTCCGGGCTTGATATTTCCCACATAGGAGTCCACGGGCCGGATGGAGTCCGCCGCAAAGGACACGCTCACATTGTAGAGAATCACCTTGCCTGTGTTGTTGATGCCGAACATCACATTGGACTCCCCGCCCACCGTAATGCTGTCCGGCATCACGTCGATATTGCTTGTGGACAGGCGGGCGTACTGCTTTACCGGAATATCCACCACAATGCTCTCCTCCGCATTCTTGAACTCGGGGCTGTCATATTTCTCCTTCACAGTAATGCCGTAGGAGCGCTGGTCCACCCCCGCCTTGGCGGTAAATTTCGCCCGCACCTCTGTGGACTGTCCCGGGGCCAGAGAATTGACCACCAGGGAGGAGGTGCCGGATTCCGTTGTGAAAACTGCGCTGTCGTCTACCTTTTCCGACTCCAGGTTAAAGAGAATGTTGCTGGCCGGCACGTCGGAGGAGGCGTTCTTCATATTTAATATCAGCTCAAACTCGTCCCCGGCGTAAACCTCCTCAGGGATGGTGTAATAGCTGTCCACAATCAGACGGGCCCGCGTCCTGTCGTTTGCGTCGAAATCCCGCAGGTCGTCCTCCTTGTCCTTGGAGGTGATATGCACGTAAAATGTCAGCTCCTCTGTGTGCAGGTCGCCCTCAGAGCTCAGCCGGAAGGTAACTGTAAATTTGATGGGATAATAGCCCGTATAGGAATCCTTGCGGATGGCCATGCTGTAGGGAGCGCTCACCGTCTCCCCATAGGCAATCCGTTCATAGGTTCTGTCGTAATTTCCATCATTTATCTCAAATGGGAATTTGGCGTCGTCCTCGGAGAGCTCCATGTGGATGGTCACATCCTGCGCCGTGGTCTCCCTCTTATTGCGGAAATTCACAGCAAAATTGAGCACATTGGGGTACACTCCCCGGGGAGTGGACTGATTTTCCCCCACAACGAAATAATTTCCCTCCTTTAAATCCTCCTCCTCGTCCTGGGAGGTATCGGAACTGGTGGAAATCCACACATTTACATAATCAATATCCGAGCCGCCGTCCCATTCCAGCAGAATGGGAATGCTGTAGTAGCCCTGAAGGGCGTCCCGGCGCACCCGGGCAGAGATGGAAACGCTCTTTACATTTCCCTGCTTCACATTTCCTATGTGCTTGGGCACAAAGGTGGTCTCCAGAATCTCGAACGGATAGTAGTCCACCAGGTAATCGCCTTCGCCGCGCTCCTCAATCTGCTGGAAATCCCCGGTCTCCGCAAGGCTGACCTGGAGATTGTTCATGTCCTCGTCCGTAGGGCGCACCCGGAAGGAAATGCTCATGGATTTGCCCACATTTCCCCTGGGGGATTTGGTGGTAAATATGTAGTCGTTGTTGCTGGGCTCCGTGCTGTAGCCCAGACGGTAGTCCGAAGCCTGGACCCTCATCGGAAAAATAGCGGCAAAGAGAAGCACGGCAAAAAGCAGGGCCGCCGCGAAAAAGCGTCCGCGCTCACCCTGTGCCCGTGAATACTCTCTGGCTCCCTCCATCGGGGGATGTCCGGCCGTCCCTCGGGGAAGCTTCCGGCCGCACTCCGGCCTCCACTGTCTGCTTCTGTTATCCATCACTTGTTTCCTCCTCCAGGGCGGAGCGCCCGCCCGTCTCTATGCCCACAATCCTCCCATCCACAATCCGTATCCTTCGGTCTGCGTAGGAGGCCAGGTTGTTGTCATGGGTTACCATCACAAGGGTCTGATTTCGTTCCTTCACAATCCGCTGCATGAGCCGCAGCACATCCATGGTAGTGTGGGAATCCAGGTTGCCTGTGGGCTCGTCCGCGAATATAATCTTGGGGTCCACCACCAGGGCACGGGCGATTCCCACCCGCTGCTGCTGTCCGCCGGACATCTGGGCGGGCATATGCTGGGCCTGGTCCTTCACGCCCACAAGCTTCATATAATAAAGCGCCTTCTTTAACCGCTCCTTCTTGGGGACACCCCGGAAGGCCAAGGGAAGGGCCACATTTTCCACCGCATTCATGGTGGGAAGCAGGTTGTAGGACTGAAAAATGAATCCCACGTTCTCCCGCCTGAAGGCCACCAGCTGTTTTTCCGTCAGCTTCTCGATGTGGGTCCGCCCGATGCAGATTTCCCCCTTGGTGGGCTTCTCCAGCCCGGCCATCATATTGAGAAGGGTGGACTTGCCCGAACCGGAGGTGCCCACCACCGCCACGAACTCCCCCTTGTGCAGGGAAAAGCTCACGCCGTTCAGCGCACGCACCCGGTTCTCTCCCACATGGTAAATCTTATATAGGTCCTTCACGCGGATGACCGCCGGACGGCTTTCCTGCTCCAAAGACTCTTTCTCATTCTCCTCTGCCTGGCACTGCATGCTTTCACCTCGTTTCTGGCGACCCGCCCCGCAGGGGCATGTATTGCGGGATGCCCTTTGGGGTATACCTTTTCTGCCGCCCCGGACGGCGGGGTCTTCCTGACCGGCCTGACGGCCGGTCAGGAAGCATTGGATATCCATCCGATGGGAAAGTACATGCGAGGACAGGCTTATAAGCAAGCTTAACGCCTGTCTTCGCATGTACTTTCCCGCCGTCCTAGATTATCACCTGGGTATACTATAACACAACCCCCTTTTTTGTTCATCTTTTTTTCTTTTAATGTTTTTATAAAAAATTCTTAACAGCTGAGCCGGCGGATATTTTTGTTACTGCTCAGCTGTGTATCTTCTAAAAATGTGCATAAAAAGTCCTTGACCTCTCCCCCATTCTATGCAATAATATGTCGAGGCACAAATCAGTGCCGTATCTGGATGCTCCGGCTGCCGCACTGGTTTCCGTCCGTTATTTTTCCTTTATTATCAACTACATACACAAGGCAAAGGAGAACCCCATGAGACATTTACTGAATCCCCTTGATTTCTCTGTGGAAGAAATCGACAGCCTGCTGGCCCTTGCCAGGGATATTGAGCACAATCTCCCCAAGTACGCCCACGTGTGCGCTGGGAAGAAGCTAGCTACCCTGTTTTATGAGCCCAGCACCCGGACCCGCCTAAGCTTTGAGGCCGCCATGCTGAATTTGGGCGGCAGCGTGCTTGGATTTTCTTCCGCTGACTCCAGCTCCGCCGCCAAGGGCGAGAGCGTTGCCGACACCATACGCATGATATCCTGCTATGCCGATATCTGCGCCATGCGCCATCCCAAGGAGGGCGCGGCCTACGTGGCGGCTCAGAAGTCCGGCATTCCCGTCATCAACGCGGGAGACGGCGGACATCAGCATCCCACCCAGACTCTCACCGACCTTATGACCATCCGTTCCTTAAAGGGACGGCTTGACAGCCTGACCATCGGCCTCTGCGGCGACTTAAAGTTCGGGCGCACGGTCCATTCTCTTATCAACGCCATGGTCCGTTATCCCAATGTAAAGTTCATTCTCATCTCCCCGCCGGAGCTCAGGGTTCCCGACAGCATCCGCGAGGACGTGCTGAAGGCAAAGGGAATCCCCTTTGAGGAGGTTGGCAACCTGGACGAGGCCTTGGGACAGCTGGATATCCTCTATATGACCCGCGTCCAGAAGGAGCGCTTCTTCAACGAGGAGGATTATATCCGCTTAAAGGACTGCTATATTTTAAATAAGAAGAAGATGAAGCTGGCTAAGGAGGACATGTTTGTTCTGCATCCCCTTCCCCGTGTAAATGAGATTTCCGTGGAGGTGGACGACGATCCGCGGGCCGCTTACTTTAGGCAGGCTCAGTACGGCGTGTACGTGCGGATGGCCCTGATTATGACATTACTGGAGGTGGAGAAGCCATGTTAAATATCAGCGGATTAAAGGAAGGCATCGTGCTGGACCACATCGAGGCCGGCCGAAGCCTTGACATCTACTATCACCTGGGCCTTGACAAGCTGGACTGCCAGGTGGCCATCATCAAGAACGCCCGCAGCAACAAGATGGGCCGCAAGGACATCATCAAGATTGAGGGCGGCCTGGATATGGTGGATCTGGACATGCTTGGCTATATTGACCACAACATCACAGTGAATATCATAAAGGACAACAACATTGTGGAGAAGCGGACCCTGAAGCTTCCCAAGACAATCACCAATGTTATCCACTGCAAGAACCCCCGGTGCATCACCTCCATCGAGCAGGAGCTGCCCCACATCTTCTATCTGGCGGACGAAAAGACCGAGACCTACCGCTGCCAGTACTGCGAGGAGAAATACAGCGCCTTTGATTAAGTCAAAAGCCGCCATTGACATGGAATAGGGCAGAGCCTGCAAAATTGGCTCTGCCCAGAGTCACGAATGACATATCTTATATCCGTCCTGAATAGTTACGTTTGCACAAAGCTTTCACAGCTTCCCCAGAAGCTTCGCTGTATCCTCCGGCGAAAAGCCAAGAGCAGCCGCCGCCTGCTGCGCTGTCCACTGCGTATTCTTCATCAGGTTCTTCAGTACGCTCAGCCGCGTGCTTTCTGTTACTTGTTGTGTTACTTGTTGCGTTACTTTTTTTGTCACTTCTTTTGTGGCCTTCTCCACCGCTTCCATCTTGTAATCCTCAATGGCCTTACACACTTCTACTTCCTCCTCTTCTGGTCTTATCGTTAATTTTGCATTTACGCAGGCGTTTAATACCTCTACTTCCTTTCGCCCCATCGTAAGCTCCGGCTTCTCCTCGTGAAGCCATTCCATCAGTTTCTTTTTATCACAGGAATACTTGATAAATTCCAGTACATCTCCAAGAGAGCTGTGAAACCTTTCAAACTCATTCTTTTCGATCTCCGCCGGGGATACCAGGTTGATATTGCTGCCTTCCTCCTTCATTTTACTAAAATTAAAATACCGTGTAAAGGGCAATGTTGGCTGCTGAAATACAGCCAGGATACCTGGAGCTTCCAGGTATAAATGAATCGTTTAGCAGGCTGAATGCTGCTGATGGGATTATCTTATCAAAAACAAGGCAGAGATGCAAGCAGTTTATAAATAACCTTTTTATAACGGGATGGTAATTTTTTGTATAGCGTTCAACTGGCTAAAGCCATTAAAAAATAATGCCGCTTAGCTATCCGCTGCGGGACAGCCAAACGGCACTCCTTTACTTTCTTCTCTTGCTAAGTTCAAAAGCTACTGGCCGGACTCGAACCGGCGACCTACTGATTACGAATCAGTTGCGCTACCGACTGCGCTACAGTAGCATAGGCTCACATCTGCCTATAGATGAAAGAAGGCCGCTGCCCTTGCAGAAGCCGTACTTCCAAATGACCTGACCGGGAATCGAACCCGGGTTTACGCCGTGAGAGGGCGTCGTCTTAGCCGCTTGACCATCAGGCCAGAATCGAGGCGACGTGATTCGAACACGCGGCCTCTGCGTCCCGAACGCAGCGCTCTACCAAACTGAGCCACGCCTCGACACCTAAGGTAGTATAATATAAAATGTCCCGATTGTCAACAACATTTTTACATTTTTTCACCAGCTCACGCCGCCGCTGCTTCTTTACTTCATCTTTGGTTTAAACAGCAGGGAGACCAGATACCCAAACACCAGGGCAGCGCATATGCCTGCAGCCCCCGCTGTAAATCCGCCCTTAAAGGCGCCCAGGAGCCCGGCCTCCTCCACTCCGGTTTTTACTCCCTTCCAGAGAAGATTCCCAAAACCGAGAAGAGGCACCGAAGCCCCTGCGCCTGCCCAGGTCAAAAATGGCTCATAAAGCCCCAAAGCACCCAGAATACAGCCGGAGACCACCAGCATTACCATGATTCTTCCCGGCATCAGCTTTGTCTTTTCCATCAATATCTGTACCAGGGCGCAGACAGCCCCTCCCACCAAAAATGCTTTCAAATATTCCATCTGTAAATGCTCCTCTTTATCTCTCTTTTTTCAAGATCCGCCCTTCCGTGTATTTCCAGGCCCCTCTTTTCGCCGTCCTCCTCCCGCAGCCATCGCCCGTCAATCGATATGCTCCAGCACCACCCCATGGGCAATGGATGGGATCGTCTGTCCTTCATTGAAGCTCACGGTTGAGAGAAGGGCCCCTGTGGGCACAAAGAGCACCCGCCGCCAGGTCCCATCCTGAAGCCTGGGAAGAATCTGGGCACAGAGGGTAACCGCGCTGCAGCCGCAGCCGCTTCCCCCTGCGTGGGTGTCCTGCTTCTCCTTGTCATAAATCTCCACACCACAGTCCATATGGATGCCGGACAAATCCCGGCCCTTCTCCCGCATAAGATCAAGAAGGATCCGGCTTCCCACCTCCCCCAGATCCCCGGTGACAATCCGATCATACCAGCTCTCGTCCACCCCAAAGTCCTCCAGATTCTGCTCGATGGTATGGAAGGCCGCCGGAGCCATAGCCGCGCCCATATTCATGGAATCCCTGGCTCCTACGTCCACCAGCCGTCCGGTGGTGATGCCGGCAATCCGGGCAAGGCCGCACGTTGAGGGAAGCCGGACGCCGCAGCCGTTTCTCCGCCCCGGGTCTTTGTCAGCTGCAGGCTCTGTCCCTGCTCCTATAACCACGGCCCCGCAGCCTGTCACTGTCCAGGTGGAAGACAAGGGCCGCTGATTGCCATAGGCCAGAGGAAAACGGAACTGCTTTTCCGCTGTGGCAAAGTGGCTGGAGGCCATGGCCAGCACCCGATCCCCAAAGCCTCCCGCCACAGTCATAGCCCCCAGGCCCATGGCCTCCCCCATGGTGGAGCAGGCGCCGTAGAGCCCAAAGAGCGGCACCGCCAAATCCAGGTTTCCAAAGGAGGTGGCGATAAGCTGGCCCAGCAGATCCCCCGCAAAGGCATAGCGCACATCCGCGGGAAACAGCCCTGCTTTTTTCAGGGCAATCCGGGCTGCCTGTCTCTGCATGGCGCTCTCCGCCAGCTCCCAGCTGTCTTCCCCCATCCTGTCATCCGTCTCCACCCGGTCAAAAAAAGGGCCCAAAGGCCCCTGCCCTTCCTTGCTCCCCGCCACAGAGCCGGAGCTTAAAATCACCGGCGGACGCTCAAAAGCCAGGCTGGCCTTCCCCCGCATCTGTCCCATCTGCCATCTCTCCTTTTCCTGTATCGTCATAGAGTCAGTATGCGCGGAATGTGTAAAAATATACCGGATTAAATCCGCATCGTTGACGCCTCTCCCATTTCCCGCTATACTGTAATTGGCATTCACGATGCGCCCAGCCCTCAGGAAAATCCGCCGGCGCATCCCCATCCAGACAGGGAGGAACCTATGACCCAGCAGAACGACGATAAGGAAGTCATGGAGCTGGCCCTTCAGGCCGGCCATATTTTATTGGAAAATGGAGCGGAGATCTTCCGCGTGGAGGAGACCATGGACCGGATCTGCCGCCACTATGGCCTGGAATCCGGCAGCGCCTTTGTGCTCAGCAATGGAATTTTTGCCACAGCCGGGGACGAGAAGGAGCACTTTTTCGCAAAAGTCCAGCACATTCCGGTGAGCGGGGCCCACTTGAACCGGGTGGCTGCGGTAAACCAGCTCTCCCGGGAGATTTCCCAGGGGTGCTTAAGCCTCCCAGAGGCCCGAAAGGCTTTAGAGGATATCCGCGTTATGCCCGGCAAGAAAAAGAGCTCCCAGGTCCTGGCCTCCGCCGTGGGAAGCGGGGCCTTCTGCTATCTCTTCGGAGGAACGCTGACGGACGGAGCCTGCGCCTTTATTGCCGGCGCTCTTTTGTACCTCTTTGTGCTCTTTGTCAGCGGTCCCCGGCTCTCCAAGATTGTGGGAAATATTCTCGGCGGAGGTCTTGTCACTCTGGTCTGCTCAGGCCTTTACCTGCTTAGGGGCGGCGGACAGCTGGACTATATGATTATCGGCTCCATCATGCCGCTGATCCCCGGCGTCTCCTTCACCAACGCCATCCGGGACATTGCGGACGGAGATTACATCTCCGGATCCGTGCGGATGCTGGACGCCCTGTTAATCTTTTTCTGCATCGCCATCGGGGTGGGCATGGCCTACTCCCTGATGCGGGGAATTCTGGGAGGTGAGCTTCTGTGAGCGGAGAAATCATGTCCGTGATCGGACAAATCCTTGCGGCTGTTGCGGGAACCGTATCCTTCGCCCTGCTCTTCGGTGTTCCCACAGGGGATTATTTCTGGTGCGGCTTCATCGGGGGCGCAGGCTGGGCCGTGTATCTGGCCGCCTCCTGCTTTTGGACCGCTCCCGCCTGTGCGCTGACTGCCTCCATCGCAGTGGTCTTCCTCTCCCGGCTGGCTGCGGTGGCCAAGGAATGCCCGGTGACCATTTTCCTAATCTCCGGCATCTTTCCCCTGGTTCCCGGCGCTGGGGTGTACTGGACGGCCTACTACATCGTCATGGACGAGCTGGGGCAGGCGGTGCAGACCGGATATTTAGCGGTGAAGGTGGCGGTGGCCATTGTCCTGGGAATTATTTTTGTCTTTGAAATTCCTCAGGGTTTGTTCCGGGCGCTGGCGGGGAAGCATAGACGATAGCCAGAGGGCACACCGCAAATCATTCCCCCTCCTTCCCGCAGAAAGGAGCTTTATGCATCGATTAACCGTGACCTCCTACCGCCTGTCCTCCTCCAAGCTCTCCGCGCCCTTATCCATCGCCCTGGTATCCGACCTCCACGGAACCTGTTTCGGTCCCCGCCAGGAGCACCTTCTTGACGCCGTCCGCAGGGAGCGGCCAGACCTTATCCTCCTCTGCGGCGACATCCTTGACCCGGCTGTTTCCCCAAAGGGATCCCGCATCCTCTTAAAGGCTCTCAGCGCCTCCTATCCCTGCTTTTTTTTTTCTTGTAACCATGAGGAATGGACGAGGCAGATGCCAAGACTGCGAAATGGCCTCTCCCGCCTTGGCGTCCGGCCGCTGCGGGGAGAGACCATATCGGAAACCATTGCCGGACAGAGGATAGAGCTGGGCGGCGTGGATGATCCCCACGCATTTACCCTCTCCCACCACAGCCTGAGGCTGTCCAAAAAATGGGTGCGCCAGCTGGTCCGCTGCGAGCGCCAGCGGGATCCGGAGCATTTTTCCATCCTGCTCTCCCACCGCCCGGAGCTGGTAACATACTATGCGGGCACCGGCTTTGACCTGATCGCCTGCGGCCACGCCCACGGCGGGCAGATACGCCTGCCCTTCTGTCCCGGCGGCCTGTTTGCGCCCCATCAGGGGTTCTTTCCCAGGTATGCGGGCGGCCTCTACCGCCTGGGAGACGCCCGCCTGGCAGTCAGCCGGGGCTTATGCATAAACCGCCTGCCCCGGATCGGGAACCCGCCGGAGCTGGTGGTGATTCATGCGCAGCCTGAAGCAGCAGGGATGCCTGACGCCTCACCGCAGGCCTGCAGCCGCCTCACCGGCAAACACCGCCAGAATGCCCAGAACCAGGCTTAAAAGCGCGTAGGCCAGGGCGGCGGGACGATCTCCCGCCTTTATGAGCGTCCCTGTCTCCAGGGCAAAGGATGAAAATGTGGTAAAGCCTCCGCAGACCCCTGTCTTCAAAAACAGGATCAGCCTGGGATTTGCCGCGCATTCAAGCATTCTTCACCCCTCCTATGCGCAGAAGCTCCTTGGGCGCCTCAATCTCGTCTGCCAGCGTATGCTCCGTGAGCTCGGAAAGAATTTTAAGCCTCTTGTTCAGCATAGGCCGCATGCAGTTAGGCACGTGCTCCTGGTGAGCCCGATGGATCGCCACACATTCCTTGCAGTTTCCATGGTAGCGGCAGGCCTTCTGGCAGGGACAATGGTCCTTTTCCTTATACTCCTCACGGAATTCTGCCGCAAACTCCTCCTGCAGCCGCAGCCCCTCCGCCCGGTCTCCTTCGTGAAATTTTTTCATCGCTGCAAGCTCCTTGGGGTTATTTTCTATGACCATATGCTTTTTCCTCCTCTGCATCCTTATTTGGCAGTTTTCTCTTGCACTACGCCTTCCATTATACCGCACAAACATCTATTTTGCCAGAATGACCGAAGCAGGCGGCCCGGGATTTCTCTTTCCCAGTACCGCCTGCTCGTCTGCATCTCCTTATAAAGCTTTAGCTCTAGCCATTCCGGCCGTCTCCGCTACCCCTCCACCGACACCACCACATACCCCGCCTTCTCCACCGCTTCCTTTAGTGCTTCATCGTCAATCTCCCTGTCATAGGCCACGATGGCCTCCTTCTTTTTGAGATTCACCTTTGCGGAAGCGCCGTCAATGCGGTTAATGGCCCGGATTACGCGGTTCGCACAGTTATTGCAGTGCATACCGGAAATGTGCATCACCTTCCGGCCGATGATGGGGCCCACAAGCTCCTTCTCCTCCTCCGGGGGAACGGAGCCGGAACCGCCGCCGCAGCAGGCGCCCTCCCCCTTAAAATGCTTGATGGTTCCCTTTACTGCATAAATCATAACAAACACAACCACCAGAAGTATAATCGCGTCTGTCCCTGCCATATCCATCCCCCTAACCCTTTATAATTCCGGTAACCTTATAGCCTCGTTTTTCCACTGCATCCCGCAGGACGCTGTCCGCAATCTCCCGGTCGTAAGAAACCACCGCGCTGCCCTTGGCGAGCTTCACATCCGCACTGACGCCGTCAATCTGGTTCAAGGCGGCTGTCACGCTGGCCGCGCAGTGATCGCAGGTCATACCGGAGATTTTGATGATTTCCTTTCCCAGCACAGGACCGGCCAGCTTCTTTTTGGGAAGCTTTCTGCTGCTGGGGCAGCTCCCGCCCGCCGGGCAGCCAATGCACTTAACGCCGCTTTTCTTTGCCTTTATGATATACGAAACTGCCGCCCCAATCAGGATGAGCAAAATCAAAATCACAATCAAATCCGTCATATTCCAGCCTCCTAATCGATTCCGTCAGAGTAAGCCTGCATGCGTGCGGCCGGCAGGCTTTTTAATGTAATCATAGCAAAGCAGCGGGCCAGGGTCAAGCCCGCGCCCGCCAGCTTCTTTGTTTTACGTCCGCAGACGTTCTCACGCCTGCAGGCGGTACTCCGCCTCAAACCTCGCATCGCTTCTGCGAATCATCATCACCAGAATGGCCGCAAACACAGCCACCGCAATCAGTCCGGGAACGAACGCTGTGCCCAGGCTGCCGGTTGTCGCCAGGGAACCAATCTGGTAAACCAGGAACGCCACCGTATAGCCGGTTCCCAGCTGCAGGCCGATGCCGCCCCACAGCCACTTCCTGCTCTGCATCTCAGAATTCATAGCGCCCAGAGCCGCGAAGCAGGGCGGTGTATAGAGATTGAACATCAGATAGGCAAGGGCTGCAGCCTTGGTAAGCCCCATAATCGTGGCAACATCATTTCCGCTTCCCACCAGCGCCAGCTCATCCGTGTCAATCAGGTTGGTCATGCCGTACACAACGGCCAAGGTGCCAACCACATTCTCCTTGGCGATAAATCCGGTGATGGCCGCAGCCGCCAGCTGCCATACGCCAAAGCCCAGGGGGATAAACAGGATGGAGAAGGGATGGGCAATGGATGCCAGAATGGACGTGCTCTCCATTCCCTCTTCCACCAGCTGCAGCTGCCAGTTAAAGCTCTGCATAATCTGCACAACCGTATTGCACACAAGGATAATGGTTCCCGCCTTGACGATGTAGGCCTTGCCCCGGCTCAGCATGGACATGGTCGCTCTCTTAAGGCTGGGAATCTTATACTCCGGAAGCTCGATGATAAAGAAGGACTTGCGGTACTTCTGTCCGGTGATCCGCTTTACCAGCAGAGCGCCCAAAAATACCAGCACAATGCCCACCAGATACATCGTCGGCCCCACCCAGCTGGACTCCGCGAAGAACGCGCCTGCAAACAGGGCGATTACGGGGAGCTTTGCGCCGCAGGGCATGAAGGGGGTCAGCATGGCTGTGGCCCGCCGCTCTCTCTCATTGCGGATGGTGCGGCTTGCCATAACGCCGGGAATGGCGCATCCGGTTCCGATCACCATGGGGATTACGGATTTTCCGGAAAGCCCCACCCGCTTGAAAATCGGGTCAAGCACAACGGTGGCGCGGGCCATATAGCCGCAGTCCTCTAAGAGGGCAATGAGGAAATACATAACCATTACCAGAGGCAGGAAGCCCACTACCGCGCCCACGCCGCCGATAATGCCGTCCACCAGCAGGGCGTACAGGAAGGGATTGGCGCTCTCCATCAGGCCGCCCACCCAGCCCTGGAAGGTCTCAATCCAGGCCACCAGCCAGTCGGCAATCCAGGTCCCCAGAGTGGACTGGGATATGTAGAATACCGCAAACATAACCGCAGCAAAAATCGGGATGCCCACAATCTTGTTGGTAATTACAGCATCAATGGAATCCTGAGCGTTCTTATCCTTTGTAAAGACCTTGCGGGTCTCCACTTCCTTCACAATCGCATTTACAAATTCAAACCGCTTCCGGTCCGCAGCCTCCACAGCGGCCTTGTCGTGCAGATTGACATTTCCCTCCGCATAAGGCGCCTTCTGTCCCTTCCCCTTAAGGGCAGCGGCCTGCGCTACGGCCTCCTTCAGCCCCTCGTGGCCGGAGGAGGTGGAAACCGTCTTAACCACCGGGCAGCCCAGCTTTTCAGACAAAAGCTTTACATCAATCTTGGTCTGCTTCTTCTCCGTCATGTCGCTCTTATTTAAGGCAACAACCACAGGCACGCCCAGCTCCAAAAGCTGCGTGGTGAAAAACAGGCTTCTGCTTAAATTTGTGGCATCCACAATATTGATAATCGCATCCGGATGCTCATTTCTCACATAGCTGCTGGTGATGCTCTCCTCAGAAGTAAAAGGCGACATGGAATAGGCGCCGGGCAAATCCACCGCCACCAAATTCTCTGCTCCGTCATAGTAGCTCTTCTTGATCAAGCTCTCCTTTCTCTCCACGGTAACGCCTGCCCAGTTGCCGACCCGCTCATTTCTGCCGGTCAGCGCATTGTACATGGTCGTCTTGCCGCTGTTGGGATTTCCTGCAAAAGCAATCCTCATACCTTACGCCTCCATTCATTTTTGATTAGCTTGCCCTAATTTAAATTAGTTTTCGCTAATTCATTGGTTTAAAAAAATAGTGAGAAACTCACCATTTACTTGCGCGCAGCGCCCCTCTGCCCGGCGCAGGAACCAATCGCACATTTGGATGCGGCGGAAGAAAGGCCTAAAGCCGCCTCCCGCCTCCTGCTCCGTTTTGAACCGCTGCGCTTATATTGAAATAGCTTGCGCTAAATCAGTATCGATATTGTACCTCCCATCCTTGATGGACACCACGCAGCCGCCCTTCAAATGGGAGACAACCGTAATCGGCTCCCCGCTGTAGCAGCCCAGAGAAAACAGAAAAGACTGCAGCTCCTCATCGTCAGTAGTAATGTCCTTAATGGTGTAAACCTCGCCTTCCTTGGCGTCTAACAGTGTCATTTTATCAAATCCTTCCGGCCTCTTTAGTGGATGCGCCGCCTGCACGGCTCTCTGCCCCGTGTAACCGCTCCATCCCTCCAGCCATGAATAAGTTTAAACTAACTAACTTCATTTGTCAATACCTAACTTCATTTTCTTTTTCCGTCTTGGCGGCTGGCAGTATATTTGTCATATTCCGCAGGCTGAGCCCCACTGTGGATGCATTGTGCAGAAAGGCCGAGGTTGAGGGCGCCATCACGCCGCCTATCCCCAGGAAAATGAGTCCCAGGTTGAAGCCGATCACGAAGCGGTAGCTGCCGTGAATCCGGCCCATCAGCCCCTTGCTGATGGCCTTAAGGGTCGTAAGCTGGCGCAGGCCGTCCCCGGAAATCGTGATGTCCGCAATCTCCCTGGCAATTTCCGCTCCCTCACGGATGGCGATTCCCGCATCTGCGGCGGAAAGGGCCGGTGAGTCGTTGATGCCGTCCCCCACCATAATCACCTTGTGTCCCGCCCGCTTCTCCTGCTCCACAAAATTCGCCTTGTCCTCCGGAAGCACCTCAGAGAAATATTTATCCACGCCCACACGGGCCGCAATGGCCCTGGCTGTGCGCTCGCTGTCCCCGGTCATCATGACGATCTGCCGGATTCCCAGCTCCTTAAGCTCCTTTATCACACCGGCCGCCTCCTCCCGCAGGGGATCCTCGATGAGGATCACCGCCGCCAGCTCGCCGCCGATAGCCAGATACAGGTGGGAATACTCCGTGGGAAGGGCTTCAAAATCTGCCTGCCGGCCTGGGGGAATCACCGCCTTTTCGTCCTCAAATACAAAATGGTGGCTGCCGATAATCACCCGCTCCCCGCCCACATAGGTGGCGATGCCGTGGGCCACAATATAGTCCACCCGGGAGTGCATTTCCTCATGGACCAGCCCCCGCCTTCGCGCCTCGCCCACAACCGCGTTTGCCATGGAATGGGGGAAATGCTCCTCCAGGCAGGCGGCAATCCGCAGAAGCTCCTCCTTCTTCATGCCGTTAAAGGAAACCACGTCCGCCACCCGGGGCTTTGCCTTTGTCAGCGTTCCCGTCTTGTCAAATACAATGGTATCCGCTTCTGCCACGGCCTCCAGATATTTCCCGCCCTTCACCGTGATGTGATGACTGCCTGCCTCCCGCATGGCGGAGAGAACAGCCAGGGGAATCGAGAGCTTCAGGGCGCAGGAAAAGTCCACCATGAGCACAGAAATCGCCTTCGTGATATTCCGGGTGAAAAGCCAGGTAAGAATGGTCCCGCCGAAGCTGTAGGGCACCAGGGCATCCGCCAGGGTGGCCGCCTTCCCCTCCACGGAGGATTTTAATTTCTCCGACTCCTCAATCATGGTGACAATGCGCTCAAACCGGGTGTCTCCCGCGGCCTTTTTCACCCGGATGACAATCTCTCCCTCTTCCAGGGCAGTTCCCGCGTACACATAGGCTCCCGCCCCTTTTTTCACCGGGAGGGATTCGCCGGTCAGGGATGCCTGGTTAATCATCGCCTCGCCGGACTCCACCACACCGTCCAGGGGAATAACGGTCCCCACATGGACGACTATCAAATCCCCTTCACGGACAGCGGGCAGGGGCACCAGAATCTCCGAGTCCTCTGTTTTCAGCCACACCTTGTCGATGTTGAGCGACATGCTCCGGGCCAGATCGCCCACGGACTTCTTGTGGGTCCACTCCTCCAAAAGCTCGCCGATGCTTAAGAGGAACATGACGGATCCCGCCGTGTTGAAGTCCCGCCGCAGCAGGGAAACCCCGATGGCTGCGGCGTCCAGTACCTCTACCTCCAGGCGCCGGCCCATGAGGCAGCGCCCGCCCTTTGCCAGATAGCGGGCCGCCTGCACGGAATTCACAGCTGCCCGGACGCCGAAAGGGAGAAACAGCTTTGTAAATGCCCGCAGAAGAAGCTTTCCCACCAGACGGCTCTTATACTCCGCGTTCAGGGCCCGGCCTGTGTTAGCCGGAACCATTCCGCTTACCCTTTCGTCCGCGTAGGAGAAGCGCTGTACGGCCTTAAGCAGAGCCGCCCGGTCCCCCTCATAGGCCACCGCTGCATCTGCGGTGAGCTCATAAACCCTGGCGCTTTTCACCCCTGGAAGAGCCGCCAGATAATACTGTAAAATATCGGCCTGGCGGATGGTCATCCGCCTCTGGCACAGATGGATGCGGATCCTGCCCCGCATTTCGTGTTTGACGATAAATTTCATAATCCGTTACCTCGCAAAACAGAAAGAAGGCCCGGGGAAATTGTCCCCAGGCTGTCTATGTATCGCTTACTCCTGCAAGCCTTCCGTTTCCCCGGAAGCCTCCCCGGCCTCCGGGGCGCTCTCGTCCTCGAACACCTCTGCGGCCCGCTTCTCGTTGATATCCTTGGCCTCCGCGAGAATGTCCTCCGCGTTCTCCTGGATGGAGGTGGCAGTGGTCATCACACAGTCCTTGGCCCGAAGCCCTGCTGCCAGGCAGTTCACGTAAAATTTCTTGGCGTCCTCGCTGGCAAGGATCTTTACCCCTGCTGTTCCGAACAAAACGCCTCCTGCAAATAATCCGATTTTCTTTGCTGTTGATGCATCGATCATTTTTCTCATCCTCCTACTTGTGTTTGTACCCGGTGTAAATAGTCATGAATAAGCAGATGACCATGGCCCACGCCCAAAATCGGTGCTGTTTCATATCTTGTCACTGTCCTTTCCGCTTTAATTACTCGTTGTTTACATGCGGTTTACATTTGATACAAACAGTATCCTAGCAGAAGGCACACTGGTTAGTCAAAGCAAACTCCCCTTGTTGAGAAATATTCTCGTCACCGTCTTCTTCTGCTATTTCCCGTCTCTTCTCTCTCCAGGATAAGCGCACCTGTATCCCCTTCTCAGGAATCCCATCTCTTCCAGAACTCCCACCATGCGGTACACGGTCGCCAGCCCGATGGAAGGATCCCTCTTGGACGCCATGTAGTAAATCTCTTTGCAGCTGGACCACTTTCCCTCCAGAATCACATCCAGCAGAATCTTCCTCTGCCCGGTAATGCGCTTTCCATTCTTCTGGAGCTCCCGGATAATCATTCCCTTTTGATCCTCCATTGTGCTTCCTCCCATCTGTATGTACAGCCTGCGGGTACGCGCTGCCTGCAGGCGTCTTGGTAAGTCCTATCTAACCCACGAATATAAAAAATGCAGTTAGAGGATTCTAACGCCTTTAACTGCATCTTAGATTAGCACTTTCTAACTGGATTGTCAACGGTTTTCTTTGCGGGGAGGCGTTCAGTATTTAATCCGCTCCGCCACGTCCCGGCTCATGGCCAGGCGCATGTCGTTGACCGCAACAATCAGACTGTCAATCGTGTTCTGAATTACTGTCACCTGGCTGCCCTGGCGGATATGATGATTCTCCATCCACTCCATCACGCCCGGACTGCCGAACATCCACTTGATGGTACAGGTTTCCCCCCTGCGCGCATTTGCCAATGACTCCATAACATCACCCCTGTAATTATTGTACCCAGTGCCTGTGACGTTAGTCAATGGTAAATTGTCCCGGATGCCGCCCATCACAGAATCAGCATGGCATCCCCAAAAGAGAAAAACCGGTAGCGCTCCTTTATAGCCTCCTCATAGGCGTGCAGAATGTGCTCCCTTCCCGCCAAGGCGCTCACCAGCATTACCAGAGTGGACTCCGGCAGATGGAAATTGGTGATCAGGGCGTCCAGTACCTTAAAGCGATACCCCGGATAGATGAAAATATCGGTCCAGCCGGTTCCCGCCTTTACCAATCCCTCCTCTGTGGAGGCGGACTCCACGGTGCGGCAGCTGGTGGTACCCACGCAGACCACCCGCCTTCCCGCCTGCTTGGCCCTGTTGATCTTCTCCGCCTCAGACTCCTCCACAATGTAGAACTCCGAGTGCATGTGGTGATCCTGCACATTCTCTACCTTGACCGGGCGGAAGGTGCCGAGCCCCACGTGAAGCGTCACATGGGCAATCTCCACGCCCTTATCCTGAATCTCCTTTAAAAGCTCCTTTGTAAAATGCAGGCCCGCCGTAGGCGCTGCC
>CALWRY010000041.1 GCA_944384065.1 uncultured Enterocloster sp. | reverse complement strand
AATCACGTACACCATGTACCCGCGCCAGGGGATATCGCCCTGGGACTGGATAATTACGCTTTTTTCCTCCAGCAGGCTTTCCGAGATACCCGCCGCAAAAGCCAGGGCATCCGGAACCCTTTCCCACCATATTTTTTCCATGTCACTCCTCCATATATCCCACCAGCTTGTCCTCCACTTCCGTGACGGTTCCCATCATCTGGAAGAAGGTAAAGCGGGTAAATAGATAATGCGTCTCATCCGTACTCCGCAGCACATTTAATTCCTTAAGCTCCTCCATGAAGGCTTCCAGGCGGAGAGTGTCAAGACCAGCAATGCCTGCGATTCCCAGCTCGCAGCCCATATTTTTGACATCAGCGGCCGTATAACCGCTGTGGCTGCCCTTTGTGTGATAAAGGTAAGCCATGAGCAGGGCGATCAGGTAATAATAATTGTCCTCGTCCAGCTTCAGGGTAATCACGTACTTTTCCCGGATCTGCTGGGTGAATTCCGGATCCGCCAGGATCTTCTTGATATGATCCTCGCTCACCTCATAAACCGGCGTGTCCGCCTCATCATACCCCGCGTAATCCTTGTTCCGCATGGCCTCAAGAAGCTTTGCGCAGTACAGCTGTATCAGGCCGGGGAAGTAGTTGGTGGCCGCCAAAATCAGCGTGATAAGCGACTCCTTTTCCTTTGGGAAACGCAGCCCCAGATAGTGCAGGGGCAGCTCTAAAAGCTCCCTGGCCTCGGATGTATTGAAGGGCTTCACGGTCATTGACTCCAAATGGGTCAGAACGCTGTTGTTGCCCAGGGCAGCCTCCCGCTTAAAACGCACGATATTGTGAAGTCCCGCGATGACAAACTTGAACCGCCCGATGCCGATGCCCTGCACCTCCTTTAAGGCGTCAAAGGGCTTATAATTTACGGCCTCACAGCTCTCGATAAAGGCATCCGCCTCGTCCAGCAGAAGGAGGAGATAGGGAATCCATTCTTTCTCTGACTGGAGGCGGCGCTTTATGGCCCGGGCCAGCTCATCCCAGTCTGTGGTGTCAATATCGTTCTCCAGGATCTGCTGATCGTAGAGCTCGTGTCCGATTTTGCGGGCCGCTGCCTGGTAGTCCAGCCCCTTGATATCGATGTAAACCGCCCGGTTTCCATTTTCATCCCGATCCACGTCCTCTTTCGCCTTCTTTAACAGCGCGGATTTGCCCAGCTGCCGGCCGCCGTAGACAATATTCGCCCCGGAAGGCGATTTGATCCGCTCCAGCTCCAGCTTTCTTCCCATGAATATCTCCGGCGGCATCACGTTGGCAGACTCCCACACATAGGGCTGATAATAGCCGAAGGGGGCGATGAGGGAGATCAGCATCCGGTTGATCTTCGTCTCATCAAAGTTGCGCACCAGGAACATCATCACCGTGCGGTCCACCACGCCGAAAAATTTGTCTCCCAGGGCATTTTTGGACTTTCTGGCCAAGATCCTGCGCTCTGCCTTGGGAAGGGCGTAGTCAATCAGAAGCAGGGTATGCCTCGCATTTCCTATCTGCTTCATCACATCGATAAGGCCGTCCGCGTCGTAGCCTCCGTTGACGCAGACCACCCGGAATCCCTCGTTCGCCGCGCCGGAACCAAAGGCCGCGATGGGGTGCGTGTAGTTTTCCCGCTGACCTCCCTGGGGCCGGATGGTCTTCACGAAAAAGTTTTCAAACCGGCCGATGGGGCTCTGCTCTTTCACGGACTCCGAATTCACCCGGAATCCCAGGCTGGACAAGAGACTGATAAGGCGCTCCCTGCCCAGGCTGCTGCCTCCCGGCAGCCAGCTGTCCGCCAGCTTCTTCGCGCCCCGCTCCTCCTTATTCCTTGTTCTGCTGCTCACAAGGCTGGCAAAATTGGACCGGTGCGTGGCTACCGGCTGGTAGTAGTCGTCATAATTGTCCAGAAAATCCTCCAGAAAATCCTCCCGTAGCAGCTCCTCGTGCTCTCCCTCCGCCATCGGGGCCCTGGCCAGAAGATCCTCTGCAACCGTATAATTCTGTTCCCGTATCATGGCCTCAATGCGGGCAGTCTTCTTCTCCTTGGCCTCCGCAGAGAGCCCCTGAATGGCAGTCTCCTTAAATACCTTTAGCTGCTCCCGCAGATCCGTCTCCCTGGCCCTGGCCGTCTCCCGTATCTCCGCCAGGTAACCGTCCATGACCTTCTTAAAAAAGCCGAAGTTTGCGCTTCCCAGCGCCCACTCGTACCAGTTGTCAATGTCCTGCAGGATCTTCTCCTTCTTGTCCTCCACGGAATTATCAATCTGGCCGTAGCTCTGGGCCAGCTCCAGCTCGCCGGTAAAATCCGCCTTGCGAAGCTCCGCTGTCTCCTGGGCATAGCTCTCCCCTGCGTCCACCATACCCAGCATACGCTCCAAATCCTCCGCGGGCTCCTTGTCCTGCAGATATTCCACGATCAGCCGGGCGGCTCCGTAGTCGTCCCCCTGCTCCTCCAGAATTTCGTCCAGCCGGGTCCGGAAGGTGGGCTGCTCCTCCTCCGCTCTGCGCACATGCCGCAGGATACGGCTGCAGGGATTAAGCAGCTTTAAGGACGCTCCGTGAAGCTCCAAATCCGGCATAAAATTGTCGCTCAGCATCACCTCGTCCGTCAGAAGGAAGTCCGCGTAGAAATACCTGCGGTCATGCTCGCTGAATGTGCCCTCAATGCAGGCCTTTATCTCCCGGAGTGTCTGTTCCAGCACAGACAGCCCGGCTCTCCATTCCTGCCCGGCGTCTGTCCCTTCGGAAGCTTTGCCAAGCTCCTCAAGGGCCTCGCTGATATTTTGCAGCAGAGGTTCTTTGAGCTTCTGGTAAGCCGCTGTTCCCGCATCCTCCCCGCAGCGGTTCATCTGCTCCAAAAGCGTGTGCCACCTGGACAAAAGCTGCACCGCCCTCGTCGTCAGATTTACAATATTGCTCTTTAAATGGCTGGTCAGGGCCACCCTGCGGCGGTACATCATGCTGTCGCCCGCCTCATCCCAGAAGGAAACAATATAGTCCCACAGCTTATCTCCGTCGATAGCTGTCTCGGAAATGGGTTCTTCTTCTTTAAAGAAATTTTCCCGCAGAAAATCCTCGATCAGGGGAAGCATGGACAAATCTCCATCCGCTGCTGATTTGATATACTGCCCAATATCGCTGTTCACGGAGAACATGAGCTTCTTTGTCTCTAAGAAGCGCTTCTGGCTGGCATTCTCCTTCTTTCTTCCCACAACAAAATTGTCGTAAAAAATTTCCGCCTCATGCCGCAGCCTTCCCACTTCCTCCTCCAGCTGGGCCTGGCTCTTTGCCCGGTATCCCGCATAGGCGTCCATTCCCCGGTTCTGGGCGCTCTTAAAATCCATAAGGGAGTAAACCACCTGGCTTAAGGCCGCAAACCTGCCCAAAACCTCGTAGTTTTTAATTCCGTCATAGTAGGATTTGATATTGTAATCATAGGGCACCTGGTTGGAGAAAAATGTCCGCAGGGCCGTGGCAATGGTGAGCGAGTCCTCCAAAAGCCCATTCTTCGTTATCAGCTGAAAGGCATTGTCCGTGGAATAGACGCAGTGCCTCCAGGGATCATTTAATGCGTAGGACAGCTGGCTGCAGAGCTCCTCCTCCAATTTGCCTTCCCCGGCGGCAGAGCGGGCGTAGGCAGCGGCGGCATAAAATTTCCCGCCCGCCAGCAGGCCGCAGAGAATGTCCCTCTCCGTCTCCTGCTCTGGTGCGGAGTCTTCTCTCTGGGCGGTTTCCTCTTGCTCCGCCCCGGCGGCTTCCTCACGGCCTGCTCCCTCTTGCTCCGCCCCGGCGGCTTCCCTCTGGGCAGGCGGCTTTTCCTCTGCACAGGCGGCTTTCTCCTGGACTGCCGTCCCCTTCTCCTGCCCGGCAGCTTCCTCCTGGCGGCTCATCTCCCCCTCCGCCTGGGAAGATCCCTCCTGGCTCGTTATCTTCTCCTCTGTCTCGGAGGCTTCCTCCTGGCCAGCGTCTTCCTCTGCCCCGAAGATCCGGCCCTCATCCAGGGCCTCCATAGATGGATAAGCAAAATATTTCTTCTCCGTCAGGCCGTACAGATACAGCTCGCTGCCGGAAAAGTCCTCCTCCAGCTGCCCGAGGACGGCGTCCATCAGCGCCTTTGCTTTTCCCGCGCTCAGGCCCGCGGCAATCAGGCGGCCATGGGCAGGCTTCGGATGTATGTTCTCCTTGACAGCCTCCAGAAATCCATCGCACTCCGACGTATCGCTCCAAAAGGCGCCGAAGGCCATCTCCCAGTCTGCCGGGTTATCCTTTGCCCAAATCTTGTGCCAGAAGGCGCTGTCGCCGATGGACGAGCCCTGAACCGGGGACAGCCTTTTGCGCAGCACGTAGCCGGGAACAATGGCTCCATACAGGTTCAGATAGGCGATTCTGGCCGCCGCATTGGCTGCATTTTCCGCAATTGCCCCGCTCCAATCCACAATCCCGTGCTGCCGGATTCCTATATATTTGCTGCACTCCTTTAAGCTCATTGCCTTCATAAGCCTGGGCGAGGCACAGTAAAACTCCCCTCTGGACAGCAGCCGGTACCGGCGCAGATATCCCTTTTTATACAGATACTCTAAAACTGACTCACCCGTCGTCCAGGCCACCCGCCTTACGGAAAAAAGCGTTCCCGCATTGATGCAGGTATTGCCTGAGAGCTCCTGGATTACCCGCTTTTCGGTCCGCTCCGCACCCTTTCGCATATCATTCATAAAGATACTTGCGGTTATCTTTTTGTCCTCTGCTGTGCTAATATCTGACGACAAAAAACCGATATTTTCCTTGGGATCAAGGAGCGCTCCTGATGCTTTCAGGGCAGCTGCAAAACTGCTCTCCGGCTCTGCCTCCTGTTCAGCTGCTGCTTCCTCCGGCGCACTTTCCTGGGCAGCCGCCGTCTCCTCCGGCGCACTCTCCTGCACAGCCGCCGTCTCCTCCGGCGCACTCTCCTGCACAGCCGCTGTCTCCTCCGGCGCATTCTCCTGCACAGCCGCTGTCTCCTCCGGCGCACTCTCCCGCACAGCCGCTGTCTCCTCCGGCATGGTTTCCCGCTCAGCTGCCGCCTCCTTTGGCGCCGTGTTCCGCGCCGCTTCCTCCGGCGCCGTATCCTCCGGCACCTGCGCAGCCTGCTCCCCGGCGTTCATACCGGCCATAAAATATTTCCTCGCCGCTGCGCCCATCTGAACCCGGCTGGGATAGTATTCCGCCAGCTGCTCCAGCAGGGAAATACTCTCCTCCGAATCAAAATCATCGCAGGATAATGCCTTTAAAAACAGCTCCGGCCCCTTCACTGCTTCTTCTATCTCCTCTGCCTGCGGCTCCTCCCTATCCAGCCGCGCCGCCCACTGCCTGGCCGTGTCCTGATACGGCGCAAGGGCCGACACATATACGCTAACCGGGGACTCAACCGCGGCAAACGCACAGAAGCTGTCCCTGGCGGACGCAATGCGTTTCCTGTAGCGCACCGCCTGGTTATTCGCAAATGCCTCCGCATATACGAGGGCCGGCTGCCCATCCTCCGGCATCTCCTGCGCCGGAAGCTCCTCCCTGGCCATCTGGCAGACGGACTGATAGCTCTGCCGCAGTGTTTCTATGGATGCAAAAAGCCCGCTGGCCGCTTCCTCGTCCAGCGCATACCCTTTTGAAATGTGTTCCAAAGCATTTTTTAAAAGTTTTGCCGCTTCATCCGCATTTTGATTAAACGTCTGCAGCAGCCCGTCCATGCTCCTGCCCATATGTAAATATCCCCCTTCCTGAACAGTTATACTCTTATTATACCGGCTTTTGCACTTTATTTCCAGCTGAAAACAACATCCTGGATGGCCAGTGTTCAAAAAAGCCGCAGCTGCTCATATTCTGTGCCGCCCGCAAGCAGCACCGGCGTCTTTTTAAGGAGGCTCCAAGCGGCACCTGCATCCTGTATCCACTGCTTTACCTCCTCCGGCTCCAAAATCAGCGGCATGCGGTCATGGACCGGCGCCACAGAAGGGTTCGCCGCTGTGGTGATAATCACAAAATGCCCACCGTCCTCCCAGCGGCCAAAGCAGCCCGCCATAAATAAAACCGGGGCGTCCTCCCGCTCATAGGAGAATTTCTCCCGGCTCCGGTTCCACTCATAAAATCCCCTGGCGAAAATCACGCAGCGCCTCTGCTGCACGCTGTCCCGAAAGGCCGGACGCTCCCGCACGCTCTCCGCACGGGCATTGATGATAAGGCCCTTTCCGTCAAAGCGCGGAAAGCCCCAGGCCATCCGCTCCGCCCGGATGCAGGGCCCCGTTCCAGGGCGGCACGGCTCTGTTCCAGGATAGCGCGGCTCCGCTCCAAGATAGCCCTGATCTCCCCGAAGGACCCACGCTGTCCCGGAGGGAACAATATCTCCGGCACTTTCCCCATCACCGGCAGCAAAACTGCCGCAGCCCGAAAATCCGTCACCGCCCACAAATCCGTCACCGCCCGCAAAACCGCCGCAGCCCGCAAGGCGGCAGGCCTCCTCAAATGTGTCTTTATCAACATAATAGCGTCCGCACATCGCAAGCTCCCTTCTATTTTCAGATATACTATCTTCCCTTCTGAAAGGACCGCTGAGCCCCTTGCGTCACAATATCGTCCGGCCGCAGATGCCCCAAAAGAAGCGACGAGGCCGGGTCGTGGTACTCATAATTTTCAAAGGCCTTTCTCGGATTCTTGTTGGCATAGCAGTATTTGCATCCGTTCAGGCAGGTATCGTAGGCTCCGATATCCCGGCTCTCCATGCAGTGGCAGCCCTCCCGCATGCCCTTGTGTTTCAAATTGCGAAACTCCATATGGTTGGCCTTTCCCAGGATGGAGAGAGTTATGCAGCCCGACGCATGGATTCCATAGCGGGTATAATCTCCATTTGTCCCGCAGGTCTGAATCACCATCCCCAGCTTCGCCGCTGCGGCTCCCAGTCCCCGGGCCAGGGCCTCCCGCTCTGTCTCCGACATGGGAATAATCTCCGGCATATTGGTCTCCAGCTTTTTATACATCTCCACAAAGCTGAAAATGCACCGGTCAATGTAGGGAGCCAGCTCCCTGGCCATCCACGGGAAGGTGTCCAGATGGCGGCGAATCGTATATTCTCTGGTCAGAAGCACCGGGTCGTATCTCCAGGCCACCCGCTCCTTTCCCACCAGGGCGGAGAGCTCCTTTAAGGTCTCTATGCTCTCCTCAATGGAGGGCACTCCCGGCTCCACATCCTTCCCGTAGGCCGTAATTGTGTAGTAAAAATAGGCGGGAAAACGATCCGTAATCTCCCTAAGCCGCGGCAGAATGGGCTTATAATTTTTCGAACAGAAAATCACGCAGTCCACCTTGTCCGGGGTCAGCTCATAGCGCGTCACCTTGTCCGGAAACAGGGGGTTGCGTGACAGCACATAGCCCTCCGCAAAGCGGCGAAGCAGCCAATCGCTGTAATACTGGACGGTGTCGGTCCGTCCGCCGGTGTTGATAATCATGGCAGGCCTCCTCGTAATATTCTTTCATCTATAACAAGACAATATAAATTTAAAGGGAGACTACAGTACTGAAGTGCTGTCCGTCTCCCTTTACTTATTATATGGCATACGCAGGCAAATGGCAACTGCTTTAAATTGAATCCTGCATTTTAATCCAAAAAATTCTGAACTCGTAACCATGAAGGACAAATTGTATTTGCAGTCAATAAAACTTACATATTCCCGATTTGGAACAAGGACGGTTATCGAATCCGCTCCAGTTCCTAAAGAGCTGTCACACGGGTCTATTTCCATTTATTCCAAAATACTCCTCACCTGCTCTACACTAATATTCATCTTCTTAGCTATTTCCTTTTCAGGACAACCTTCACCAGAGAGTTTCAACACCTTTTTAGTCAGAGAAATCCCCTGTTCTAAACCCTCTTTCTTCCCCTCATTATACTTCTCCTTATATTTCATCTCCAGCGTCATATATTCCCGCCTCCATTCTCTGTTATGCTTGGCTTCTGTGACTGCTGCATCCAGTTCCTTTACATATGGGTCATCGGACATTTTCCCTGCTACATAGTCCAAGACGGCCTTTAAGTATGGCGTGACCTTTTGGGAAGTTCCTTCGTATCAATGGCCTGCATCCCAATGTTGTAAACCGTATTGTTCCCATCCTTCACGTAAACGTCCAATCGGATCCCTTTCGCCTCGTAATCCAAATTGATGGACTTCTGCAGTTCCGGATACTCGATATGGTCGATTTCCATATCCGGGAAAATCCGTTCCAGCAGTTTCTGGCATAATCCCGGATGGCTCATCACTTTGCCAAAGAGGAAGTCATTTGAAATTTACCTTTATTTTATCTTATCCATGAACAGAACACAAGTTCAATTCTTAAATCTCTTCTAAATTTTCTTTTAGCCTCTAACCAGGATAATATTCCAACTCCCGGAAATCAAACCATCTTTTCCTTGTTCCAGTCACCTCCCCCACCACATATTCCAGACAGTTCTGTTCCCTTGCCAGGATTTCATGTTTATTATATGGGTATTTTGCCCCATCCATAGGTAAAATCGGAGATAGAGGAAGAGTTTTCAAACTTACCGCTTTCCCCATATTGACATTTTTGTAAGAAGATATATTCTAATCTTAAGAAGTCTATTGGAGGCGTTATTACGGGGAGGTGGAGGCGTGACAAGACTCGCGCAGATAGAATCATTTATTAAACCTTGCGCGGAAGTAATTTCTTCCATCATCCGCGCAGAAGTAACTGTGGTGGACGAAGAACTGAACCGGATTTATGGAACCGGATTTTATCAAAGCGAAGAAATTCCGGCAATAGTAAAGAAAAAATCCAGCGCCTTTTTTGGCAGCATATTGCGGGAAGGAACCCCCAAACTTGTAACAGATATCTGCAACGATGCTGTATGCAAAGAATGTGAGAGACATGATCTATGCACAATAAAAGCCGAAATGGGCTACCCGCTTGAAGAACAGGGCGAGATCATCGGCATTATCGGCATTAGTGCCTTTGAAGAAAAAGCTGGTGAATATATCAAGGAAAATTATGACCGCCTGCTGGAATTTTTGAAGTATATCGGTATCTTAATCTGCAGCCAGCTTAAAACCGTAGAGCAGGTGCACAGCATGAGCAAGCAGCTTGGCGAGGTGAGCCGGCAGACCTCCCAGTATCATCTCATCGGAGAAAGCGAGAAAATGCGCAGGCTTATTGCACTTGGCCGTCGTGTGGCAGCATCCGACTCGACTGTCTTAATCACCGGTGAAAGCGGAACCGGAAAGGAAGAAATGGCAAAATTTCTTCATGCCAACAGCGGGCGGCATAATGGCCCCATGATTGCCATTAATTGCGGGGCCATTCCTGAAAACTTGATTGAAAGCGAACTTTTTGGATATGAAGGCGGCAGCTTTACAGGCGCAAAAAAAGGCGGCGCCGCAGGAAAATTTGAACTGGCAAATCATGGCACTCTTTTTCTGGACGAGGTTGGAGAGCTTCCAATGATCGCGCAGACCAGGTTCCTGCGAGTCCTGCAGGAGCGAAAGGTCGAGCGGATTGGAGGGACAAAGCCGATTCCTATCGATATTCGTATCGTGGCGGCTACAAACCGGAATCTGGAAGAAATGGTGAACAATCATACGTTTCGCCAGGATTTATATTATCGCCTGAATGTCATCCCTATGGA
This sequence comes from uncultured Enterocloster sp., assembly GCA_944384065.1. Classification (GTDB taxonomy): domain Bacteria; phylum Bacillota; class Clostridia; order Lachnospirales; family Lachnospiraceae; genus Enterocloster. Next base: position 10,877 of record CALWRY010000041.1, on the reverse strand, counting down.
AATGCCGCCTCTGCGGGAGCGGGAAGACGACATTATTATTTTGGCACAGCATTTTCTCCGCCATTACAACAGCACGCTCCACAAAAACATCCATGGATTTGATTATGAGTCTCAGATGCTGTTAATGGCATATTCCTGGCCCGGAAATATTCGGGAGCTTAAAAATCTGATCGAATTTTTAGTGAATATTGCAGAAGGTGAATTAATCACAGCCGGGGATCTTCCCGCCCATATTTTGACAAGAAATCCGCTTGTACCCAGTACAAAATTATCTCTCAGTGAGCTTATGCAAAATTACGAGAAATCCATTCTTTCGGCATATCTTAAAAATAAGGCCTCTGCGGATGATAAGCTGCAGATCGCAAAGGAGCTCGGAATCAGCCAGGCCACTCTTTACAGGAAGCTCAGCCGGTATAATCTTTGAAACGTTGGCCTTATATACCATTAGCGGGCAAGGGGACACGCGGGTATCCCTTTGCCCGCTAACGGCAGTTTCCCTGAACGCATCAATCCGATTGATTTATGCCTCAGAAGATGTGCCGTCCTGCAATTTTTTCCCGTACATTAATTTTGCAATCAGGTAGCCTACAATAACGCAAATCAGCACCGGCATGTATTCTCCTCCGGCAGGTAGGAACGAAAAGATTCCCTGCCGGTAGCCGAAATTGACGGCAAGCGCAATCACAAGCAGGATGCCTCCAAGCTTGACATCCGTGATGGCCCACTGCATCCACATTGCGCCAAATAAGGAGGGAAGAAGGTAGGTTAAGCAGGTAATTACTTCCTGCGGGACGACGGACAGAATATAGCTCCCTGTAAGAGCGATTACAAGTACGATAACAAATTTCATAATCACAGATACCGCGGTGGCTATTGTAGCCATAATTGTCGCTTCCGGCGTTCCGGTTTGTGCGTTTGTTACATCAAGCGCCGACGAGGTGGCTACCGCGCAGATATTTCGGCTGTTGCCTGCGATAAATGCAATATACGTGCCCGGCACATGCAGGATCGGTCCAAGGGCAATTAGTTCCGTAAAGTAGTAGGGAAGGCTGAAGGATATATAAGCGATAGAGCCGCTGATTGCTCCAGCCATATTCGGATCAACGTCAAAGAAAATCAAAATAAACAGCACAGGGAGGAACATAGCCGGAACCATAAGAAGGTTTAATATCCTCCCCCATTTGATAATATTGGGCATATACTGATTGTGAAAAGAAGTGTATTTTTCTTCATTCATCGCCGGGTATCTCCTTTCCTCACATGATGCTCCCCGCGTAGGCGGCCAGCATTCCGGTAAACATACTGATGGTAATTGCCCATTCTTTAAGCCAGATAACATCCGGCTTTTTCGCCGCGATAAGCTGTAAAACCGCCATAACCGCCGCCCCGACAACAGCGCCAATTGAATTTACGCTTAACGGAACCGCCTGCCCGACGACGATATTCGACATGCCTCCCACAACAGCTCCCAGGGTAAGCACAGGAAGCAGCGCCGCGTTGCCCCCGGAAAATTTTTCGCCAATCAAAGCTACCTTATCCGAAAAAAGAGCGGAGGTAATGCAGTACCCGCACATTCCCGCAGCCATTACAAAGGCCGCAGTCGACAAAAATTCAAGATTCAATGTGCCGTTTGCGAGGCTTTCATTCAAATTGATTCCCATGCCCTCAGCCGCGAAATTGGCTGCCATGAGCTCCTCCTGGGCGTTTCCAATAATAGAATTTCTCATCCACGCCAGCGGAGTACCCACATAATTGATCAGGGCAAGAACTGTGGCGATCACAACGACGCATGGGCCTATCGCTGAAATAGCCGAGGATCTTATGGATACGTTAATAAGCTTCGGATCAATTTTCATTTCTTCAGCCAGTTTACGACTCTTCCTATAGAAAATAATACATTCCAGCATCACGATAACCACGGGCGGAATACAGGCTAACCACATAATCAGGCCATTTGCCTGGCTGAAATATTCTGTATTCATAGAAGCACCTTCTTTCTCAACGTTTTATTGCGGCCAAAAGCCCTGGGGATACTAAGATTTAGAGCAAGAATCATGCCAATCTGTCAATGTAAAGACATGCTCTGTTTTTACTCTGAAAACCCGCCGCCGGCAGGCGGCATGCATTCTGGGATGCCAAATGCGCCCGCCAGATTTTCGTGGTTTGGTGGTGTGCCCGCCCGCCGGGCGCATGCAGGTTTGCATAGTATATTTTTATCAAATATGAGAATATACCCCCCGATTTTTTATATTTTTTTCAATCGCCATAAAGAATTATCCGGTTTTCTCATTATTGAGAATAATTTATCATTAATGAGAGCGCTGTGCCCGGACTGAGGCCGGTTTCGCTTTCCTCTGTGCCTGTCCGGATTATTCAGAAAACCGGCCGTGCTCAAGCCTGTGCAGGCCATCCGCCTCTGGAAAATGCAGCAGGGCAGCAAGCTCCGGCAAAACATTGGCACGGCTCTTGCTTGATATTCTCAATAGAAGCCTGCCATTGCAGGATTTAGGCCAAAACCTGGGGAATTGTATTCAAAAAATAATTCAAATGACGAAAGGAGAACAAAATGAAAACAATCTATGATGTACCCGTACTGCTTCGAAGAGAAATTGAGGCCCTTATGATTAAACCCTTCCTTGACGCTTTTGAAAAAGAGCTCGGGCACGAAAAGACCATGGAAATTACAAAAAAGGTAGTCCAGGAGCTTGCCAGGGAGCAGGGAAAGGAATATGCAAAAATGCTCGGCAAAAACAATGTAGACGCTCTGCTTGAACAGGAAGAAGCCTGGACAGCCAACGATGCTCTGGATGTAGAAAATAAAGTAACTGACGGCCATATACTTGATCAGACAATCAAGCGCTGCGCCTATGTGGATATGTATGAGCGCATTGGCATGAAGGAGCTGGGATATGTGCTCTCCTGTATGCGCGATGAATATTTTTATAGCGGATTCAACCCGGATATGGTAATGACGCGCTCGAAAACACTGATGACAGGGGGTGACTGCTGTGACTTCTGCTTCAATTTCCCCAAACAGGACAGCTAATATTACGGAATATATTTTAAAGCGCTCCAGCGAATTGGAAAACGAACTGGTTGAGGTAAGGCGCTGGCTCCATCAGCACGCTGAATTGTCCTGGAAGGAATATGAGACAACCGACTATATTGCCGGCTATCTGGAAAATCTCGGCCTTACCGTACACCGGTATGACGGGCATACCGGATGCTGGGCCATGATCGAAGGCGGTAACGATACGGAAAGCGGCAAAACCATCCTGCTGCGTGCAGATATTGACGCGCTCCCCATTCAGGAGGAAACAGGGCTTCCCTATTCCAGCGAACATCCCGGCGTGTTCCATGGATGCGGCCATGAAACCCATGCAGCCATGCTTCTTATCGCCTGCAAAATGCTTGTTGAGATAAAGGAAGAACTGCCCGGTAAGGTAAAGATTTTATTCCAGGCGGCGGAGGAAACGGCCTGCGGCGCAAAGTATTATGTGGATCAGGGAATTCTGGACGGAGTAGACGCGGTCTATGGCTGCCATATTTCTTCATGGCTGGATGAGCCGATCATAGCGGTTAATCCTGGCCCCCGCTGTGCCAGCACCGACGAGTTTTCTATTGAAATACAGGGAGAAGGCTGCCATGGGGGAATGCCCCACCAGGGAAAAGACGCTCTGGTCGCCGCCTGCGCAGTCGTCACAAATCTTCAGACCATTGTATCAAGGCAGACGGATCCCATTGACACCCTTGTGATTACGGTCGGTAAGCTGGAAAGCGGTACAAATTATAACGTGGTAGCAGACAAGGCAAGTATGTCCGGCACCGTGCGCACCTATTCCCAGGAGGTCCGGGAAGGCGTCGAGGAAAAAATGCGCCAGGTAGCGGAAAATGTTTCCAAGGCTCTCGGCTGTACCGCCACTGTGAACTATATAATGAAAACAGGGCCTGTTATCCACAGCGATCCCCTCATGTGCAAGTTGGCCCATGACGCGGTAATTAAGCTTTTTGGAGAACAAAGCGCTGTGGCCACGCGCCCTGTGGGCGGAGGGGATGATTTCGCTTACTTTTCGGAAAAGGTTCCGGGCATCTATGCGTTTATCGGGGCTGCAATCCCGTCAGCCGATGGAAAAGTACATGCCCATCATCATCCGAAGGTATGTTTCAGCGAAGCCGCATTAAAACGCGGCGTGGCCATGCATGTTCAAATGGCGGTTGATTTTCTAAATACAAGTGTTTTATAGCGAAGCGCCTTTCAATAACCGGAGGCGAGCGCTCCGCCCTCATTTCAGAACGGCGGCGCTCCGCCCCCGCAGGCGCTGCCGCAGGACAGCGAACCACCCTTAACCAGCCAGGCAGCAGGCACAGGAGCGCCGTCTCCGGACGCCCCCCTGTGCTGACCCCCAGCGCTCCCGCCAGGGCGGACCAAAAAGCGCTGCCTCTGCTCTCCGCCATCATTTCCCTCCAGTCCTCCGCCGTCTGCCAGAGGCAGGCTGCGTTTCTCTCCGTTCTTTCCTCCAGGTTCTCTGCCACTGCCCTTCTGCTCATCTTCTCCATATTCTCTCCTCCCAATTGTTTTGAATTCGCTTTATCTCAAACCCGATTCCAAGATTTCGGGCATAATTGCTATAAACGCCTTTTACTTCCACCTCCTTTTTCCGGCGTCTCTTTTTCCTTACACATATACAATCAGGGGGAAATTTGAAGTTTTGAATGCTTTTCCACAAATAGTTTTAAAAAATTTCCTGCCGCAGCGGCAGTGGTTCAAGGGCCTCCAGATGCATTCCCTTTCAAAGTCTCTCAAACGCCTCATGCCCCGCCCCTTGTCAATCCTCCCATTCTATGATACTCTGTCTGTACCACCCCGCAGAATCAGGTGCTTACAAGGCTGCCCCGCCCTCTGCCGGGGCTGTTTTTTGCTCTGCAGAGCAGCATTTGAAATCACCACGGAGGACTTATGAAACTGATTTTTCACTACATGAAATCCTATAAACGCTATCTCTTCTTGAATTTCCTGGGCGTGTGCAGCTTTGCCCTGGCGGAGCTGGGCATTCCCACCCTCATCGCCCGGATGATTAACAACGGCATCATGACCGGCGACCAGGGATATATCCTCTATATGGGGGGAATTCTTTTGACCGTGGCCACAGTTGGGGCCCTGGGAAGCATTCTCCTGGGATGGTGCGGGTCAAAAATCTCCACCGCTGTCACCAGGGATATCCGAAATGATGTGTTCCGAAAGGTGCAGAGCTTTTCCCCCAGCGAGATGAACCGCTTCGGCGTGTCCTCCCTGATTGTGCGCACGGGAAATGACGCCTTCCAGATTCAGATGTTTGTAAATGTGCTGCTGCGCACCGCCATGCTCACGCCCATGATGATTCTGTTCAGCTTTTCCCTGACCTTTATGACCTCGGTTCCCCTTTCCCTGGTCATTTTGGCCACGCTGCCCATCATCCTTCTGGGCGTTCTAGGCGTGACACGGGCCGCCAAGCCCCTCTCTGTAAAGCAGCAGGAGCGCTTAGACGAGCTGAACCGCATCTCCAAGGAAAACCTTATGGGCGTCCGGGTCATCCGCTCCTTTAATAATGACGCCTACGAGCAGGCCCGTTTTTCCGAGGCCAACCAAGCCTACGCCGGGTACTCCAAGCGGGTGTTCCGCCTGATGATGCTCACCCAGCCCATCTTCTTCTTTTTGATGAACCTGGCCATACTGGTCATCTTCTGGCTGGCAGGCTCCATGATTCAGAGGGGCAGCTTCCAGGTGGGGGATTTGGTGGCATTCCAGGACTATGTATTCCACGCTATGTTCTCCACCATGCTCTTCTGCACCGTGCTGGTCATGTACCCCAAGGCCGCTGTCTCCGCCCGCCGGATAGAGGAGGTCCTAAACACAGAGAGCAGCGTGGCGGACCGGGAATCCCTGGCTGATGGAGTGGGCTCTGCGGACCGGGCCGGCTCCGCGGACCAGGCAGCGCCGACGGACCGGGCGGGCTCTGCGTCCCTGCAGTCTCCGGCTGCACAGTCCGCAGGCTCCAGCACGGGTGCTTCCCTGCTCTCCCAGGCGGCCCCAGCCTCCCTGGTCTTCGACCACGTGACCTTCGCCTACCCCGACGGGGAGGAGGCGGTCCTCCATGACATCTCCTTTGAGGCAAGGGCCGGGGAAACCGTGGCAGTCATCGGCAGCACCGGGTCCGGGAAATCCACCCTCATAAGCCTGATTCCCCGGTTCTATGATGTATCTGCGGGGCGCATCCTGTTAGGCGGCCGGGACCTAAAGGACTATCCCCTAAAGGAGCTCCGAAGCCGTATTGGCTTTATCCCGCAGAAGGCCAATCTCTTCACCGGAAGCATCCGGAAGAACCTGGCTTTTGCAAAGCCTGACGCCTCTGACGGCGAGCTTCTTGAGGCACTCAAAACCGCTCAGGGCTATGACTTTGTCATGGAGCAGAAGGGCGGTCTTGACGCACCCATCACCGAGGGCGGCAGCAACTTTTCCGGCGGCCAGAAGCAGCGGCTCTGCATCGCCCGCGCCCTGGTGGGGAAGCCGCAGATATATGTATTTGACGACTCATTTTCCGCCCTGGACTTTGCCACGGACGCAAGGCTTCGTGCCGCCCTAAAGCCCGTGAAAAAGGACACGGTTACCCTGATTGTGGCCCAGCGCGTCTCCACCATCATGGATGCGGACCGCATCCTGGTGCTGGATAACGGGGAAATGGCCGGCCTGGGCACCCACCGCGAGCTCCTAAGGACCTGCCCCGTATACTATGAAATCGCCGCATCCCAGCTCACCGAGGAGGAGTTATCCCATGAAGCATAAATTCAGACATTTTAAAAATACAGCGGGCCGCCTGGCCCCCTATATAAGCCCCTATCGGACCGGATTTTTCCTCTCCATCCTGATGGTCTGCCTCACCACCCTGACCCTCTCCATCTCCCCCACAGTGGAGGGCTTTGCCACCTCCCTTCTGGTGAAAAATGCCCAGGATATGCTGGCGGGCATCCCCGGCGCCTGCGTACAATTTGACCGTCTGCTGGGCTTCCTTTTCATCCTCCTGGGTCTGTACCTCTTAAAAACCCTGACCCAGAGCGTCATGGCCTTTGCCCTGACAAACTCCATCCAGAGCGCCATGCACGACCTGCGGGATGCGGTAGAGAGGAAGCTCGCAAGGCTCCCGGTGAAGTATTTTGACACCAACGCATTCGGCGATGTGCTGAGCCGGGTGACAAATGACCTTGACACCTTATCCAACGGTCTCCAGCAGACCCTGATGCAGATTTTAAGCGGCATCCTGCAGATAATTCTGGCCTTTGTTATGATGCTCACCATCAATGGGCTGATGACCGCCGTGGTATTTCTCATTGTCCCTGCAGCTGTCCTCATCACCCGCTTTGTGGTGAGCCGCAGCCAAAGGCTCTTTCTCAGGCAGCAGAATACTCTGGGAAAACTCAACGGGGCCATCACGGAAATGTACAACGGCCACAAGGAAATCCAGCTCTTCAACAAGGAGGAGGAGGCCATCCGCGACTTTGAGGACATCAATGCGCGGCTGCAGGAAAGCGCCTTTAAGGCCCAGTTTATGTCCTCCATCATCTCCCCCCTGGTGTCCCTGTCCACCTACCTGGTCATCGGGGTGACCGCCATCATCGGCTGTATTTTCGCTCTCTCCGGCTCCATCCAGGTAGGCCAGATTCAGGCCTTTGTCCGGTATGTGTGGCAGGTCAATGACCCCATGAGCCAGGTCAGCAATTTTTCCGCACAGATACAGGCGGCCTTCGCCGCTCTCACACGGATTATCCAGATTTTGGATGAGGAGGAGCTGACCGAGGCCCAGGCGCCCGCAAGGCTTCCGGAGAACGCGGGATGCGTGGTGTTCGAGCATGTGAGCTTTGGCTATGAGGCGGGAAAGCCCATCATCCGCGACCTGAATTTCACGGCGAAGCGGGGGCAGACCGTGGCCATCGTGGGACCCACGGGGGCCGGAAAATCTACCATCATCAACCTCCTTATGCGCTTCTACGACCCGGACCATGGCCGCATTCTCCTGGACGGCGTGGACATCCGCACGCTGCGGCGGGAGGACCTTCGGAGGAACATGGCCATGGTGCTCCAGGACACCTGGCTCTTCAATGGAAGCATCTATGACAACCTGCGCTATGGCCGCCTCGATGCCCGCCGGGACGAGGTCATCGCTGCGGCGAAAATGGCCGGAGTCCACCATTTCATCAAGACCCTTCCCGGAGGCTATGACATGGAAATCAATGAGGAGGGGAGCAATATTTCCCAGGGTGAAAAGCAGCTCCTCACCATTGCCCGCGCCATTTTAAAGGCCCCGCAAATCCTGATTTTGGACGAGGCCACCTCCTCTGTGGATACTCGGCTGGAGAAGCGGCTCCAGGAGGCTATGGCCGCGGTGATTGACAACCGCACCAGCTTCATTATCGCCCACCGGCTCTCCACCATACGGAACGCGGACCTGATTCTGGTTCTGGACCATGGGGATGTGGTGGAGCAGGGACGGCACGAGGAGCTGTTAAAAAAAGGCGGGTTTTACGCCCGCCTCTACCGCTCACAATTTGCAGGTAACAGTTCTGACAGCAGGTAAACAGGGGTGAAAACAGACGTCAAGCTCGCTTGTAAGTATGTTTTCAGTCCCGGCACAGGTCCGCTCGCCCGGCCAGCCGCCTTCGCAGATAAACCATATCTGTGAGCAGCACCCCATTTTCATAAATCGGGTGGTCATAATTTTTCACAAAAAAGTCCTTCACCACGTGAGAGCGCCAAAATCCGCAGGCCTCATAAAAGGGTATGGTGAGCGGGCTGTCCCCTGTCCCCACCTGGAGAATGGCGTATCCATTCTGATACGTCTCCGCAATAAAATCAATGAGCCTCTGGCCGTATCCCCTCCTCTGAAAGGCGGGGGCCACGGCCAGATTTTTGATTTCAAGGATTCCTCTGCCCTCGTCCGTCACCACGCATTCGCCCACGACCTGTTCCTCCATAGTCTGTTCCTCTGCGTTTTCTTCCTCCACGGACAGCACATACATGGTTCCCCGATCCAGATAGCGGTCTATCATGTCCTCCTGCTCGTCTGCTAAGAGAAGCAGGGGCAGATACTTCTTTTTATTCTCTGTAACCTCTCTTATCTCCATATCCAATGTGCCTTTCTGCCTGGAAGCTGCCCTCCTTTACGGCTTCCCGCCGCCGGGAATCTCCATCCGGCGCTCCGGCAGGCGTCACCCCGCAAATACCAGGCCCTCGAACAGCTCCTCAATATTTTTTCCATCAATGGTGTGGGGCCAGCTCTCCCCATTTACTTCGAATTGATACCGAACGCCGTCCTCTGTCTCTGCCGTCACGCAGCTCTCCTCGTCCGTGGCCGTCACAAAGAGCTTGGTCCCAGCGGGGACTGTGGTCATTTCCTGGAAATCCTCCCCCGTATAGGCGGGCACATCCTGGACGGCGGTCACGGGGAAACGGTCCACAACAAATTCTGCCTGCTCTGTCTGCGGCAGCCCGTCCGGCCCTGCAGAGTAGAGCTTGCGCACAGGAACCGTGGAAAATAGCATTCCCCGGTCAGAGAGCCAGAAGGACCGGGCATCCATAGGCACATCGTCATACATTCCATCCGCATAAGTGACTATCTCTGTCTCCGTTCCCTTTTCCATGAGCTCTGCCAGGTCAGCAATCACCAGATAGTGGTAGTCATTGTCTGTCCGGCAGTCCGCATAAAAGTATTTTCTTCCGTCGGGATTTTCCATCACGTAGGCAGCGGTCACGCCGTAGGTGCCGTTAAATTCCACGCTTTTTTCACCAACGGAAAGCGTGTACATCTGCTCGACATCCCGCATCTCCCCTGTGGAGAATCCGACCGTCTCCTCTGTCCCGTCGCCGTCCACGTCCATGGACAGGTCCTGGTAGGCCGCCAAGGGCCAGACATTTCTCTCTCCCGTCAGAGGACGCCATTCCTCGCCCACGCCCGCTTCCCCGTAGGGCACCGTAACCGTCACGGTTCCCATGGCCCAGGGCCCAATCTCATAGGGGGAGAAATATACCTCCATCCCATCCGCGCCCAGAGCCCATGCCATGGAATAGGGGAAGCCGTTCACAGTCTCCCCGTAGACCTCCCAGTGCACCGTCTCCTCCCAGTCCTCAAACAGCCCCTCCGCATATTCTGCGGCGCGAATCTCCTGGACCAGGTATTCGTAAAGTGCGTCCAAATCCGCCGCCACATCCCCCAAAGCCAGCTGCTTTCCGGTCTGGCTGTCATAGGTATGGCCTTTTACTCCGGCACTCCCATGGGCCCCGCCGGTATAGCCTGCCAACAGCTCCCGAAAGGAAAATACAGCTGCATCCGCCCGCAGAAGCTCTGCCGTTACCTCCGTGCTGTAGCCGTAAAACTCTTCGGGGGATGTATTCAGATGCTCCTGGGCTATCTCCTCCATCCAGGACAGTTCCTCGGTCACTGCCGCCTCTCTCTGGCTGCTGTAGAGGGCCAGAGCCTCATTTAACGCCTCGTACCCCGCATCCCGCACAGAGAGCACCGGGCTGCTTCCCTCGCAGAGCAGCGTCATATTATCCTGGGCATAGGACGACATATGGTTCACAGACCGGACCGGGTGGAGATATCCTCCCTGGGCTGGCTGCGCCTGGGTTCCGCCTTCTGTGCCATTCTCTTCGGCCGGACTGCTCGCCGTTCCCTCTGTATTCTGGCTTTCCGCCGCTCCCTCCGCCTCCGAGCTTTCCGTCGCTTCCCCTGCATCCTGGCTTTCCATCACTTCCTCCGCCGCAGCAGAGCTTTCCGCGCCCTCTGTACCCGCGCATCCGCTCACCGCCAGCGCCAATGCCGCCAGACATGCCGCAGTTCTGACAAAAT
>CALWRY010000040.1 GCA_944384065.1 uncultured Enterocloster sp. | reverse complement strand
GAGAAAAAGGCTTTATGCACTGCTGGGCTGTCTGCTGGCAGCGGCGGTAATCGGAGGCTGTTCCGGAAGCTCGGACACCCAGACAAGCGGTTCCGGGTCACAGGGCACGGAAGCGGCTGCGGAGGAGTCTTCTGCAGAGGGCGGAAAGGTCATCAAGTATGTGATGCAGAATGAGCCCGAAACCCTGGATCCCAACATGAACAACTATGCCAATTCATCCATCGTTTTGCAGAACCTGTTTACCGGTCTGATGCAGATTGGCCCGGACGGCAGCCTGACCAATGGATGCGCGGAGAACTACGAGATCAGCGACGACGGACTCACCTACACCTTTACCCTGCGGGACGGCTTAAAGTGGTCCGACGGACAGCCCCTGACCGCCGGAGATTTCGAGTATGCCTGGAAGCGGGGGTTAAATCCTGAGAACGCATCTCCCGGCGCCTGGTATCTGTTCTACTTAAAGAATGGCGAGGCCTACAACGGGGGAACTGCCTCCGCTGACGACGTGGGCGTAAAGGCTTTGGACGACAAGACCCTGGAGGTCACTCTGGAGCATGCCACCGCCTATTTCCTGGATCTGACTGCGGTCTCCATGTATTTCCCCACCCGGCAAGATGTGGTGGAGGCTGAGGAGCCCTGGACCAAGTCCGGAGATACCTATGTGTGCAACGGCGCATTCCGCGTGAAGGAGATCAATCCCCAGGCCAGCTATGTGCTGGAGAAGAACCCGGAGTACATCGACGCGGACAGCGTGAAGCTGGACGGCGTGGAGATCGTGTTTATCGAGTCCCAGGAGGCCGCTCTTTCCGCTTACAATGCGGGCGAGGTGGATGTGCTCGACAACCTGGTGATCGGAAGCCAGGCCCAGAGCCAGTACGGCGGCAGCGAGGAGCTTAAGTCTTACGACCTGGTAGGCATCGGTTACTATGATTTTAACTGCGAGAAGGAATACCTGTCCGACGCCAGAGTGCGCACGGCTCTCAGTATTTCCTTAAACCGCGAGGTAATTACCCAGTCCATGATCGCTTCCCGTCCGGAGGCTGCATTCGCCTTTGTGTCCCACGGAATTGCCTATGAGGGATCCGATCAGGACTACCGGGATACCGTGGGCGACCTGTTCGCTGAGGACGTGGAGAGAGCCAAGAGCCTGATGGCTGAGGCTGGATACCCCAATGGCGAGGGCTTCCCCACCCTGACCCTGATCACCCAGAACGACCAGGAGAAGAAGGACATTGCCCAGGCTATGCAGGCTATGTGGAAGGAGAACCTGGGAGTCAACGCGGAGATTGTCACCTACGAGAGCAAGGTGTACTGGGACGAGCAGGAGGCAGGCAATTTCGACGTGTGCTATGACGGCTGGACAGGAGATTATCCGGATCCCAGCACCATCCTGGAGTGCCTGCTCCTCACAAAGAATGAGACTCAGTGCCGCTGGATGAACGACAAGGCCCAGGAGTATGACAACCTGCTGATGGAGGCGAGAGCCAGCGCGGACAATGCGGCCCGCATGGAGATGTTTAAGCAGGCGGAGCAGATCATGATTGAGGAGATGCCCGTTATCCCCGTGTACTACAGAAATTCCCAGCTTCTGATGAAGCCGAACTGCAAGGATGTAATGAAGACCTACATCGGCCATACAATCTTTAAGTACGCGGACAAGGAGTAATGACAGAATGATTTTTCCGGAACGATTAAATAAGGGGGACACCGTGGGCCTTGTGGCCCCCTCTTTCCCCATCAAGGAGGAGGAGCTTTCCGACTGCGTCAGGCTCCTTAAGGAGATGGGCTATGAGGTAAAGGTGGGAAGACAGCTGACCACCCTGGCCAATTTCCACAACTATCTGGCGGGGGAGGGAAAGGACCGGGCTGCGGACATCAACAAGATGTTCGCGGATCCGGAGGTCAAAGCCATCTTCTGCGTGCGGGGAGGCTACGGCAGCTCCCATGTGATGGATTACCTGGACTATGATGTGATCCGGGCCAACCCGAAGATTTTTGTGGGGTACAGCGATATCACGAATCTGCTGTCCGCTTTCCAGATGTACTGCGGGATGGTGGTTTTCCACGGCCCCATGGTGTGCTCCAACATGCGCAAGGACTTCGACCCCTATACCAGGGAGAGCCTGTTCGCAGCCCTGAATATGGAGGGAGAGCTGGAGTTTCGCAATCCGCCGGGGGAGGCTGGCTTTGCGGTCATCTGTCCGGGACAGGCGGAGGGCGTGCTCTCCGGGGGAAACCTCTCCCTGCTGTGCCGGGCCATCGGAACGCCCTATCAGCTTAAGACAGAGGGAACCATCCTGTTTTTGGAGGATATCGAGGAGCCGGTGCCGGTGCTGGACATGTATCTGACCCAGATGCGCCAGGCAGGAATGTTTGACGGCGTGCGGGGAATCCTTCTGGGAGATTTTACGGACTGTACCAATGACCGGTACGACGGATCCTACAAGGTGGAGGATCTGATCCGGGACTGGTTTAAGAATTTTGAGATACCGGTGATGTGCCACGTCCGTTCCGGACATGACAAGCCCATGGGGACCCTTCCCCTGGGAGTTGGCTGCCGGATGGATACGGAGAGCCGGAGGATTGTTTTCACAAGATAGAGCCGTCCAGATGGACGGATAAAGAAAGGCGCGGGACGGCGAAAAAACCGTTCCGCGCCTTTGTTGTCAGGAGCGCTTAGCGCAGCGGGCCACGATGTCCTCCATCTGGCCCCACTTCTTCTCCATGTCGGCGGCCAGGCCGAACTGGGTGCGGCAGCGATCCAGATTGTGGTTCTCACGGGTGATGTGGAAATAGGTGTCCCCCTGGAGGTAGTCGGTGAGGAAACGGGTTCCGCACTCTAAGGTCATCAGGTAAGCGCCCCAGGGAAGCATGCGGATCTCATTGTCCGTAAGATCCTTGCCGCAGCCCTCCAAAAATCCCTTGGTGTAAGCCTCAAAGAGAGGCAGGGAGAGGGAGGCCTTGGAGGCGTCGGGCTCGTCCTCCGCTGCCGTGTTGGCCCCAAAGCGGATGGAATCGCCGTAGTCAAAGATGGAGAGTCCGGGCATCACCGTGTCCAGATCGATGACGCAGAGCCCCCGGCCAGTGGCATTGTCGATGAGGATGTTGTTCAGCTTGGTGTCATTGTGGGTCACGCGCAGGGGAAGCTCGCCCTTAGCCAGCATGGCCTGGGCTGTGCCCATCTTTTCCGCCCGGTCCATGACAAAGGCGATCTCCGCCTGCACGCTGCCTGCGCGGCCGCAGACGTCCTCCTTAACGGCTTTCTTAAAGGTCTCGAACCGCTTGGGCGTGTTGTGAAAGTCCGGGATCGTCTCCCAGAGCTTATCCGCCGGATAGCCCGCCAGAAGTCCCTGGAAGCGGCCGAAGGAGTATCCGCTCTGGTAAAAGTCATTGGCGTCCTTTACCTGGTCGTAGCCCGTGGCATTTTCAATGAAGAGGTAAGCCCTCCAGTATCCCCCCTGGGAGTCCACATAGAAGGATTTCCCATCTCTGGTCCGGACCAGGGTCAGGGCCTCCCGATCCGGATCGCCGCCCCTTTCCATAACGGATCTGCGAAGATAGGAGGTGACGCCCTCAATATTTTCCATCAGGGCCTGCGGATTTTTGAAAATCTCGGTGTTCATCCGCTGGAGGATGTAGGGCCGCTTGCAGACCAGGCGGAAGGTATCATTGATGTGGCCGCTTCCGTAGGGCTCGCAGCTTACAATCTCCCCCTGGGTGTCGAAGGCGCCTGCGGCCTCCAGCAAAATTTCACGGGTAATTTCTTTTTTCATGATCTTTATTCCTCCCACAGTTTTTCCGGATAGATGCCTGCGGCCTTCTTCTCCGCCATTGCCTTTACCACCGCTTCCTTGTCCTCCTTGTAGGTGACGCCGTACCACTGATCCGGGGTCTTTAAGACCGTTACCTGGGCCTTGCCCTCTTTTAAGAGGCCGTCTACCACGAAGGGAAGGAAGTATTCGCATTTCAGAGGATTCTCCGCCAGGCCCTTTGTGAGGAAGCCGGCAAAGCCATTTTCCAGCTCTCCTAAAATGCTCTCCGTAAAGCCCCACATATTCATGGATACCGTGGTGTCTGCGGGGAGAGAGGTCCAGGTGGCGCCGCCGTCCTCCGTGAACTGGATGGCGTTCTCATGGCGCTCAATGCGGGTGCGCTCCTCAATGTGGGTCAGATGGCCGCTTCCATCTGTGGAGCACACGCCCCGGGCCACGCTTCCGTTCTCCGTCAGGGTCTTTCCCAGCTCGTAGCCCACCATGGTGTACTGGTAGCATTCGTCATCCCCGGCGGAGGCCAGCTGGTTGTAAATCAGGGAAAATGCCTCCCGGCCATAGTAGTCGTCCGCGTTGATCACTGCGAAGGGACCGTGGATCAGGTCCTTGCAGCAGAGCACGGCGTGTCCTGTGCCCCAGGGCTTTGTGCGCCCGTCAGGCACGGCAAAGCCGGCGGGGATGTGAGTGAGCTCCTGATAGGCATAGGCCACATCCATGTATTTGCCGATGCGGTTTCCGATGGTTTCCTTAAATGCCTCCTCGATCTCCTTCTTGATGAGGAAGATTACCTTCTCAAAGCCCGCCTGCTTCGCGTCGTAGATGGAGTAGTCCATGATGATATTCCCATAGGGGTCGATGGGGTCAATCTGTTTTAATCCTCCGTAGCGGCTTCCCATGCCTGCCGCCATGATGACAAGTACTGGTTTCTCTGCCATTTTGCGTGCATCTCCTTTTTATGTGTGAATTGGTAACGGCCCAGGCCGTCTTGAAGGGTTACGTATATCGTGCTTTAAGTATAGCAGAGATTTACCGTTTTTTGTTTACAGGATCCGGCATTATATTTGCATAAATAAGCCGGCAGAGATTGCGCTTATTCCATGTTTTGTGGTAAACTGGTAACAATTTAGGACAGCAGGAAAAGGGGAGGCGGCGGAAATTGAAAATTCTGGTTATCAACAGCGGCAGCTCATCGTTAAAATTTCAGGTGATTGACACGGACACAGAGGAGGTGCTGGCCAAGGGCCAGTGCGAGCGGATCGGGATTGACGGCGTGTTTAATTATAGGACAGCCAGAGGCCTTGCGCTTAAGGAAAAGTATCCCATGAAGTCCCACAAGGAGGCGGTGGACCGGATTCTTAAAACCCTGGTGGATCCAGAGATGGGAGTGATTGGGGATTACGGGGAGATTGACGTGGTGGGCCACCGGCTGGTCCACGGAGGAGAGAAATTCACCGGCTCTGTGGTGATCACGGACGAGGTGCTGGATGTGATGCGGGCCTGCAATGATCTGGCGCCCCTTCACAACCCGGCCAACATCGTGGGCGTGGAGGCCTGCAGGGAGCTGATGCCGGACACCCTGATGGTGGGCGTTTTTGACACGGCGTTTAACCAGACCATGGAGCCGAAGGCATTTCTCTACGGCCTTCCCTACCGGTTTTACGAGAAGCACAAGATACGCCGCTACGGCTTCCACGGCATCAGCCACAGGTACGTGTCCCGGCGGGCGGCGGAATTTATGGGGCAGCGGCCGGACCGGGTGAAGACCATTGTCTGCCATCTGGGGAACGGGGCCAGCATCTGCGCGGTGAAGTACGGCCGGGTGGTGGATAATTCCATGGGATTTACCCCCCTGGAGGGGCTGGTCATGGGCACTCGCTGCGGGGACGTGGACGCCGGGGCCCTGGAGTATCTGTCCAAGAAGGAGAATCTGGATTTTCCCCAGATTATGAGCATATTGAATCAGGAGTCAGGGGTGCTTGGCATCTCCAAAAACCTCTCCAGCGATTTCAGGGAGTTAAAGGACGCGGAGATTAAATACAATGACACGGCGGCCCTGGCCAGGGAGATTTTCGCCTACCGGGTGGCGAAGTATATCGGCAGCTATGCGGCGGCCATGACCGGGGTGGACAACATTGTATTTACCGCCGGTGTGGGGGAAAATGATTCGGATATCCGGGAGGAGATCTGCAGCTACCTGGAGTTTTTGGGCATCACCATCGACGAGGTGAAGAACCGGGAGCAGGGGGAGGCCGTGCGCATCTCCGACGGCACATCCCGGGTGAATGTGCTGGTGATTAAGACGAACGAGGAGCTGGAGATTGCCAGGGAGGCGGCGGAGCTGGTGAACTCCCTGAAGGGGCGCCCAAAAATGTAATAGTTTAGGCGCTCCGTCCGGTGTAATGAGAGGAGGAAGGCATGGCCTACAGGAGCACCCGCCTGCGGCGGGAGGTATCGGTGCAGAAAATCATTTCCGTCCACTATTTTCAGTATATGAGCGACTTTGTTTTTCCCGGGGAGAGCCATGATTTCTGGGAGCTGGTGTGCGTGGACCGGGGGGAGATCGAGGCGGTGGCGGGAAGCCGCAGGATTGCCTTAAAGCGGGGGGACATCCTCTTTCACAGGCCGGGGGAATTTCACAATGTGGTTACCAACGGGAAAATTTCTCCGAGCTTAGTGGTCATCGGGTTTGAGTGCCGCTCCCGCTGCCTGGAGGGATTCGGGGACCGGGTGATGACGGTCCAGGCCGGGGAGAAGGAGCTTTTGGCAAAGATTATTCTGGAGGCCCAGGGGGCCTTTGACGGGCCCCTGGGGGATCCCTACCAGGAGGAGCTCATCCCCGCAAAGTGCCCGCCCTTCGGGGCAGAGCAGCTCATCGGCCGGTATCTGGAAGAGCTTATTATCTGCCTGTACCGCCGGTATTTTACAGGCGCCCGGCCGGATATCCCGGAGCCCTTTCGGCCGGAGGGCGAGGGGGATGAGACCAGCCGGAGGATTCTGCGCTATCTGGAGGAGCGGGTGGGGGAGCGGCTGACCCTGGAGCAGATTGCGAAGGACAATCTCATGGGAACCTCCCAGCTGGAAAAGCTTCTCAAAAAGTCCTGGGGCTGCGGGGCCATCGAGCTGTTTTCCCGGATCAAGATCGACGCGGCCAAGCAGCTGATCCGCGACGGGCAGCTCAATATGACCCAGATCGCGGACCGGCTGGGCTACAGCTCCCTCTATTATTTTTCCAGGCAGTTTAAGAAGACGGCGGCTATGGCGCCCTCAGAGTATGCGGCCTCCATACGGATTTTGTCGGAGAAACGGCCGCGTGGGGAGAAATGAGGGAAACAGTTTAGACAAAATGGATATTTTGTCAGAAAAAATTGACGTAATACCATAAAAATGGTAGAATTTATGTAACAGTTCCCACCGGGAATATTTTCATAGAATGAAAGGCGGTGTATGTATGGATTATTACAATCTTGCGATCAAACGGGAGTCAACCAGAAGCTTTAAGAAGCGGCCGGTGTCGGATCGCCAGCTGGCAGAGCTTACCGGATATTTTTCCCAGTGTGCCCGGCTGGTTCCGGAGATAAAGACGGATATCCGGATCCTGGGGGCGGAGGGCTGCTCCCTTCTAAAGGGCTGCGCGGGGTATCATGATCTGATGATAGAGGCGCCCCATTATCTTGTGATTGCCTCGGAGCCTGCGCCCAGTTACCTGGAGAACGCGGGATTTATGGGCGAGGATCTGGTTCTTAAGATGACGGAGCTGGAGATCGAGACCTGCTGGATTACCATCAATGATGAGGCGGAGGCGGGAATCCGCTTAGGCCTTACAGAGGATATGCGGGTGTCTGCCCTCATTGCCTTTGGAAACGCGACTACCATGCTGCCCGCTTCCCGCCTGGATATCAAGAGCGTTTCGGATATTCTGGTCAAGAAGCGCAGCGGCTTTGTGGCCCCCAAGCTGGCGGTGGATCAGGCAGTGTACACAGCTAAGTGGGAGGAGAGCGCCAATATTTCCGAGCTTCCCATCAACAGCAGCCTGTATCAGGCCTTCATCGCGGCCTGCTGCGCCCCTTCTCATCTGAATCTGCAGCGCTACCGGTTCATCCTGGATGGCAGCCGGGTGCTGTTTGTGACCCTGCCGGATGAGCAGACATCGGACAGCGACAGGCAGCTGAACGTGGGGATTGCCATGCTGCACTTTGCAGGCGTTATGGGAAATCACCACGGGAACGGAAAGGGATGGAGCCTGGGCGCGCCGGAGGCGGCCTATGAGATTCCCGAGGGCGCGGAGATTGCGGGATATTATACGTTGTAACAGCAGCCCTGGCGGAGGGATGGCCTTGGCGGAAGGCTGGCGCTGCATGTTAAGAAAATTGGGCCCTGTGCGCGGGAGCGCATGGGGCCTTTCTGTGGCGCGCCTGGCGGCGCATATGTGTTTATAATCCGTAATTTTTTTACGGGATAAGATTGCACTTGAAGGCAGAATTGGTTATACTAAAAGTGAATAATGCCTGCGTCTGAATGCAGCGGAAGGTTGGGAATGCTATGCTGAAAAGATTCTTGGTGAAGAATTACAAAAATTTTAAAAATGAAGTGTGTTTGGATTTTGGCAATATTGCGGGATACCAATTCAGCCCGGATTGTGTTCAAGATGGGATAATTACGAAAATGCTGATATATGGCCGTAATGCGACAGGAAAAACAAATTTAGGAAAAGCGCTTATGGACATCTGCAGTACAATGTTTAATACTCCGCGCTTTGTGAAGGATGGCGTGTTTCTCAATGCGGATTCGGGAGAGGATGCAGCTGTTTTTTCTTATGAATTTATTTTTGGCGGACAGAGGGTGAGCTATAAATACGCAAGAATATCTGAATGGGAGCTTCAATGGGAAGAACTGCGAATAGATGACAATAATATTTTTAAGTGTGATTTTATAAATAAGGAATATGATTTTGAAAATTTGAAATATATTAATGCGGATACAGCCAACGTAGAACGGTATCTGCAGTCGTTGGATGAGGGGGACGAGCCGGAAGGACTGACAGAAACAAAGCTTCCGTTTCTTCGATGGCTGGTTGGCAATGTGGCGCTCACAAATGAATCTATATTGATTCGTTTATCCAACTATGTGAGAAGGATGGCTGTAATTTCTGCGGGGAGCGGAATGCGCTTTCATTCCAGGAGAACGTATGACAGCTTTTTTGAGACTCTGGAAAACGGTCAGAGATTAAAGGATTTGGAGGAATTCTTTAATGTGATGGGAATTGAATGCCGCTTGGTACTGAAGAGACTTCCAGATGGACAGAGAGAGCTGTATTTCGCCCACGAAAAGCTGGTTCCATTTTATGAGAACGCATCGAGCGGAACGCTGGCCTTATTTGACCTGTATCGGAGACTTATTCCCTCTGTGTGGGAGCCATCTCTGATATATCTGGATGAATTTGACGCATTTTATCACTATGAGATGGCAGAAAATGTGATTCGTTTTTTCAAAAAAAAGTATCAGAGATGTCAGATTATAATGACATCCCACAACACGAACTTAATGTCAAACCGTTTGATGCGGCCAGACTGCCTTTTTATCTTATCAAAGACAGGTGTTCTGACAGCTCTTTGCGATGCGACGGAAAGAGAGCTGCGCGAGGGGCATAATCTTGAGAAGATGTATATAAGTGGGGAATTTGAGAGGTATGAATAATTATGGTACGGCGGGAAGAAAAAGAGGGCAGTGCCTGTTGATTGTGGAGGGACGCCATGAGAAGGACGAGCTGTTCAGCCTCTTGTTTAGATGTTTTGGGGAAATAAATATTTCTGCAGATGATATCTGGATTTATGGCACGAATATATATATGCTTTATGATGATATTGTCAGAGAGTATGGCGCAAAATGGGAAGAAGATGATATTGATCTGCCATTTGTCATAAGTAAAAAGAAAGGCTTTTCTGTTTTGCGCTATAAAGAGGATTTTACAAATATAATTTTGGCGTTTGATTATGAACGTCATGATACGAATTTTTCAGAAGAAAAAATTATGAAAATGCAGCAATGCTTTGCAGATGCTGCGGATATGGGAAAGCTTTATATCAATTATCCAATGATAGAATCTTATCAGCATATATGTGCGTTGCCAGATAAAGAATTTCCAGAAAGAAAGATTCCTGTATCCCTTCAGCCAGGAAGGGAATATAAGGCCTTGGTAAGACGGCAGTCAGTGATTGGTAAAATTATTGAGTTTCCTTATAGGATAGATGATTTGTTAGAGGAGCGTTTCGAAATAAGAGACCCGCAGCTGAGAAAGCAGTGCTGCGATAGGATTTTCGCTATTAATACGGAGGTAGATATTCCTGGACAAATTCAAGATATTTTAAAAAACGCGATAAAGGAAAAATGGCTGCAGACAGCCAAATATCAAATTGAAGATAAGATATGTAAAATGGGGTATTTGCAGCAGGGAAAAAATTTTTGGCAGTTTTTGAGAGAGGTTTTTAGACAGGTTATTTTACATAATATTTGTAAGGCGAATCGAATTCAAAATAATATGTACCAGATAGAGGAGGGCAACTATAAAGAATGCTTTGAACAAATAGATTTAGTTAAAATCCTGCAAATTCAGAACGATGGGAGCAGGAATGAACAGACTGGATTTATATGGGTTCTGTGCACATGTGTATTGTTTGTGGCGGAATATAATTTTTCTCTTGTGTGGAATTTCCCCTTCCCCGAACCAGAGAAATATGCTATGATTACATGTAAACTGTGATTATACAATGGAGGAATAAATATATGGCAGAGATAGAGTCCGCTGTGGAGAGTGGAGAGAAGGAAGCGGTTTCCCGCAATTTTATTGAGCAGGAGATAGATAAGGACCTGGCGGAGGGCGTGTACAATCATGTGCAGACCCGGTTCCCTCCGGAGCCCAACGGCTATCTGCACATCGGACATGCCAAGTCCATCCTGCTGAATTACGGTCTGGCGAAAAAGTACGGCGGGAAGTTTAACCTGCGCTTTGACGACACAAACCCAACAAAGGAGAAGACGGAGTTTGTGGAGTCCATCATCGCGGATGTAAAGTGGCTGGGAGCGGATTTCGAGGACCGGCTGTTTTTCGCGTCCAATTATTTTGAGCAGATGTATGAGTGCGCCCTGCTTCTGATTAAGAAGGGCAAGGCCTTTGTCTGTGATTTGACGGCGGAGGAGATCCGGGAGTACCGGGGGGATTTCAACAATCCTGGCAAGGAGAGCCCCTACCGGAACCGGAGTGTGGAGGAGAACCTGCGCCTCTTTGAGGAGATGAAGGAAGGAAAGTATAAGGACGGGGAGAAGGTTCTGCGGGCCAAGATCGACATGGCCTCCCCCAATATCAATATGCGCGACCCGGTGATTTACCGGGTGGCCCACATGAGCCATCACAATACAGGGGATACCTGGTGCATTTACCCCATGTATGATTTTGCCCACCCCATTGAGGATGCCATTGAGCATATCACCCACTCCATCTGCACCCTGGAGTTTGAGGACCACCGGCCTCTCTACGACTGGGTGGTGCGGGAGTGTGAGTTTGAGAATCCGCCCCGGCAGATCGAGTTTGCCAAGCTGTACCTGACCAATGTGGTTACGGGCAAGCGCTACATCAAGAAGCTGGTGGAGGACGGGATTGTGGACGGCTGGGACGATCCCCGGCTGGTGTCCATCGCGGCCCTGCGCCGCAGGGGCTATACCCCGGAGGCCATCAAGATGTTCGTGGACCTGGTGGGCGTGTCCAAGGCCAACAGCTCCGTGGACTACGCGCTCTTGGAATACTGCATCCGGGAAGATCTGAAGCTTAAGAAGCCCCGCCTGATGGCGGTGTTAAACCCCGTGAAGCTGGTGATCGACAACTATCCGGAGGGCCAGACCGAGGAGCTGGAAATCCCCAATAACCTGGAGAATCCAGAGCTGGGAAGCCGGAAGGTGCCCTTCGGCCGGGAGCTTTACATCGAGCGGGAGGACTTCATGGAGGAGCCGCCGAAAAAGTATTTCCGCATGTTCCCGGGCAATGAGGTGCGCCTCATGGGGGCCTACTATGTGAAGTGCACGGGCTGCGAGAAGGATGCGGACGGGAACGTGACTGTGGTGCACGGCACCTACGACCCGGAGACCAAGAGCGGCACCGGCGCACAGGTGCGCAAGGTAAAGGGAACGATCCACTGGGTGGCCGCAGCTGCGGCAAAAGAGGTGGAGTGCCGCCTGTATGAGAATATCGTAGATGAGGAGAAGGGCAAACTGAACGAGGACGGCAGCCTGAATCTGAACCCCAACTCCCTTACGGTGCTTCCGCACTGCTATGTGGAGCCGGCTCTGGCGGAGGCCAAGGCCTACGACAGCTTCCAGTTCATGCGCAACGGCTATTTCTGCGCGGACTGCAAGGACAGCAGGCCCGGCGCGCCGGTGTTCAACCGGATTGTGTCTTTAAAGAGCTCCTTTAAGCTGCCGGGAACGGGGAAATAAGTATGAATCAAAACAACAGCCAGACTGCGGCGCAAGATGCTGCGGTCTGGCTGTTATTTGGAAGGAGCAGGAAAATGTTTAATGAATTGTTTGGCTTGATGGGAATGATGTTCTGCCTGATTGTCATTGGCTTTCTGCTGCGCAGGGCGGGGAAAATAACGGACGGGGGAAAGTCCACCCTGGTGGATATGATCTTGTATGTGATTTTGCCCTGCAATATCATCAAAGCCTTCTCCATAGAAATGGATCCGGGATTTTGGCGAAAATTCATCCAGCTCCTTCTCTGCGCGGCAGGCGTTCAGGTGCTGGCCATGCTGGCCGCCCATTTCTGCTACCGCAGAATGACGAAGGGGGAGCGCCAGGCCTTTCAGTACGGAACCGTCTGCTCCAACTCGGGATTTATGGGGAATCCCCTGGCGGAGGGCGTGTTCGGGGATGCTGGGCTGGTGTATGCCGCTGTCTTCCTGATTCCGCAGCGCATTGTCATGTGGACGGCCGGCGTCTCCTATTTTTCAAAGGAGGAGGATAAGCGGCAGGTTTACAAGAAGATTGCGACCCATCCCTGTATGGTGGCTACCTATATTGGACTGCTGATTCTGATTTTTCAGATACAGCTGCCTCTGGTGGTGGAGAAGACCGTGCACAGCTTAAGCAACTGCTGCACAGCCATGACAATGATGTACATCGGGACGATCCTGGTGGACGTAAAGCCGGCAGCGCTCATGGATCCCCATCAGATCTATTTTGCGTTTCTGCGCCTGATCGGCATCCCCCTGACAGTGTTTCTCCTGAGCCGGGCAGCCGGCGCAGATCCGCTGGTGGCCGCTGTCTGCACCCTTCTGTCCGGGACTCCCGCAGGGAGCACCACCTCGATTCTGGCAGCCAAGTATCACGGGGACGAGCCCTCGGCGGCTAAATGCGTGGTCCTTACCACGGCCCTCTCTGTGGCGACCATTCCCCTGTGGAGCATGTTTCTGCTGTCAGGCCTCTAGCGCGGGTTTGAAAATGCCCGCCGCCTGAATTGTTACGCCAGATGCGCAGGCCGCGCTTACAGCTTTTTCACGGTTCGGGCCCAAACCGCCGCGGACACGGCAGCGGCAGCCGCCTCCGTGATCCAGAAGGCATGCCATGCCCCTTCGGGGCCTAAAAAGCGGCAGAGGATCCAGGCGGCGGGCAGGATGACGGCTGCATACCGCATGAGGGAGATGACAAGGGAGGCCATGCCCCTTCCAAGGCCCTCCAAAGCCCCGGAGGCGGTGACGGAGAGGGAGGAGAGGAGGAAGCCGGCGCTGATGATGCGAAGAGCCAGGCTTCCGGCCTGGATCGTCTCCTCATTTTCCGTGAAGAGGGCGATGAGGGGACGGGAGGCTGTCAGGCAGAGGATGGTTCCCAGAATCATAATGGCCCCGCACATGGCGAGGGTCGTCCGGTAAATGCTCCGCACACGGCCCATTTCCCTGGCCCCGTAGTTGTAGCCGATGACGGGCCGCATGCCCTGGATGACGCCGCTGGCCGGCAGATAGAGGAAGGTCTGGAGCTTATAGTAGATCCCAAGGATGACCACATACATCCCGGAGTACAGGGACAAAAGGCCGTTGAGGCAGGAGATAAGCAGGGAGGGCAGGGCCAGGCTTAAGGCGGCGGGAATGCCCACAGCGTAGAGCCGGCGGGTGATGGCCGCGTCCGGCGCCAGGTGTCTCCTTTTCATAGGCATGGGGAGGGGGAAGAGGGCGCAGGCCCCAAGGTACACGAAAACGGTTAAAACCTGGCCCAGACCGGTGGCCAGCGCCGCGCCTTCAATTCCCATTTCCGGGAAAATGCCGATGCCGAAGATCATCAGAGGATCCAGGATGATGTTGGCAATGCAGCCGCACAGGAGGCTGGTCATGGTGGTCTTCATCCGCCCTGCGGCCTGGAAGATTTTTTCAAAGGACAGGCTCAGCATGATGATCACGGAGAAGGCAAAGGCAATGCGGGAATACTGAAGGCCCATCCGGATAACCTCCGCATCGGAGGTGAACATGCCCAGGAAGGCTGGCATGATGAGGATAGATCCCACGGTGATAATAAGGCCGTGCACGGCGGAGAGGAGAAGCCCATGAACGGCGGCTCTTCCCGCCTTTTCCTTATCCTCCGCGCCCAGATAGTAGGACGCGGCGGCGTTGATGCCCACGCCGAAGCCGATGGCAGCGGCGTTTATCAGGTTCTGGACCGGGTAGACCAGGGACAGAGCGGTCATGGCCTTCTCGCTGATTTTTGCCACGAAGAAGCTGTCCACGATGTTGTAGAGGGAGTTGACCAGCATGGAGAGCACCATGGGCAGGGCCATGCCGGCAATCAGCGGGAAAATCGGTTTTTCTTTCATAAAGGTGTCATTCATTTTTAATCTTAGCCTCCTGATGAATCGGGATGATAGTCCGGCATCTGAGCCGCTTTCCGTGGGGATGCGGGAAATGGATTCGAACCGCAAAAAAGCCGCCCAGCTGTCGCGAAAACAGCTGTGCGGCGAAAAGAGCCGGCCGGGCGGCATCGGCTGAAAAGTCCACACAAGGTTTTAGTGGAGTTATTGTACCATTGGGGGCGGCCCTTGTCAAGGATGGGGCGCGGCGCGGGATTTCTGCCTTGCCCGGGCGCGGGCCTTCGTGATAGAATGGAGAAAATCATAAATGAAAGAACGGTAAGGTGGGAAAGACGGATGGAATTAATGGTTCCCCTTAACACGCAGGACAAAAGTCCGCTGTACGAGCAGATTTACCGCTATATCAAGAAAGAAATCCGGGAGGGACGGATCACGGCGGGGAGCCGCCTGCCCTCCACCCGGATCCTGGCGCAGAATTTAAAGGTCAGCCGGAGCACCACCCAGATGGCCTATGACCAGCTTCTGGCGGAGGGGTATGCGGAGGCATTTCCCTGCCGGGGATATTTTGTGTGCAAAATCGACGAGCTGGTGGAAGTGCGGCAGACGGCGGCGGCGGCGCCGGAGACGCGAAAGAGGGAGGAGAGCGCCTGTGAGGTGGATTTTTCTCCCCGGGGCATTGACCTGGACCGGTTTCCCTTCAACATATGGAGGAAAATCAGCCGGAATACTCTGGTGGACGACAATAAGGCTATGTTCGGCGCAGGGGATCCCCAGGGGGAGTGGAATTTCCGCTCCGCCATCGGGGATTATCTTCACTCGGCCAGGGGGGTGGAGTGCAGCCCGGAGCAGATCCTGGTGGGGGCGGGAAGCGAGTACCTGCTGCTGCTTCTGTCCCAGCTTCTGGGGCGGGACAGGAAAATTGCCATGGAGAACCCCACCTACGCCCAGGCCTACCGGGTCCTGACAGCCCAGGGACATCCGGTGGCGCCGGTGGAGATGGACCGGCGGGGCATGAAGGTGGAAAAGCTGGAGCAAAGCGGGGCCCAGGCAGCCTATGTGATGCCCTCCCACCAGTATCCCACCGGGGTGGTGATGCCTGTGAAGCGGCGGCAGGAGCTTCTTGGCTGGGCCTACGGAAAACCGGGCCGCTATTTGATTGAGGACGATTATGACAGTGAATTCCGGTATCGGGGAAAGCCTGTGCCCGCCCTCCAGGGCATGGATCGGGGCGGCCGGGTGATTTATCTGGGAACATTTTCCAAGTCTATTGCCCCGGCTATCCGGGTGGGATTCATGGTGCTTCCGCAGGAGCTTTTAGAGGTGTACAGGGAGCGGGCGGGATTTTATTCCTGCACAGTGTCCCGCATTGACCAGGATATTCTGTACCAGTTTATCACCCAGGGCCACTATGAGCGCCATTTAAACAGAATGCGGGCTGTGTATAAGGGAAAGCATGACGCGCTTCTGGCAGGGCTCCGGCCCCTGGAGAGGGCGTTCTCCATCACCGGGGAGTATGCGGGGCTCCACGTGCTCCTGACCCACAAGGGAGGGATGGAGGAGGCAAAGCTTGTCCGCCGCGCCCAGGAGGCCGGCGTGAAGGTCTACGGCATATCCGGAAGCTTTATTCATCCGGAGCACAATGTGTATCCCTCCACGGTGATGCTGGGCTATGCCAATTTGCGGGAAGAAGAGATAGAGAAGGGCTGCAGGCTGCTTGGACAGGCCTGGCTGGGGCGCGCGTAAGGGAGGGAGCGGTTCGCGCCGGGATGGGGGGCTCAAGGGAACCCGGCCTCAAGGGAGCCCAAATACAGAAAAAAGGCGTCCAAGCCTGTGGGTTTCCCGCTTCACAGGCCTGGGCGCCTTTCAAATGATCTTCGGTTTTCCGGATCCGCAGCGTTCCGCTACTGTGCGGTATCCTCCTCCACGCTGGTGGTTTCCGCCTTTTGGGGAGCCTCCTCATAGGCTGCGGGATCCGGATCTGCCGGCTCGGCGGCATCCTTTATAAAATCCTCGTCATAGGCCTCCTCGCTCTCGGCTGCGGCAAAGGGCGCTTCGTCCGAATCCCCGTCGCCCTCCAGGCGGCCGTAGTCAAAGAGATCGTCATCGTCTATATAGTCGTCGTCCAAAAATCCCTCGTCCTCATCTTCAAAGAGATCGCTGTCATCCACCTCGTCCCCGCGGCTTCCCGCGAATTCCTCCTTTTTGGACTTGACTGTGTGAATCGCCATGTGGGCGGTGTCAACAGCGGCGGAAACTGCCTCGTGAGCCGTGTCGGAGAGAATGCTGCCGGCATCCCTCAGCACGTTCTTTGTAGCCTGGGCCATGTCCTTGGCAGCCACCTTAAACTCATCCCTGCTGGACGCCAGGGAGATATAATTCCTGTTTTCCCTGCGGGGTTCCTGGGCGCGGCCCTCCTTTGCCTGGGAATCCTCCTTCTGGGCCGGGGCGCCCTCCGCCCCGTCAGCGGAATCTTCGGATTTTTCCTGGGAATCGCTCTCCGGATTCTCCTCCTCAATGTCCCGGAAATCCTTCTCCAGCTCCTTGTGGAACGTCTTGTACTGGAGCACGTAAGAAACACCGGCCGCTACCGCCCCGGCCACCGCAGCAAACGCCACAAATTTTCCAAAACCTCTCTTAGCCATACCAAAAACCCCTTTCCTGATCATTCCGGCGAGGAAAGCCGGTATATTTCATACTATAATGTACCATTATTCTTATTGTAATACGAAAGAGGAAAAAAAGAAACAAAATTTTTCGAAATATTTTAGCACTCAGGTCTTGACTTGGCTAACAAGAGGTGATATAACATACAATGTGAGCTGAGAGACGGCTGGAACGGTTTGAGACAGCCCCGCGCAGCGCGGGATCGGATCCCATGGATGCCGGCTCCCGTTTTGTAAAAGAAGAGAAACTTATGGAAATAAGGAGGAATTTAGTCATGAAGTTGGTACCATTGTTTGACAAGGTTGTATTAAAGCAGCTGGTAGCGGAAGAGACCACAAAGTCCGGCATTGTTCTTCCCGGTGCGGCAAAGGAGAAGCCCCAGCAGGCAGAGGTCATCGCAGTAGGCCCCGGCGGCGTGGTAGACGGCAAAGAGGTTGTTATGCAGGTGAAGGCCGGCGACAAGGTAATCTTCTCCAAGTATTCAGGCACTGAGGTGGTGCTGGACGACGAGAAGTACGTGATTGTAAAGCAGAGCGATATTCTGGCAGTGGTAGAGAAGTAAATCGGCTGACGGTTTGGCTGGATTCAGTTTTATATAAAAGAACATAATTTTGGAGGTTGATTGACATGGCAAAGCAGATTAAATATGGCGTAGACGCCCGCAAGGCTCTGGAGGCAGGCGTAAATCAGTTGTCCGATACAGTACGTGTTACCTTAGGACCCAAGGGCCGCAATGTGGTTTTGGATAAGTCCTTTGGCTCACCCCTTATTACCAACGACGGCGTGACCATCGCGAAGGAGATCGAGCTGCAGGATCCCTTTGAGAATATGGGCGCACAGCTGATCAAGGAGGTTGCATCCAAGACCAACGATGTGGCCGGCGACGGAACCACCACTGCAACGGTTCTGGCTCAGGCTATGGTAAACGAGGGCATGAAGAACCTGGCAGCAGGCGCGAACCCCATTATCCTGCGCAAGGGTATGAAGAAGGCTACGGACGCAGCTGTTGAGGCTATCAAGGCTATGAGTAAGCCCGTGGGCGGCAAGGCACAGATTGCGAGAGTTGCCGCTATCTCCGCTTCCGACGACGAGGTGGGCACCATGGTAGCGGACGCTATGGAGAAGGTTTCCAAGGACGGCGTTATCACCATCGAGGAGTCCAAGACCATGAAGACCGAGCTTGACCTGGTGGAAGGCATGCAGTTTGACAGAGGCTATCTGTCCGCATATATGTGCACCGACATGGATAAGATGGAAGCCAACTTAGACGATCCCTATATCCTGATTACTGACAAGAAGATTTCCAACATTCAGGATCTCCTTCCCCTGCTGGAGCAGATCGTGAAGATGGGCGCAAGACTGCTGATCATTGCTGAGGATGTTGAGGGCGAGGCTCTGACCACCCTGATTGTAAATAAGCTGCGCGGCACCTTCAGCGTAGTTGCTGTGAAGGCTCCCGGATACGGCGACAGAAGAAAAGAGATGCTGCAGGATATCGCAATTCTGACCGGCGGCACCGTAATTTCCGAGGAAGTTGGACTGGATCTGAAGGATGCCACCATGGATCAGCTGGGCCGCGCGAAGTCCGTTAAGGTTCAGAAGGAGAACACCATCATCGTTGACGGACTTGGCGATAAGAACGCCATCGCAGCAAGAGTTGCCCAGATCCGCAAGCAGATCGAGGAGACCACCTCTGACTTTGACAGAGAGAAGCTGCAGGAGCGCCTTGCGAAGCTGGCAGGCGGCGTAGCGGTTATCCGCGTAGGCGCTGCTACCGAGACAGAGATGAAGGAAGCGAAGCTTCGCATGGAGGATGCCCTGAACGCTACGAGAGCAGCTGTTGAGGAAGGCATCATCGCAGGCGGCGGTTCCGCATATGTACATGCAACCGCTGATGTACAGAAGGTTGTAGATTCCCTGGAGGGAGATGAGAAGACCGGCGCGAAGATCATCCTGAAGGCTCTGGAGGCTCCGCTGTTCCACATCGTCGCCAACGCAGGCCTGGAGGGCGCTGTGATTGTAAACAAGGTGAAGGAGTCACCGGTAGGCACCGGTTTTGACGCATACAAGGAAGAGTATGTGGACATGATCGAGGCAGGCATCCTGGATCCCGTAAAGGTTACCAGAAGCGCTCTGCAGAACGCGACCAGCGTGGCCTCCACTCTGCTGACCACTGAGTCTGTGGTTGCCACCATCAAGGAGCCGGCTCCGGCAGCTCCGGCGGCACCTGATATGGGCGGCATGTATTAATTCATTGGCAGATGTCCGGCTGGACAGAAAGCGCGCAGCGATAAGGTTATAATAAAAGAGCAGGTGTCCCTGAGTGGGGATGCCTGCTTTTTTGGTGCGCCTGGCGGCGCAGCGGATGGGAGGTTACATAAATGGCTGCAGGGCCGCACATTAAAAAACTCGTTAAAGTAAGTACCGCGCCCCAGATGCCAAAAGAAAACAGATGCATATCCCCCAGGCCGTCGGCAGGAAAAAGGCCAGGGCGGTCCATTTCCAGGATCCGGATTCCTTCTTTATAGTAAGCAGCGTAGTGGAGCAGGGCCAGTGCATCAGGGAAAATACCATGGTGCACAGGGCGGTGATCCAAGTCCAGCCGTTGGCTGTGAGCAGCTCCTTAAATTGGGACAGGCTGCCAAGCTCCGTGATGGTGCCCTGGGACAGGTAGGCCATGAGAATGAGGGGAAGAACAATCTCATTGGCCGGAAGCCCGAGAAGGAAGGCTGTCAGGATAACGCCATCCATCCCCAGGGCCCGGCCCAGAGGATCGAGAAAGCCGGAGAAGTGGGAAAGGAGGCTCATACCCCCGAGTTCTATATTGGCCATAAGCCAAATGACAAGGCCTGCGGGCGCTGCGATGGACGCGGCCCGGCCCAGGACAAACACAGTCCGATCCAGTATGGAGCGAAGAAGCACACGCCCCACCTGCGGACGCCGGTATGGGGGAAGCTCCAGGGTGAAGGAGGAGGGCATCCCTTTTAACACGGTCTTTGACAGGAGCCAGGAAGAGGCGAAGGTGGCCCCGATACCCAGGAGCACGAACAGCGTTAAAAACAGGGCGGATCCCAGGGAGGAGAGAGTGCCTGCGGCAGTTCCGGCAAAAAACATGGTGATGAGGGCTGTGAGGGTGGGAAAGCGGCCGTTGCAGGGCACAAAGCTGTTGGTGAGCATGGCGATAAGCCGCTCTCTGGGAGAGTCAATGATGCGGCAGCCCACCACCCCTGCAGCGTTGCAGCCAAAGCCCATGGCCATGGTAAGAGCCTGTTTGCCGCAGGCGCGGCAGCGCATAAAGGGCTTATCCAGGTTGTAGGCGATTCGCGGAAGGAAGCCGGAATCCTCCAACAGGGTAAACAGGGGAAAGAAAATGGCCATGGGGGGAAGCA
>CALWRY010000039.1 GCA_944384065.1 uncultured Enterocloster sp. | reverse complement strand
TTCTGGAGGAACAGGATCCAAAGCTTCTGCAGCTGTGGATTTCCTTTGCCGGGGACATTGATTCGGCAGAAGAATTGAAGAAGACGATTTTGGAAAAGCGGTAGACCATCGCTTCACGCGAAAAGGTATGCCCTGCGGGTATACCTCTTCGCGCGTTAGCGCGCCCGCCCCGCAGGGGCATGCATTACGGGATGCCCTTTAGGGTAATCCATTTACATTCAGTGCCGCGGAGATAAGGACAATCGTATCAATCATATTTGCCGGCATGTTTTTTCATCACTTCTTCCGCCGCACCTACCCCTTCATACTCTCCGCCCGCACGCAGATCAGCTCCCCCGCCACGCTGACGGCGATCTCCGCCGGCGTCTGGGCCAGGATGTTCGTGCCGATGGGCATGTGGCAGAACTGAATCTCCTCCAGGGTAAATCCATCCGTCAGAAGCTTCTCCGTGGTAACCTTAATCTTATTGCGGCTGCCCATCACGCCGATGTACCGGGGCTTGGCCGCCAGGGCCTGGCGCTGCACATAGTAGTCGAACTGGTGGCCCCTGGTCATGACGCACACATAGTCCCGCTCTGTGATCTGCACATAATCGGAGATCCGCTCCAGATCCCCCACCACCGTGCGCTTTGCCTGGGGAAATACCTGGGGATTGGCAAACTCCTCCCGGTCGTCCATGACCACGCACCGAAAGCCCACATGGGCCAGAACCGGAACCAGCTCCTGGGCCACATGGCCCCCGCCGAACACGTACACCGTGCCCGCCTGCACCAGGGGCTCCATATAATATTTACGTCCCCCGGCCTCCCGCTGCAAGGCCTTGACCCCAAAGCTTTTGTCCATCTCCTCCGGCAGGTCCATGCCCAAGGCCTCTCCCCTGCGGTAAAGGCCCATTTTCCAACAGGTCTCATCCGTGATGTCAAGGAGCAGCCAGCTGTCCTCGTCCCGAGACAGGGCCTCCAGAATCTGTTCCAAACGCTCCCGAAATGCCCCGTCTTCCGGATCCACATACTGAAAATACACGGTCACATCCCCGCCGCAGACCATGCCGATGTCCGCCACCTGATTGCGGGTCAGCGTGAATCCATGGGTATAGGAGGACTTTTTCTCCAGGGCCTCCTTCGCAATGCCCATGGCCTTGTACTCCACGGCCCCGCCTCCGATGGTGCCGCACACAAGGCCCTCCTTATCCACCAGCATCCGGGATCCCGCGCCCCTGGGGGTGGATCCGGAGCTGGCAATCACGGTCACTAGTACGGCGGCCTCCCCCTGCTCCAGATGCTTCTTTAATTTCTCAAACAGCTCTCTCATCATCTATCCTTCCTTTCCTTCTGCCCAGCGGCAGCGCCGCCCGGCCTTCTTTCTCCGTCTTCCGGCTCTTTGCCAGCACCGCCCGGACCCATTTCTCCGCCTTCCGGCTCCCGGTCCGCGCTCTGGGCCGGCTCATCCCCTCCGTACTCGGGAAAATACTCCCCGAACAGCCGCTCCCCCTCCCGGCGCAGGGCCTGCTCCATGGCCAGGTAGCGGTTCAAAAATTCACTGGCCTTGGGGGTGAGCTGGGAGAAGCCGCCCTCCGCCCCGCCGGACCGTGTCACCAGGATGGGGAAGCCCAGCTGCCGCTCCGCAGCCTTTAACATGCTCCACCCCTTGGTATAGGACATGTGCATCTGGCGGCAGGCTGTCTGCATGGATCCCGTGTGGCCGGTGATGGAGAGAAACTGGGCCATAAAGGGGCCGAAAAACTCCTCATTGCGTCCAAGCTCCAGAGAAATCTGGGGATGAACGGCGATGCGCCCGGATTCCACTCCAGGCTGGGCGCAGTCCTCCTCGCTGTCCACTGCCAGGATAATCCCCTCATCCTCCACGGGCATCTCCCGGATCTTTTCCTGCATCTGCGGCTGCTCCAGGGCCCCCCGAAGGCCAAAGGCCCCCTTAAAGGAGGTGATCAGCCGGATCATTTCCCTGGAAATCAGGATGGGGTGCCCTCGCCTCCCGTGGAGGGAGGGACAGACCACCGGCGCCTCCTCCGCCATCAGCCGCTTCATGGTTCTCGGCAGGAACATGGGAAATTTGGCCGGGAGGACGAACACCCGGTCGCAGAGATCCTCCATATAATTTAACCCCAGGCAGATGCTGTAAAACATCTGGGTGTCCTCATAGCGCTCATTCCGCAGGCAGATGACACGCAGCTTGGCGATGTGCTTTTCCAGCTCGTCCCCCCGGCTGCCCGTCACAACCACAATCGGGTCAATCCCCGCCTGCTTCATCGTAATGATAATCCGCCGGATAACCGTGCTGTCCCCCACGGGAAGCATGGGCCGAAAGGCCTCCCGGTCTTTATCGTGGCCAGCGGCCACAATCAGCGCGCCTGTCTTCATAACTCACTCCACTTCCCCGGAAAGCAGCATCAGAGCCGACGGCTCAATCCGCAGATACGCCGGAACCGCATCCGCCGGGCTGTGGTCGTGAATGCTCTTCTCCCGCTTCCACCAAAGTCCATTGTCCAGTGTCACATACCACTCAAAGGGCATTTCAGAAATAGAGGGATTTTCCACCGGAATTAAATTGGCGTCCCTCCTGCCCCCAAAGCCCTCGGCCTCCCCCGCAGACAGGGGCTCAAAATCATGGGCGCGGATGCCCACAGCGGTGATTTCCTCCCCGATGGGCCGGTCCGCAAAGAGCTCCAGCCCCTTCCAGTCCAGGGCCCGTATCCGCCCATCCCCCAGCCGTTCAATCCGTGAAATATTCTTGCATCCCGTGAACCGGGCCGCCTTGCAGGTCACCGGATTCTTAAACAGGTCCATGGTATTTCCGCCTGCCAGGACACGGCCCTGGTCCATGAGGAGCATGGTTTTGCAGAGCTGGTAGGCCTCGTCCCTGTCGTGGGTCACAAGGATGGAAATGCCGTCGTATTTCTTTAACATCTCCAAAAGCTCCAGGCGCAGCTTTTCCCGCAGATGGGTGTCCATGGCGGAAAATGGCTCGTCAAAGAGCACCACCTCCGGCTCATAGGCCATAATCCGCGCCAGGGCCACCCGCTGCTGCTGGCCGCCGGACAGCTGGGCCGGATAGCGCTTCTCAAGGCCTGTGAGGCGGAAGCGCTCTATCATCTCTGCGGCCCGCCTTTTAATGGCCTCCCCGGAGAGCGCGGCGGGCCGGCGGCCGCCCACGGCCTTCCTCGCCCATTTTCCCTTCAGTCCCGCCACAATATTCTCCTCCACAGACATGTTGGGGAAGAGGGCGTAATTCTGGAAGAGATAGCCCACCCGCCGGGCCTGGGGGCATTCATTGATCCGCAGGGAGGAGTCAAAGAGGACCCGTCCGCCTGCCGCCTCCCCCTGGGCATACTGGAGGGCAATGCGGCCGGCGTCCGGAGTAACAATGCCCGCGATGGATTTTAAGGTCATGCTCTTTCCGCAGCCCGAGGGGCCCAGAATGCCCATGCAGCCCCGCTTCGCCTGAAAATTCATCTCCAGCTTAAAGTCCTTAAGCTTTTTTCGTATTTCCACCCCCAGATGGAGGTTTCTCTCTGTATCAATAGCCATGGGTGTGTCCTCCTGCCTTGTAAGCCGCGATGTTCATAAGCACCACGGACATAAATGCGATCACCACAATCACCGCCACATACCCGTAGGCGGAATCCATGTTGCCCGCCGCCACCTCCGAGTAGACCGCCATGGGAAGGGTACGGGTCTTGCCCGCGATATTTCCCGCAATCATGGCAGTGGCGCCGAATTCCCCCAGGCCCCGGGCAAAGGCCAGGACGCCGCCGCTGACCACGCCGGGAATAGCGTTGGCAAGGAGAACCTTCCGAAAGATAGCCCACTCGCTCATCCCCAGGGTCCGGGCCGCAGCCACCAGATTCTGGTCCACCTGCTCGAAGGCGCCCCGGGCGGACCGGTACATCAGGGGAAATGACATGGTCACCGCCGCGATGACCGTAGCCCCCCAGGAAAATGCGATTTTGATGCTGAAATAGTCAATGAAAAACTGGCCCACGGGCCGTTTCACTCCGAAGATATAAAGCAGAAAAAATCCGGCCACCGTGGGCGGCAGGACCAGGGGAAGGGTCAGAATCCCATCACAAATATTTTTCCAGACCTGGCTGCGAATGCGCACCACCCCCCAGGCCGCGAAAATACCCAGAAAAAATGTGATAAAAATTGACAGGCTGGCTGTCTTCATGGAAATCAGTATCGGGGACCAATCCATACGCGCTTACCTCATCTCTTATAAAGTTCCGCTGTA
Organism: uncultured Enterocloster sp.; assembly: GCA_944384065.1. Lineage (GTDB taxonomy): Bacteria > Bacillota > Clostridia > Lachnospirales > Lachnospiraceae > Enterocloster. The sequence continues at coordinate 16,745 of CALWRY010000039.1, read as the reverse complement.
AATTCAGTAAGGACGGCGGACCAAAGCGCGCAAAAACGTGCCCTGGGTCTGCCGCCCGCCAAGCTGCCGCAAATCACCTGCGGCTCTGCGGATTTTAAGCTTTACTGTCCGGCTGAGAATCCATAGGCCTCGAACACGGCCATGGCCTCGTCGGTCTTTAAGAATTCAACAAAGGCATTTGCCTCGTCGGGATGGGCGGAATTCGCCACCACAGCTACCGGATAGATTACCGGCTCCGCCAGGCTGCCCTCCGGCGCCTCGGCAATCACTGTCACCTGGTCCGCCATGCTGGCCGCGTCCGTGGCGTACACAATGCCCGCGTCCGCGCTGGAGGCCGCCACCTGGTTTAACACCTCGGTCACATTGGTTCCAAAGCTCACCTTGTCCTGAATGGAATCCCAGATGCCAAGATTCGTCAGGGCCTCCTCGGCGTACTGGCCTGCGGGAACGCTGGCCGGGTCGCCCAGGGCGATGGTCTCCGCCTTGGCGATATCCTCAAAGGCGGTCAGCCCCAGCTGGCTGGAGGAGGGCACAATCAGCACAATTTTGTTCTCCAGAAGATTCACAATGGTATCGGAGGCAATCAGCCCCTCCGCATTTAAGGCATCCATCTGCTTGGTGGCAGCAGACATGAACACATCCGCCTCCAGGCCCTCCTCAATCTGGGTCTGAAGCTTTCCTGAGCTGTCGTAGGTGCCGCTCACAGTCACGCCGGGATTCGCCTCCTCAAACATAGGGATGAGCTCCTCCTCATAGGCATTCTTTAAGCTGGCCGCAGCAGCCACCAGAATCTCCGTCTCCTCGCCGGACGCAGCCGCCTCGGAAGCAGCCTCCTCCTCGGATGCGGCCTCTGCCGCCTCAGAAGCAGGCTCCTCAGCCTCCGCCTCCCCGGACGCAGCCGTAGTCTCCGCCTCTGCGGCTTCCGTCTCCGCCGCTGTGGTTTGCACCGCCGTGGTCTCCTCCGCCTTCCCGGAGCACCCGGCCAGCATGCCCGCCGCCATCATGGCTGCCATAACCATTGCAAAGCGTCTCTTCATCCTCTGTCCTCTCCTTTCAAGTCCTCGCACATTCCGACGCGCTTCCCCTGAGAATAGCCAGACCGTGGTCCAGGCTTCCCAGGATAAATCCCAGACTCTCCCGCACTGCCTTGGGGCTTCCGGGCAGATTCACAATCAGGGTCTTCTTTCGTATCACGGAGACCCCCCGGCTCAGCATGGCCCGGTCCGTCACGGCCAGAGACTTGGCCCGGATGGCCTCCGCAATCCCCGGCGCGTTCCGATCCGCCACGGCCAGCGTGGCCTCCGGCGTCTGGTCCCTGAGGGAGAATCCCGTTCCCCCGCTTGTAAGAATCAAATCCACCTGGCGGCCGTCCGCCAGACGGATGAGCTGGGTCTTAAGCTTGGCTGGCTCATCGGGCAGCAGGAGCATCTCCACCACCTCATAGCCCGCTTCCCTAAGCATCTCGGCTGCGGCGGGCCCGCTTGCATCCTCCCGCTCGCCCTTTGCCCCCTTATCGCTTAAGGTAATCACTGCGGCCCGAAAGGGTCTGGCCGCATCCGGAAGCACCGCCCGCATCACATCCCCCGGACGGATCACGCCCTCCTGCAGGACCTCTGCGAACACGCCCTCCCGGGGCATGATGCACTCCCCCATTCGCTTGTAAATGGCGCAGTGGCTGTGGCATTCCTTTCCAATCTGGGTCATCTCCAGAACTACGTCCCCGGCATAGAGACGTGTTCCCACGGGCAGGGAGCGGAAATCCAGTCCCTCCACCACAAGATTTTCCCCAAAGGCACCGTCCTTCACGTCCGCGCCCCTTTTGTTGAATTCCTCCACCTTGTCGTAGGACAGAAGGCTCACCTGCCGGTGCCAGTGTCCGGCGTGGGCATCCCCCTCGATGCCGTAATCTTTAAGAAAATGCCCCTCCGGCACAGACTCCTTCTCCACGCCCCGCACCCGGCTGATGCAGATAGCCCGGACCGTGCCGAGAAGGCTCTGCTCTGTTTCCTTTTTATTCTCTTCCATGGTAATCTCACCCTCCAATCGCAATCATATTTGCCGCCTCCGTGATATCCTGGGGCCGCTCAAAGCAGTGGGCCCTTGGCTTTTTCCCGATGGCCTGCATCATAGCCGCCCGCAGCCGCCTCTGCAGGTCCCCGTCCGACGGGGACCGACCCTCGGGCCACCGGTAATGCACCGGCTCCTTGGGCCGTTCCTCGCCCTCCCTAAGGATGGCCCGCAGGTCCACCCCGTCCTCGTAGCAGAGACAGGTCTTCAGATACCCCTGGGAGGTCAGGCGGACCCGGTTGCAGCTGTCGCAGAACTTTCCGTGAATGGCGCTGATAAAGCCCACGCTGCCTTTAAATCCCGGAATCCGGTAATACACCGCCGGCCCGTAGCCGTGCCTGCGCTCGTCCGGCTCCATGGCCGGGTAGCAGGCCTTCATCCGCGCAAGGAGGGATCTGTGATCCACGCAGGGGAACTTCCGCCCGTATCCAATGGGCATCATCTCGATAAACCGCACGTCCACCGGATGCTCCCGGCCAATCTCCACAAGCTCCCGCCAATTGTCCTCCCCCAGGTCCAGGGATACGGCGTTTATCTTCACCCCAATCCCCGCCTCCACCGCCCGGCGGATGGAGGCCTTCACCTGGTCTAGGCAGTCCCTGCCTGTAATCGCCGCGTACCGCCCGGCATCCAGTGTGTCCAGGCTCACGTTGATGGCGTCAATCCCCGCCCTCTGCAGGTCCTCCAGGTACTGTCCCAGCAGGACCCCGTTGGTGGTCAGGGTCACCTTCTCAATCCCTGGCACTGCCTTTAAGGCCGCCACCAGCTGGCAGCAGTCCCTGCGCACCAGGGGCTCTCCCCCGGTGACCTTCAAAAAGCGGACCCCCAGGCCGGCGGCGCAGCAGGCCGCTGCCAGAATTTCCTCCAAAGACAGGATATCCCACCGGGGCACAGCCTCCACCCCGTCCGGCATACAGTATTTGCACCGCAGGTTGCACCGATCCGTGATGGAAATCCGCATATACTCAATGGTCCGTCCCCATTCATCCCGCATGGTTCTCCCCATCCCTTTCCCGGCCCGGGTTGTAAAACTCGCCGCTCTTGCCCCCGGCCTTGTACTCTAAGTGGATGCCGCCTATCTCCATGGTCTTGTCCACCGCCTTGCACATGTCGTAAATCGTGAGAAGGGCCACGGAAACCCCGGTCAGGGCCTCCATCTCCACCCCGGTCCGCCCCGTGGTCTTGGCCCGGCAGGAGGCCTCGATCTCGCAGCTCTCCTCCTTAATCACAAAATCAATGGTCAGCTTGGTGAGGTTCAAAATATGGCATAAGGGGATGAGGTCCGAGGTCCGCTTGGCGCCCATAATGCCCGCCACCCGGGCCACACCCAGCACGTCCCCCTTCTTCATGGAGCCCTCCGCCACCATGCGCAGGCACTCCGGGCTCATAAAAATGCTCCCCTTGGCCACAGCCTCCCGTTTTGTCTCGTCCTTATCGCCCACATCCACCATGCGGGCATTTCCCGCCTCGTCAAAATGCGTAAATTCCATCTGCAAGCCTCCTCAAACCGCGCTTCCTATCGCTGCCAGTCACATGCCCTTTCCAAATCCGCAGTTGGGGAAGGTACAGACCGGACAGCTCAGGCAGAGCCCGCCCTGTCCCAGAGCCGCCAGATCCTCAGCCGTCACCGGGTCGTCCGCCATCACCCGGGGCAGAACCAGGTCGAAAATGGTTCTCTTGGCGTACATCACGCAGCCCGGAAGCCCCATCACTGCCACAGGCGCCTTCCCCTCCCGTCCCTTCTCGTAGTAGGAGAGGAGGAACATAGCGCCCGGAAGCACCGGAGCGCCGTAGGACACAATGCGGCTTCCCGTGTTTTTGATGGCAAGGGGCGTCCGGTCGTCCGGGTCCACGCTCATGCCGCCGGTACAGACAACCACATCCGCCCCCTTCTCAATGAGCTCCCGGATGGCGGCGGTCACCCGCTTGTCGTCGTCGTTCAAGGTAATGTGCCCGATGACCTCCGCATCAAACTCCGAGAATTTCTCCAGAATCACCGGCGTAAAGGTATCCTTAATCCGGCCCGTATAGACCTCATTTCCCGTGGTCACAATTCCCACTTTTTTATGTACAAAGGGCAGAAGGGAGAGAATGGGCCTGCCGCCTGTGATGTCCATGGCCGCCTTCCTGGCCCCCTCCATCTTTTCCTCCTCAATCACCAGGGGAATGATGCGGGTTCCCGCCAGCTTGTCCCCGGCCTTCACGCCGAAATTCCCGTGGCGGGTGGCGATCATCATCTGGCCAAAGCCGTTCACCGCCTTAAGGGCCTCATTGTTCACCTTCAAGAGGCCGTCGCAGGCCGCTGTCAGCTCAATCTTTCCCTCCTTGGCCTCGGAGCGATCCATATGCTCTCCCCGGCACATGGCGCAGAGAATCTCCGCCGCGTCGTTCTCGTGGAGCATGCCCTCCTCCTTCTCCCACACATAGAGCCATTCCTTGCCCACGCTTAAGAGCACCGGCACATCCTCCTCGGTGACCACGTGTCCCTTGCGGAACACCGCGTCCTTGGTCACTCCTTTGATAATCTGGGTAATATCATGGCACAGTACGGTTCCCACCGCATCCTCTGTCTTAATCAGCTTCATCTTCCGTCAACCTCCACCGTTATTAATTTAAAAAAATAACGCTCTGTGAATAAAATAACATATTTTTCCTAATTTGTAAACCGGTTTGCCCAAAAAAGTCGGTCGACCTACCCATTATTTGCCCACAAAAATACAGGACAGCAGAAGGCTTTCGCGTCTTCTTCTGTCCTGCCCTTCTTTCTGCCCGGGCCCCAGCCGCCGGCCTGCGAAACTCCCGCTGCCCGCGCCCCAGCCAACAGGCCGGCCAGGCCTCCCGCCTGGGCGTCCTACCGGGCCCTTCGTTTCTCCGCCATGGCTAAGAGCCTTTCAAATTCCTCCGGCGTGTCCGCGTCCATATACACGGCCTCGTCCTCCACGGGGATCTCCGTCATAGGCCCCGGCAGGCTTTCCATGGCCTGCCGCAGGCCTCCTTCCCCCTGGTAGAGGCAGAGCATCCGGGCCGCGTCCCCGGAGAGCAGCACCGGATGGCCTGGCCGTCCCTTATAGACCGGCCGCACCAGGGGCGCCTCCTCCGCCATGACCCGGCGGATAATGGGCACGGACAAGAGGGGGGCGTCCCCAGGGGTGATGAGAATGCGCCCGCATTCCTTAACCGCCTGGGCAAGCCCTATTTTTACCGAATCAAACATCTGGGTGGAGGCATAGTCCGGATTTTCCACAAACCGCACATCCTCCCCGGCCAGATGGGCCCTGATGTCCCCGGCCCGGCAGCCCACCACCACAAAGATGGGGGATGCCCCGGCCTCCCTGAGGCTTCGCACAACCCGGCCTATCAGAGTTTCCCCCTGAAATTCCATAAGGGGCTTAAAGCTTCCCATCCGCCGCGACATGCCAGCGGCCAAGATCAGAGCGCCTGCCGGTTTCATTTTCGGTCCTCCCCAAAATGATCCACAATCACCATCACGCTTTTTGACTGGGCTACCAGACGGTCCCCGCAGGTAATGGTTCCCTCCAGCCGCATGGAGCGGCCCTTCCCCACCTCAGTCACGTGGGCCTCGCAGTCCAGCTCGTCCCCTACATAAGCCGGGGACTTATAGTCCATCTCCAGGTGGGCGGTCACCACCTCCACACCCAGAGAATAGGTAGCGTGGGCCATCAGATCGTCCATGATTGCGGACAGGATTCCGCCGTGGAGCACATTGGTGTAGCCCACGTACTCCTCCTTCACCGTCCATTTGCACCAGGCCTTTTTATCTCCCTCTTCAATGTCAGCGTGAAGGCCGACCGGATTGGTGCGGCCGCAGACAAAGCAGTTCTTAAACTGTATTTTTTCCGTCATATCTTTCTGTTCCTTCCTAAAACGTGTCTCCCAAACGGCCCCATACCTCTGAGAACAGGGCTGCGTCCATAAGCGCCGGGCCGCCCTCGGGGATAATCGGTTTAAAATGAATGTGATCTAACACCTGGGTCTGCAGATCAATGCCCGGGGCAATCTCCGTCAGCACCATTCCCTCCGGACGGCGCACCAGCACGCAGCGCTCCGTGATGAAGGTTACCTTGTGGCCTCTCTCCAGGGACTGGGCCGCGTTGAAGGAAATCTGCTTGCAGCTCTCCACAAACTTGTCAAAGCGGCCTTCCTGGTCGATATACATCTTCCCGTCCGCCACGTGGCACTTTAAGCCTCCTGCGGTGAAGGATCCCACAAACACAGAGTGCTTTGCGTTTGCGGAGATATTGGGGAAGCCGCCCACACCGGCAATCTTGCCGTTTAAGTTGGTTGTGTTTACATTTCCATCCTTATCCACTTCGCTGAGGCCGAAGAAAGCCACGTCCAGGCCGCCCTGGTCAAAGAAGCTGAAGTGGTCCGTCTGGTTCAGCATAGCCTCAGGGTTATAGTGAGCGCCGAAATCCCCGCCCGGAGCCGGGATTCCGCCGATAAGGCCGGACTCGGATATCAGGGTCACCTGGCTGTCCACGCCCTCCTCGATGAGAACCTTGGGGATAAGGCCCGGCATGCCGATGCCCATGTTGCACTTGTTGCCCGCGTGGATCTCCATGGCCGCCCGGCGGGTAAATACCTTCTTGTCGTCCAGGGGCATCGCCTCATCGTTCTGCTCGATGGGCACCTTAATCTCCCCGGTAAAGGCGGGATTAAAGTGGGTCACCTGAGTCTGCATAATATTTTCCGGATGCTCTGCCACGCAGATATAATCCACCATCATGCCGGGGATCTTCACCATCCGCGGGTCAAGGGAGCCCGCCTGGGCCAGGCGCTCCACCTGGGCCACCACAATGGCTCCGGAAGCCTTGGCCGCCATCACCAGGTCAAGGGGCTCGCAGGGCATGCAGTCCTTCTCATAGGTCAGGTTTCCGTTCTCGTCCGCCGTGGTGGCCCGCAGAAGCGCCACATTCAGCTTAGGAAGGGTGTAAAACAGATACTCCTCCCCCTCGAAATCCGGAATGTACTTGACAATCTGCTTCCCTTCCTTCTTGGTCTTCTCATTGATCATGGCTCCGTCGTAGCGCGGATCCATAAAGGTGCCGAGGCCCACCTTGGTGAGCAGTCCCGGGAAGCCTCTTCCTACCTCCCGCCACACCTGCCCCACAACACCCAGGGGGATGTTGTAGGCCAGAATCTTGTTGTCCGCGATCTGCCTGGTCACCTTGAAGGAGCAGCCCACATGGCCGTGGATGCTGCAGGCCAAAAGTCCGTCATGGGCCAGAACGCACTCGCCCCGGCAGGTCTTGCCGTCCGGCGACGTGCGGCCAAAATCCCCCTGGCCCGCCCCGTGGATGTGGGTGATGTTCGCCGGATGGCCGGTCTCCATAAACCGCTTCTCAATCGCGATGCCGATCTCCTCGGGCCAGCCGCACATGCCCTGAACCGCAGAGCCGATAACCGCGCCGTCCTGGACCAGCTCGGCTGCTTCCTTCACTGATATAATCTTTGCCATAATATCCCTGCCTTTCTATTTTACCTGACATTCCGGTTTTTTGCAAAGCCCGGCTGCCTGTTTTTTTAGCTCCTTTTTGTCTGTCTTTCCTGAGCCAGTCTCCGGGAAGGCATCCACCTGGATCATAAACTCAGGAATCTTGATGGTGGCGATTTTCCCCCGGCACCATCCGGCCAGGGCCTTAAGGTCGATAGATGCTCCCGCTGCCGCCTTGACAAAGGCAAACACCCGCTCCCCGTACTGGGTGTCCGGAACGCCCACCACGGCGGCGTCCTCCACCTGGGGATTTCTCCTGAGGAACTCCTCCACCTCCCCGGGACTGATATTTTCCCCGCCCCGGATGATGAGATCCTTGCACCTTCCGGTGAGGAAAAGCTTCCCCTCCGAAGACAGATATCCCATATCCCCTGTGTGAAGCCACCCCGCGCCATCCAGGGCCTTTTTCGTCTCCTCCGGGTTTTTGTAATAGCACTGCATCACCCCGAAGCTTTTCACGCATATCTCGCCCAGCTCGCCGGTTCCCAGGATACGGCCCTCGCCCCCGTCAGGGGAAACCTCTCGTATCCGGATCTCCACCCCGGGCCACGGATCGCTGCCGCCGGGGCGCTCCGCCTGGCTTAAGGTCCGTATGGATGTGCTGGAAATACCCGGCCCTGCCTCGGTCATCCCGTACATGGTCAGAACCTCCTCCACCCCAAACCGCTCCTTTAAGCCCTCAAACACCTTAACCGGGCAGGGCGCTCCCGCCGTGATGCACAGGCGCAGGGGGATCCGCCCGCTCCATGCCCCATCCCCGGCCGCCAGCTCCAGAATCCGCAGATACACAGTGGGCACGCTGCTGAGAACCGTGCAGCGCTCCCGCTCCAGTACGGGCAGAAGTCCGTCGCAGCGCAGCGTCCCGTGAAATACCAGGGCGCTCCCCGCAGCCATGGAGGTCAGGGCGGATCCGATGCAGCCCAGGGCGTGGAACATGGGGGAGGTCATGTAGAACCGGTCCTCCTCCGTCAAATGCATATATTTCACATGGCTCAGGGCGCTCTCTACAAGCTGCGCATGGGTCAGCACCACGCCCTTTGGCTTTCCGCTGGACCCGGAGGTGTGGATAATAGTCACCGGGTCAAGGGGGTCCACCTCCCCCTTTCTCTCCTCCAGCGCCGATGGGTCTCCCTTTTGTCCCTGCTCTAAAAGTTCATCAAACTGCCAGGTACAGCGCCTCGCATTTTCCTGCCCTGTCACGATCACAATCTTCAGCGCTGGGAGCCTCTCGCAGCTCACCCTGTCCCGATCCGCATTCTCCAGCTCCGGACACATAGCGCACAGCAGATCCATGTGTTCCCGGGACTTGATGCCCTGGCGGATGAGCACGGCCTTCACATCCGTATCCTTGAGAAGCGCGGTGAGCATCTCCCCCTTCTCGTGGATGTTCAGGTTCACAATCACAGCCCCTATCTTCTCGATGGCCGCTTTCGCCACAAGATTCTGCCAGCAGTTGTCCATGATAACCGCTGCCTTGTCCCCCCGGCCCACTCCCAGGCGGATGAGGGACACGGCCAGGGCGTCGCTCTCCTCCTTCAGCTGCCGGTAGGTGAGCCGCCGGTTCTGGCCGCAGTCCACCACGGCCTCCCGGTCCGGGATGCGCTCTGCCTGGATGTCGGCCAGCTCCCCCAGGCTCATATCGATATAACGCAGGATGGAGAGGGAGAAATGCTCTCCCTCCCACTGTACTTCCCGCTCCTCCCTCCCGGAAATCCGGGGCATTTCCCGGACCAGGGAGGCGAGGCGGGCGGCGGTTTCCCCGCTGGGGGCCCTTCCGGCCCTGACGCCGAGGAAATTTCCCCGGACGTCGAACCGGTAGACGCCCTCTAAAGCTTCCTTGCCCTTAGACAGGGTTATCTGCACCCGCCGCCTGGCGTCTATTTCTCGTTCCATGAAGCCCTCCCTTAAGCCTTCTGCGATTGATTGACCGCCCGCAGAACAAAGAGAAGGACGATGGCCGCCGCTCCCATAACGCCCACAGCCATGAGGGGCATCTGGTAGGATCCGGTGCTGGCAAAGAGGTTATTTGCCAAAATGGGCCCGATATAGCCGCCCAGGGCAAAGCCGATAAACATGATGCCGTAGTTCACGCCGTTGTTCTTCATGCCGAAGGCGTCTGCGGTCAGGGCGGGGTACACGCCCATGGTGCCGCCGTAGCACATGGCGATGAGCGTCGCGAAAAATACAAAGGCCGCCAGCGATCCGCTCTCCGTCAGCACGGACAAAATCAGTCCGCTGGCCGTCACAATAGCCGCCATGATGAACAGGGCGGGATAGCGCCCGATTTTGTCAGACACCCAGCCCCAGATAATGCGGCCGCCGGTATTGCCCACCGCAATCACGCTGACGATGACAGCCGCCGTAGCCGCGTCCGCCCCGCCGATGGCCTGGGACATGGGGGAGCCCTGGCTCACCACCATCAGCCCGCCGGTGGCAAAGATGATAAAGATCAGGATCATCAGATAGAAGCGGAAATCCGCCAACATCTGCTTCCAGTCCTTCTGCACCTGACCGGCATTTCCAGAGGCCTTTCCCGCTGTCTTGGGCGTAAATCCATCCGGCACCCAGCCTTCCGGGGGAGCTGTGATGAACCAGGCCGAGATGAGGATGACCACGCCGTAGCCGATGCCCAGAATCCGGAAGGTGGGCATAACCCCGTACTGGCTGATAAGGGCCTGCATGATGGGCGGGAAAATGATGCTGCCCGCTCCGTAGGCCGCTGTGGATATGCCTGCGATAAGCCCGCTCTTGTCCGGGAAAAATTTTACCGTGTTCCCGATGGTGATGCCGTAGGCAAAGGCGATGCCGAAGCCCGCCAACAGGCCGTAGGTCACATACAGCATGGGAATGCTGTGGATAAAGCTGGTGGCAATGAGTCCTGCGGAAAACAGGAGGCCTCCCAGCCAGACCACGTTTCTGGGTCCCCGCAGGGTTTTCTGCAGGCCGCTGCCCGCAATCATGGGAATGGGGGCCACGCCGCTGCAGATGGTGAAGGCCAGGGCCAGCTGTGCCTGGCTCACCTCTGTTCCAAAGATGGAAACCGACTCATTAAAAAGACCTGTCTGATACACGCTCCAGGCAAATCCCGTTCCAATACAGACATTTGTCACTACGCTGGCGATCAGGACCGCCCAGCGCTTCTTCATTAAATCCATACTACACCCGCCTCTCTGTGTGGTGCTTTTTGTTAATTTTTTAACGTTATAAAGTCCGGGAACAGCCACCCAGGCTGTTCCCAAACCTATTTTCACTGTCTGGCCTCTGTCTGCGTCAGCTCTCCGCTGCCTTTTTACATCAGCAGAGTCCCAGCACCATCTTCTTTACCAGTGCCTTTACTTCCTGAATCTTGTACGCATTGTGGGACATTGCCTGGGCTCCCTCCGCAGCCAGCTCGGCGGCCTCATTCGCCACTTCCTCGCTGGGCTTCTTTCCGGCCAGGTATGCGTCCACCTTTTCACGGGTCATGGGAACCGGAGCCACGCCGCCCAGAACCGTCTTTGCGGATTCAATCACGCCGTCCTTCATCTGTACGGCATAGGCAAGGCTTACGATGGCAAAGTCCACGGCGTCACGGACGCGGAACTTGTCATATACGGAAACCGTACCGGCTGCCTGGGGCTTAAATCGAATGGCCGTCACCAGCTCATCCTGGTCAAGCATATCCACTGCCTTCAGATGGGTGGTAAAGAAATCTTTTGCCTTCACAACCTTCTTGGTGGTCACAATGTCAGCGTCCAAAAGGATCAGAACCGGGGAGATATCGGATGCGTTCACAGAGTAGCAGCCGCAGTTCATGCAGCGTCCGGCCTCCTTCACAGCCTCCGCAGTCTCAAGCGTCGAGCTGTCCTCTTTGTCCAGCGCTCTCTGCTCCGGGGAAAGTTCCTTATCATGAACCGCCTTCTGCTCCTTTACGCCCTCGGTGTCAAAGTGGATGAACTTCTCCTCCTCGTGCTTCGGAAGAACGGTGTCATATTTCTTGTTGATGGCCTCCGCCGCGTTCCGTCCGGAACGGATGGCCTGGATAACCGTAGCCGGTCCTGTGGTGGCATCGCCGCCTGCGTAGATGCCTTCCTTGCTGGTGGCCTGGGTCTCCTTGTCAACCTGGATTAATCCTCTGTCAAGGGCCAAATCGGTCTTCTCGCCCAGGAAGCTTAAGTCAACTCTCTGTCCGGCAGCCATCAGGATGGCGTCCGCGGATACCACGGTCTTCTCGCTGGGATCATAGGTGGGATTGAATCTTCCCTCCGCATCCCGCACGGAGGTGCAGCGCTGAAGCTCCATGCCAGTTACCTTGTCTCCCTCGTAGAGCGCCTTGGACACGCCGTAGGAGGGCATAATCACGATTCCTTCTTCCCGTGCTCTGGCGATCTCCTCCTTGCTGGCAGGCATCTCAGGCTCGGACTCCAGGCAGGCCATGGTAACGCTTCCTGCGCCCAGGCGCTTTGCGGTAATGGCTACGTCCATAGCCACGTTTCCGCCGCCCACTACCAGGACGTGCTTTCTCTCCTTCTTGTTCATCCACTGATTTACTTCAATCAGGAACTGAAGGCCAAACTCAGTGAATTCCTCACCGTCGAATCCAAGCACCGGGCGCTTCCATGCGCCGGTTGCGTAGAACACATCATCGTACTCTTTCTCCAGCTGCTCGGTGGTCACATCCTCGCCCACATTGCAGTTTAAGCGGAACTTGATGCCCATCTTCTCATAGGCAGCCACCACCTGCTCCACATAGGTCTGGGGCAGACGGTAGTTGGGGATGGCGTAGGTCAGCATGCCGCCGGCCTTCTCCATCTTGTCGATCACGGTCACGTCGTGGCCTGCCTTCCTCAGATAATAGGCTGCGGAAAGACCTGCGGGACCTGCGCCCACCAGGGCAACCTTATGGCCGGTCTCCTTCTCGGGAGCCTTATAAAATACGTCCGCATGCTCCAGAATGTAGTCGCCCACATAGCGCTCTACGCTGTGGATGTTCACGCCCTCATCATTGTTGCAGCGGTTGCACTGCTCCTGGCAGGTGTGGGCGCAGACGCGGGAGGTGATCATGGGAATGGGGTTGGCTTCCATAAGGATCTTCGCCGCGCCCTCCGGATTGCCCTTTCTCAGCTGCTCCATGTAGCCGGGAATGTCGGTGTTTGCCGGACATTGGATGGTACAGGGGGTGAAATGGGTCTTCATGCCTCCGAAGATGGAGTGGTAGCGGTTGTCGCCCTGTACGGCGTAGCACTCCTTGCCGCCCTTTCTCATACAGTCTAAGCGGTCGCCCACGCCGTGGGGATAGCGGTAGAACCAGCAGCGCACATCCTGGCAGATGTTGCCGCCGATGGTGGCCATATTGCGGATTAAGGGTGTGGCTACGGAGCGGGCGGACTGCGCCAGTGCCGGAGCCTTCTCATTTAACAAGGGAGATTTCTCAATGTCATGGAGCTTGGTTAAGGCGCCGATCTCAATGGTGTCTCCCTCTTCCTTTATGTATTCCCCGCCGGGAATGGTCTTTAAGTCCACCACGGTCTCGGGATATTCCTCTAATATCTGCTGTTTTAAAACGCCGATCAGATCAGAGCCGCCGGCAATGGCAACCTTTCTTCCCTTTCTGCTGTCTTTCAGCAGGGAAACGGCCTCCTCAAAGGAAGCGGCGCTTTCATGTTCAAAATTTCTCACGGTGAATCCTCCCCTCTTATGCTTTGCCTAATGCCTTCAAAATCACTGACGGAGTTGCCGGATAATCCTTGACGTCCACGCCGATGGCGTTGGAGACAGCCATGAGGACGGCACTTGCGCCTGCCGCTCCGGAAATCTCGCCGATGCCCAGGGCCTTGAACATGAAGGAATCGATCTGGGATTCCATTACGTAGGCGTCATAGGGCGGGAACTCGTTAAAGGGTCTCCACTTGTAGTCGATAAGGCTGGAGCTTAACAGCCTTCCGGTTGCGGGATCCAGGATGCACTCCTCGAAAATAGCCGTGTCGATGCAGGCCGATCCAAATCCGCCGTGCAGCTGCATTTCCACTGCCTTGGAGTCGATGATCTGGCCGATATCCGTGCCGCCCGCTACCTTCACGATGTCGATGCGGCCTGTCTCCAGATCCACCTCAACCTCAACAAAGATCGCCATGCAGCTGGGGATGTTGAAGAGCTCCATATGCTTGCCGTAGCCCACGATGGAAAGCTCCTTGGGAGCCAGCTTGAACATGGGGATGGAAAGCTCAGGCGTATCTCTTACATATACCATAAAGTCCTTGGTCTCCATCTGGTCCACGGAACGCTTAAAGTGCAGGGCGCCCAGCTCCAGAGCCTTCTGACGGCACTCCATCGCGGCCAGGGAGACGGCCTTTCCTGTGGTGATGGTACCGCGGGATCCGCACAGACCGTAGTTGGAGGGGTTGAACTTGGTTCCGGGCTCGGTGATGGACACCTTCTCAACCGGAACATTTAAGACCTCAGCCACAACCTTGCAGGCGTTGCTTCTGGTACCCATACCAGACTCGGTGATGTCGCACTCGATCACTGCGGTGGATGCCCGGTGGCTTCCTACCAGGTCGGGAACGATGCGGACGATGGCCTCGGTGTTGTCCTCATTGATATCTGCGTTTCCGATTACGCCCATGCCGATGCCGCGGGCCTTGGTGCCGTGTACGGAGGTGGGAACATTCCAGCCCTTCCACTTCTCCGCCCAGCCGAAGCGGTCCGCCGCGTTCTGCATGGCCTCGGGGAAGAATAAGGAGGAACGGCTCTGCCACCACCGGCCATCACGCCAGATAAAGCGGTCGCCGGGGGCAATGTAGTTCTTCTTAAATACATCCAGAGGATTGAAGTTGCCCTCCTTCATGGCGGTGCACATCAGGCGCTCCAGACAGCTGTTTAACTCCTGGCCGCCGTAGCCTCTAACGATGCCGGCCGCCTGCTTGTTGGTAACGGCGATGTGGCTGTCCATGTACCAGTTGGGACATTTCGCCAGCACCAGCTGCGCCTCGCCGAGACCTACGCCTACCTGGCCCTGTACGGAGTCAGCGATGGCGCCGGTGTCCACCAGCCAATCGCCCTGCACGGCGCGGACATAGCCTTCCTTGTCCATACCGATCTTGGCGGTGATGGTGCTGCCCAGACGAACCTCGTAGCTCATGAGCTGCTCTTCCTTGGTCAGAACGATCTTCACCGGCCGCTTGGTCACTAAGGACAGCATGGCGGCGGAGAGAACCGTGGTCATGAGGGACTGCTTATTTCCGTAGCTTCCGCCTACGTTAAAGGTCTTTACGCTTAAGTTGGATCCGGGGATTCTGCCCTCGCCCATCAGCTTAAGGATGTGGGCGCTCTGGGAGGAAGCCCAGATGGTGTACTCATTTCCGCCCTCATACTTGGCGATGCAGCAGGGAGTCTCAGGAGCCAGGGGAGCGGGCATCTTGTCAAATGCTACCTTATCCTCCGCCACATAGTCGCACTCCTCAAATCCCTTCTCCACGTCGCCGCGGATGATCTGCCACCAGGGCCCGTCGGGCTGGAAGTACTTGATGCCGTTGTCTACATGGTTGCCCTTAAAGCGGGGATACAGCTCAACTGCGCCCTCCTTTAAGGCCTCCTCTGCGGAGTATACGGGCTCCAACTGCTCATACTCCACATCGATCAGATCCATGGCCTCAACAGCGATCTCCTCGGTATCCGCTGCGATCAGGGCTACCAGGTCGCCTACATAGAAGACCTTGTCTTCCATCAGAAGTCTATGTACCGGAAGTCCCAGGCCCCAGCGCTCCGGCATGTTCTTGTGGGTGATAACAGCACGCACGCCGGGAAGCGCCTCTGCCTTCGAGGTGTC
This sequence comes from uncultured Enterocloster sp., assembly GCA_944384065.1. Taxonomy (GTDB): domain Bacteria; phylum Bacillota; class Clostridia; order Lachnospirales; family Lachnospiraceae; genus Enterocloster. The sequence goes on along the minus strand of CALWRY010000039.1, from coordinate 1,356 downwards.
GATGGAGAGAATCTTCGCATGGGGATAGGGGCTTCTCTTTGTCCGTCCGTAGAGCATATGGGGTACGGAAAAATCATCCAGGAAAATGGCCTTGCCCGTCACAATATCCCTGGCATCCTTTCTGGGGGTGTAGTTGCCGATATGACGGTAATTGGGCTGTTTAATATCGCGGTATTCAAGCTTACTCATTCTTCTTTGCCCTCCTTAATCATTCAGTGCATGTGCGCCTTGGGTCCCAACCGCGAAGGGGCTCGGGAACCGTTCCGGACGGACGGGAATGGGGTTCTCCACGTCGTCGTTGGCCCTGTGCATAACCGCTGTCTTGTCCTCGCCGTTGCCCGCCACCTTGTTGATGGCCCGAAGCACGGTGTAGTGGCTGATGCAGCGGCAGTAGTTTCCGGACATGCCCTCCTTAATCTCATCGGGAGTGGGATGGGGATTCTCAAGAAGCAGTGACTTTGCCGCCATGATGATGCCGGGCGTGCAGTAGCCGCACTGGAACGCGTACTCATCGATAAATGCCTGCTGCAGGGGATCCAGTCCCTTATCCGGATCCTCAAGACCCTCGATGGTCACAATGTTCTTTCCGTCACACTCCACGGTAAGCACCATGCAGGACGTGACGCCCTTTCCATCCATGAGAACGGTGCAGCAGCCGCAGGCGCCCTCGCTGCAGGACTCCTTGGAGCCGGTGAGCTCCAGGCGCTTTCTTAAGGTCTGGGACAATGTCTCCGAGGGGGGTACCTGGCCAAAGCCGTCCCCAATCGAGAAACGATATTCCCGTCCGTTCACCGTCAGGGTAACATACTGTTTCTTCATAGCGTTTCATTACCTCCTTATGTCTTTGTATGTGCGTCCCGATAGCCGGGAAAATACTCTCCGCCGTACCGGAAAATGCATTTTTCCCTATCGGAAAACGCATCCCTCCGTTATAGGTCGGTCGATTGATTTAAATTTAACACACTCCATTTTTTATGTCAATAGTGCATAAATGTTTTCCGATGGCTTTGGCTAAAATTCGTAAAATAGGCACAAAAAATCCCTTTGGAGTTGTCGATTTTTTTCTCCAAAGGGATATTCATTTTTTTGAATAACCTTGTGATTTTTCACAAGAGCCTCTCTTGTTGCGCAAAACTGCGGGCTCCGGGCACCCCCGCCCTTTAAGAAGGAGAGTTTTGTCATAACCGCCCTCTGCATCTGATCGTGCGTCAGCTCTCCTCCTTAAGGCCCCTGGCCATCGCCAGGCAGTTGGCCTTTATCTGTTCCCGCAGCCATTTCGCCCCGTTGCCTTTGTGCTGCTCATCGATGTAGGGGGCAATCAGGCTCTTGTGCTCCCCGAAGGAGATGATGCTTCCG
>CALWRY010000038.1 GCA_944384065.1 uncultured Enterocloster sp. | reverse complement strand
GGCTGCCGGGCCTTTGTGATTCTCCAGCCCTTTGGCTGCCTGCCCAACCACGTGGTGGGCCGGGGCGTGGCCAAGCGGCTAAAGGACATGTATCCGGACGCCCAGATCCTTCCTCTGGACTACGACCCGGATGTGAGCTTTGCCAACATAGAGAACCGGCTCCAGATGCTTGTGATGAATAGGAAGCAGTAACCGGCAGAGAGCCGCATCCCTAAAACCCCATTTACAAGCAGGGCCAGGCATGTTACAATCGTAAGCATCCAATCAGCGAAAAGGGGGAAGGGACATATGACGCAGAAGCGCGAAGACTATATCACTTGGGATGAATATTTTATGGGGGTGGCCATCCTGGCGGGCAAGCGCTCCAAGGATCCCAGCACCCAGGTGGGGGCCTGCATTGTGAGCCAGGACAACAAGATACTCTCCATGGGGTACAACGGATTCCCCAAGGGCTGCTCCGACGATGAGTTTCCCTGGGGAAAGGAGCACGAGAAGGATGACCCCTACAACGCCAAGTATTTCTACTCCACCCACGGGGAGCTCAACGCCATCTTAAATTACCGGGGCGGGAGCCTGGAGGGGAGCAAGCTCTATGTGACCCTGTTCCCCTGCAATGAGTGCGCCAAGGCCATCATCCAGTCCGGCATCAAGACCATTGTCTACGGCCAGGACAAGTACGCGGACACGCCGGCTGTGCGGGCTTCCAAGCGGATGCTGAACGCGGCGGGGGTGCGCTACTACCAGTACCAGCCCACGGGCCGGAAGATTGAGATTGAGGTGTAGGCCATGAAGGTTCTTCTGGTGGGAATCAATGCGAAATACATTCACTCCAACCTGGCGATCTACAGCCTGCGGGCTTATGCCAGGAGGGCTCTTGGGGACAACGCCCCGGATATAGAGCTGGGGGAGTACACCATTAACCACCTGCGGGAGACAATTTTACAGGATATTTATAGGAGAAAGCCCGATTTCATCGGGTTTTCCTGTTATATCTGGAATATTTCCATGGTGGAGAGCCTTCTTGCGGACTTAAAGACGCTTCTCCCCGGCACCGCCCTGTGGTTCGGAGGGCCGGAGGTCTCCTATGACGGACAGCGTTTCCTTGAAGCACACCCCCAGGCGGACGGCGTCATGAAGGGCGAAGGGGAGGAGACCTTTGCCCGGCTCCTTGGGGCCCTGGGACAGGGAGGGGAGCTGACCGGCGTGCCGGGGCTGATTTTCCGGCGGCCGGAGGGCCAGCTGGCGGACACCGGATCCGCTCCGGCCCTGGATATCAGCAGCATCCCCTTCCCCTATGAGGGGATAGACAGGGAGTCCCTGGCGCACCGGATCCTCTACTATGAGAGCAGCCGGGGCTGCCCCTTCTCCTGCAGCTACTGCCTCTCCTCCATTGACCGGCGGGTTCGCTTCCGCAGTATGGAGTTAGTGGAGCGGGAGCTGGCGCAGTTTCCGGAGGCCGGTGTGCCCCAGGTGAAATTTGTGGACCGCACCTTCAACTGCAGCCGGGAGCGGGCCCTCAGGATTTGGCGGTTTATAAAGGAACATGATAACGGAAAGACAAATTTTCACTTTGAGATAGCAGCGGATCTCCTGGACGAGGAGGCGGCCGCCCTTCTCACCTCCCTGCGCCCTGGTCTGGTACAGCTGGAGATCGGGGTGCAGTCCGCAAATCCCCGGACACTGGACGCCATCGGCAGGCGGACAGACCTTGCGAGGATCCGCGCGGTCACCTTACGGCTCAAGGCCTCCCGCAGGGTCCATCAGCATCTGGATCTGATCGCCGGACTTCCCTGGGAGGATCTGGAGAGCTTTCGTGAGTCCTTCAACCAGGTTTACGCCATGGAGCCGGATCAGCTGCAGCTGGGATTTTTAAAGGTTCTCAAGGGCACGCCCATGGAGCGGGAGGCCGTCCGCTTTGGGATCCGCTGTTCCTCCGTCCCTCCCTACGAGGTACTCTTCACCCCATGGCTTTCCTACGGGGACATTCTGACCCTTAAGGAGGCGGAGGACATGGTGGAGACTTACTACAACAGCCGGCAGTTCACCTGCACCCTGGCCCTCCTGGAAAAATGGTATCCCAGCCCCTGGGACATGTTTTTGGCCCTGGCCGCCTATTATAAGGAAAGTGGCCTTGCAGGCGTAAATCACAGCCGTATGGCCCGGTACGACATTTTGTGGGGACTGATAAGCGAAACCTGCACCCGGGCCGCTGGGGAGGGCGGGAAAAACCAGGAGGCTTCGGAGAGCCGGCCGGGCCGGGAGGACCTGCGGGACGCCCTTGTGCGGGACTTCTATCTCCGGGAAAATGCCAAAACGCGGCCAGCCTTTGCCAGGGATCTGCGACCCTGCCGGGAAAGGATCCGCGAATTCTACCGGAGGGAGGAGATGGAGCGGCGGCATCTGCCGGCCTACGGATCCTACGACGCCCGCCAGATGGAGCGGATGACCCACATGGAGGTATGGGGCGACGGGAGCATGACGCTCTTTGACTACAGGGACAGGGATCCGCTGGACGGCAATGCCAGGGAAATTATCTGCGGGTAACAGTTCGGACGACAGGAGATATAAAAATGATTGATTCCTATATAGCGCTGGATGTGGAGACGACAGGGCTGGATGTGAAAAAAGAGAAGATTACGGAGTTAGCCATGATAAAGGTGGTAAATGACAGGGCGGTGGACCGCTTTTTAGCCCTGGTCAATCCGGGCCGGCCGATTAACGCGTATGTGTCGGCTCTCACCGGGATCACGGACGAGATGGTAAAGGACGCCCCCGCCATTGAGGAGGTGATCGGGCCTGCCCTGGATTTTGCCGGGGATTTGCCTCTCCTGGGCCACAATCTCATGTTTGACTACCGGTTCATAAAGAAGGCTGCGGTAAATAACGGCCGGGAATTTGAACATATGGGAGTAGATACGCTGCGCCTGTGCAGACTGTTTATGGGGGAGGATCAGAAGAAGAACCTGGCCGGGGCCTGCGCTTTTTATCACGTGCCCCAGTCGGAGGCCCACCGGGCCCAGGCGGACGCGGACAGCGCCCACCGCCTGTTTCAGGCGCTCAAGAGCCGTTACGGCGGGGAGCGGCCGGAGGATTTTCGCCCGTTTCCCCTGTTTTACCAGCCCAAGCGGGACCAGCCTGCCACAAAAAGGCAAAAAGAATACTTGCAGGATTTAATAAAATATCATAGAATAAACATAACTGTGCAGATGGATGCCTTAACCCGAAGCGAAGCTTCCCGGATGATAGACGCCATCATCCTACAGCATGGAAAAGCATTTTTAAAGAGGTGAGCATGTCATGTTAAATCTGAGAAACCCGAAGACAAAGAAAATCATTTCAACGGTTATCGTGGTGATCCTGGTACTTGCCATGGTTGTTCCCATGGCTTTGAGCGTTATCGGGTACTAAGGGGAGAAGCTATGAAAAAGAATATATGGAACGGGGGCCTTGCGGCGGCGCTGACTGCCGGGCTTTTGTGGGCGGGAAGCCTGACTGCCTTTGCGGCCCCGGTCTTTCCGGAGGGAATATCCCTGGGCGGGCAGAGCCTGGCAGGGATGACGGCCGATGAGGCCGAAGCTGCGGCGGCAGACTATGTGAAGGCCCAGGGGGATCAGACAGTCACGCTGAACGTGGACGGACAGGATGTAACGACCACGGCCCGCAGCCTGGGCTGCCACTGGGCCAATGAGAGCGCCGTAAAAGAGGCTGCCGCTAAGTATGCGGGCGGAAGCCTTATCCGGCAGTATATGGCGAAAAAGGATTTGGCAGGAAGCCCCGTGGATCTGCCCCTTGAGGTGAAGGCTGACTCCGGCAGTGTGGCGCAGTTTGTAAACAGCCAGTGCCAGGATATGGGGACAGCGCCCCGGGACGCCGCGATTGTCAGGGAGAACGGGGCCTTTGTGATCACCGAGTCCGCCCCAGGAAAGACCGTGGATGCAGAGGCCACGGAGGAAGCCTTGAATCAGGCATTTGCCCAGGGACTTAAAGAGCCGGTTTGGGCGGAGGCAGTGATTGTGGAGACAGAGCCTGCTGTCACCACGGAGGATCTGGCCTCCATTCAGGACGTGCTGGGCAGCGCCACCACCTCCTTTGCCTCCAGCGGATCCGCCCGATCCACCAATGTTTCCGTGGGAGCCTCCAAGATCAATGGGCGCGTTCTCATGCCGGGAGAGGTGCTCTCCGGCTACGAGTGCCTTCAGCCCTTTACCTCGGCCAACGGCTACAAGGGGGCGGCTTCCTATGCCAACGGGCAGGTGGTGGACAGCATCGGAGGCGGTGTCTGCCAGGTATCCACCACGCTCTACAACGCGGCCCTGGAAGCGGAGCTTGAGATTGTACAGCGCCAGAACCATTCCATGATTGTGACCTATGTGGATCCGTCTATGGACGCGGCCATCGCGGGCACGGTCAAGGATCTGAAGATAAAAAATAATTACAGCACTCCCATCTACGTGGAGGGATATACCCAGGACAAAAAGATCACCTTCACCATTTATGGGAAGGAAACTCGCCCGGCAAACCGCCAGGTAGAGTACGTGTCGGAGACCCTGGCCAGAACCAGCCCGGGAGATCCCCAGCTCATCGTGGATCCGTCCCTGGCTCCCGGCGCCCAGGTGCGGGTGCAGTCCTCCCACACAGGCCTGCGGTCCCGGCTCTGGAAGGTTGTCACCGTGGACGGAGTGGAGCAGGAGAGAACCCTGCTGAATGAAGACACCTACAATGCCTCCAAGGCCATTTACCGGGTGGGGCCATCCCTTCCGGTGACGCTTCCCACGGAGACGCAGGATCCCACGGCGGGAGGGACAGCCGGAGGGGAGACATCCCCCGCAGAGACTGGCCCGGTAACCGGCGTGGACGGCGGGCCGGGAGTGAGTCCCCAGCCCTCCGGCCAGGATTCCGGGACAGGGGGCGGGGAATCCGCCCCAGCCCCTGCTCCCACAGAAGGGGCGGCCGGGCCCGGGGCGGTTTCCCCGGCTCCTGCGCCCGAGACCACAGCTGGAGCCGGGGGCGCAGCTCCCGCCCCTGAGACCGCAGCCGGATCCGGGGGCGCAGCTCCTGCGCCTGAGACCACGGCTCCCGCTCCAGCCCAGATTCTTCCGGTTTCCCCGGAGGCAGGGGCATGAGAAACGCGGGACGGCCTGGGGGATTTGAAGTGCGGGAGGGCCTTATAAGGCCCGGCCAGGATCTGGTGATGGCTGGCTTTGCCGGGCTTGCCGGCACCCGAATCATTGGAAGAGAGCGGAGAGCAGATTTGGAAGCTTTATTTTGTCCGGGATTTCTGGAGCTTCTGGACGAGCCGGACACATATGACGCAGAGAGGTGGTTTGAGGGACAGGAGAAGAATCGTGACTGTCCCTTCACTGCATATATCCCCGCGGGGGAGGGAGGCGTCCTCACTGCCCTGTGGGATTTGTCCGGCAGCTACCAGGCGGGCGTCACAGCGGATCTCAAACAGATTCCCATGCGCCAGCTTACAGTGGAGGTATGCGAGCGGTATGATCTGAATCCCTACCGCTTGTTCTCCGCCAACTGCGTTCTTGCGGCCTCCGATCACGGCGGCCAGCTGAAACGGCTCCTTGAAGACGCGGGCATACCCGCAGAGATTATCGGCTGGACCCAGGCGGGCGATACACGGCGCATCTGCCACGGCGGCGAGGAAGCGGGATACCTGGAGCGTCCTCAGCCGGACGAGCTGGGACGGCTGATGGATTTTGAGGCGGCGGCAGGCGCCTATTTGGAAGAGAAGAAAGGATGGAGAAGATGAGAGAGAGAATTCTTGCGGTAATAGAGAAGAACAGCCGGATTGACATTAAGGATCTGGCAATTTTGCTGGGCGAGAGCGAGGTGGCGGTGGCCAACGAGATCGCGGAGATGGAGAAGGAACATATCATCTGCGGCTACCACACCCTGATCAACTGGGACAACACCAGCGAGGAGAAGGTGGTGGCCTTAATCGAGGTAAAGGTAACGCCCCAGCGCGGCATGGGATTTGACAAGATCGCGGAGCGGATCTACCAGTACAGCGAGGTGAACGCGGTGTACCTGATGAGCGGATCCTTTGACTTTACTGTATTCATCGAGGGGAAGACCATGCGCCAGGTGGCCCAGTTCGTATCCGACAAGCTGGCTCCCATGGAGTCTGTCTTAAGCACAGCCACCCACTTTGTATTAAAGAAATACAAGGATCACGGAACCATCATAAGCGAGCCCACCCAGGATGAAAGGATGCTGATCACACCATGAGAAACCCCTTATCAGACAAGATTGTAAACATACCGCCCTCCGGCATCCGCAGATTCTTTGACATTGTGAGCGAGATGCCCGACGCCATTTCCCTGGGCGTGGGCGAGCCGGATTTTGAGACGCCCTGGCATATACGGGAGGAGGGCATCTATTCCCTGGAAAAGGGAAGAACCTTCTACACCTCCAACGCCGGCTTAAAGCCCTTAAAGGAGGAGATATCCCGGTATCTGGATCGGCGTTTCAGCGTGAGCTACGACCCGAACCATGAGATTATGGTTACCATCGGAGGGAGCGAGGCCATCGACATTGCCATGCGGGCCATGCTCAATCCCGGGGACGAGGTTCTGATCCCCCAGCCCAGCTATGTCTCCTATGTCCCCTGCGCGGTGCTGGCCGACGGCGTGCCGGTGATCATCGAGCTGGAGGAAAAAGATCATTTCCGCTTGACGCCGGAAAAGCTTCTGGAGAAAATAACAGACAAGACGAAGATCCTGGTGCTCCCGTTCCCCAACAACCCCACAGGGGCCATTATGGACAAGCAGGATCTGGAGGCAATCGCAGAGATTGTATTGGAAAAGGATATCTTTGTCATCTCCGACGAGATCTATTCGGAGCTTACCTACAGCGGAGATCATTACACCATAGCGGCCATCCCCGGCATGAAGGAGCGGACGGTGCTGATCAACGGATTCTCCAAGTCCTATGCCATGACGGGCTGGCGGCTTGGGTATGCGGCGGCCCCGGCCGGAATTCTGGAGCAGATGCTGAAAATCCACCAGTACGCCATCATGTGCGCTCCCACCACCAGCCAGTACGCTGCGGTGTCAGCTCTCCGGGACGGGGACGGGGACGTGGCCATGATGCGGGAGTCCTACAACCAGCGCCGGCGCTATCTCCTTCACGCTTTCCAGGAGATGAACATCCCCTGCTTTGAGCCCTTGGGCGCCTTCTATACCTTTCCGAATATCAAGCGCTTCGGCATGACCTCGGAGGAATTTGCCACAACGCTCTTAAAGGAGGAGAAAGTGGCCGTGGTGCCGGGAAGCGCCTTCGGCGACTGCGGGGAGGGATTTGTCCGCATCTCCTACGCTTATTCCTTAGAAAGCCTGAAAAAGGCCCTGGAGCGCATCGAGCGCTTTGTAAAGAGGCGGGACGGAAAATGATGAATATTGTTCTCTTAGAGCCTGAGATGCCTTCCAATACGGGAAATATAGGACGCACCTGTGTGGCTGTGGGCGCCAGGCTCCATCTCATTGAGCCCCTGGGCTTCAAGCTCAGCGAAAAGGCTGTGAAGCGGGCCGGCCTGGACTACTGGGACAAGCTGGATGTGCGGGCCTACAGCGATTACAGAGAGTTTTTGGAGCGCTGTCCGGACGCTCCCGGGAAAATGTATTTTGCCACCACCAAAGCCCATCAGGTATACTCCGACGTATCCTATGAGCCGGACTGCTACCTGATGTTCGGCAAGGAGAGCGCCGGAATCCCCGAAGAAATCCTGGTGGAAAATGAGAGCCGGTGCGTCCGCATCCCCATGTGGGGGGACATCCGATCCCTGAATCTGGCCAATTCCGTAGCAATTGTCCTCTATGAGGCCCTGCGCCAGCAGGGATTTGAAAATCTGGAAAAACAGGGAAGCCTTCACAGGCTGCACTGGAAATGACGAGAGGCCCTGCCGGGGCCTCTTTTTTGTGCGGGTGCGCAGGCGCGGCCGTTCGTTTCTCTGCTTGGGGCATAAACCCATCCACTCTTACATACCTTAGAAATAGCCGGAAGGGCCGGACTTGGCTCCGGCAAAAAGACAGCAGGGATCTGCGTGTGGAGGGGTGTAAATGAACGATAAATATACGGAAGCCTTGGAGCAGTACGATATGGAGGTCCTGTCCGTCCGAAAGGGAAGAGGTTCCTGGATCTGCGAGACGGATCAGGGCTGCAGGCTTTTGAAGGAGTACCGGGGCACGGCAAAGCGCCTGGAATTCGAGGATCAGGTCCTGGGAACCCTGGATCCCCGCACCAGCCTGCGGGTGGATCGGTATGTGAGAAATAAGGAGGGCGCCCTTTTTGCCACCGCAGGGGACGGAACCCGGTACATACTGAAGGAGTGGTTCTCGGACCGAGAGTGCAGCCTGAAGGATGGATTTGAAATACGCCAGGCCCTCTCCCGCCTTGCGCTCCTCCACCGGCAGCTGCGGGAGGTTCCCTTCCGGGACGAGTGGCGGATGGGCTCCACCTGCGAGCAGCCCCTGGGCGAGGAGTTGGAGCGCCATAACCGGGAAATGCAGAGAGTCCGGAACTATATTCGGAATAAACGGAAAAAATCAGAATTTGAGATGTGCGTGATCCGCAGCTACGAGCTCTTTTTTGCCCAGGCCGCAGAGGCGCTTCGGGGAATCGAGGGACTCTGGGACAATGAATCCGCCCCAAGCCTTGAGGCCGCCCAGCTAAGCCCCGCCGGATGCAGTCCCCTGGCGGAGAGCGGCGAACGCCCGGTCTACCTCTGCCACGGGGATCTGGATCAGCACCACGTGCTTATGGGCGGGCGCTACACGGCGATTATCGATTACAACCGGATGCATCTGGGGATCCAGGTCTCCGATTTGTACCGCTTCATGCGCAAGGCAATGGAAAAGCACGGATGGAACGCGGACTTGGGCCTGTCCATGCTGGAATCCTATGAGCGGGTTCTCCCCATGGAGAGAAAGGAGCGGGCCTGCCTGTACTATCTCTTCCTCTATCCGGAAAAATATTGGAAGCAGCTGAATTTTTACTATAACTCCAACAAGGCGTGGATCCCTGTCAGAAATATCGAGAAACTTAAAACCCTGGAATCCCAGCAGCCCGCGAGAAACGCCTTTTTAAGGCGCCTGGAATGGGCCGTATAGAGGATGAGGCTTTGCGCAGCCGTCTGCGGCGGGAGAGGAGGCGCCCCGCCGGAACGGTTATATTTTTTCCTTCCTTTTTTCCCCTCCGTATAGTATAATCATAGCAGACATGCAGGGTTCTGCACCTACGCAGCGGTTCTGGACGGCTGCGGCTATATTATATCCAGGAGGGAATATCGAGATGAAAGATTATATGAAGATATACCAGGAATGGTTATCGAATCCGTACTTTGATGAGGCTACCAAGGCAGAGCTCAGAGCCATCGAGGGGAATGAGCAGGAGATCAAGGAGCGCTTCTATATGGATCTGGAGTTCGGCACCGCTGGGCTGCGGGGTATTATCGGAGCCGGCATCAACCGCATGAACATCTATGTGGTCCGCCGGGCCACCCAGGGCCTTGCCAACTACATCATCAAGCAGGGCGCAGCGGACAAGGGCGTGGCTATCGCCTATGATTCCCGCCATATGTCCCCGGAGTTTGCCATGGAGGCGGCCATGACCCTGGCGGCCAACGGCATCAAGGCCTATAAGTTCGAATCCCTCCGCCCCACCCCGGAGCTCTCCTTCGCTGTGCGGGAGCTGGGCTGCGTGGCCGGCATCAACATCACCGCCAGCCACAATCCGCCGGAGTACAACGGCTACAAAGTGTACTGGGAGGACGGCGCCCAGTTTACGCCGCCCCACGACAAGGGCGTGACTGAGGAAGTGCTGGCCATCGAGGATCTGTCTACGGTGAAGACCACGGATGAGGCCTCTGCCCTGGCAGCCGGCAAGTACCAGGTCATCGGCAAGGAGATTGACGACAAGTACATCGCCCAGGTGAAGGCCCAGGTAGTGAATCAGAAGGCCATCGATGAAATGCAGGATCAGATCACCATCATTTATACCCCCCTCCATGGAACCGGCAACATCCCCGCTAGACGGGTGATGAAGGAGCTGGGCTTCACCCATGTATACGTGGTTCCTGAGCAGGAGCTTCCCGACGGCGATTTCCCCACAGTGAGCTACCCGAACCCCGAGGCTGCCGAGGCCTTTGCCCTGGGCCTTAAGCTGGCTAAGGAGAAGAACGCGGATCTGGTGCTGGCCACAGACCCGGACGCGGACCGTCTGGGCGTGTACGTGAAGGATGCCAAGTCCGGCGAGTATATCCCCCTTACGGGAAACATGTCCGGATCCCTTCTCTGTGAGTATGTGCTGAGCCAGAAGCAGGCGGCGGGCAAGATTCCGGCGGACGGCCAGGTTGTGAAGTCCATTGTGTCCACCAACCTGATCGACGCGGTTGCAAAGTCTTACGGCGTGGAGCTTATCGAGGTGCTCACCGGCTTTAAGTGGATTGGCAAGCAGATTTTAAAGAATGAGACAACCGGCAAGGGAACCTACCTCTTCGGCATGGAGGAGAGCTACGGCTGCCTGATCGGAACCTACGCCAGAGATAAGGACGCTATCTCCGCCACGGCGGCCCTCTGCGAGGCAGCGGCCTACTACAAGCAGAAGGGCATGACCCTGTGGGATGCCATGATCGCCATGTACGAGAAGTACGGCTACTACAAGGATGCGGTGAAGTCCATCGGCCTCTCCGGCATCGAGGGCCTGGCCAAGATCCAGTCCATTATGGAAACCCTGCGCCAGAATACTCCCGCAGAGGTGGGCGGCTATAAGGTGGTATCCGCCCGGGATTATAAGCTGGATACCATCAAGGATATGGCCACCGGCGAGGTGAAGCCCACCGGCCTTCCCGCCTCCAATGTGCTCTACTACGACCTGGAGGACAACGCCTGGATCTGCGTGCGCCCCTCCGGCACAGAGCCCAAGATCAAGTTCTACTACGGAGTCAAGGGCGCGTCCCTGGAGGATGCGGATGCTAAGTCCAAGGCTCTGGGCGAAGCCGTGATGGCGATGGTGGATACGATGATGTAACATCGCGCTGCAGGACCTGCAGCCTGGGGAGAACCCTTCGGGGCTCTCCCCTTTTATGTATCTAACGCTTTCTCTCCGCCAATTCCCGCAGCTCCTCAAAGGCCTTCGCAAACCGCGGCGAGGAGGCGGAAGGATTTCTCTTTAAAATTCCCTTGCGGTAAAAGCTTATCTTCCCAGTCATTCCCTGATGCCACTGCCGAATCTCCTCCAGCCGGTGGGAGAGAGCGGCGGACCGATCCTCGGCCTGCATGCGCCATGCCTCCATCCGCAGCCGGGACTCATCCCGAACCTGAACCGCCCGATCACGCATCTCCGCCTTTAAGAGCGCCAGCTGCACCTGTGCGTCGTCAAACTCCGCGCGCATACGGGTCATGGCATCCAGCATCTTGGCAAAATCCAGGGCCTCCTTTACGGATCGGGCCGTATCGGCGGCAAACAGGACGGAAACCGCGCACACGCAGGAAAGGCAGACAGCATGGGAAAGCCCAAGGACATAAGCCGCGATGGGCCGGTGGATGACCTCTGTCAGGAAAATAGTGAGAAATCCCCAGGCCACCGAGGAGGAGAGGCAGATATAGCCATTTAACTGGAAGCGCTGATCGCTGTAATCCCAATATTTCACCTTAAAAAGCTTCTCCATTCCCCAGCCGGTTACATATTCCAGAATCGTGGCGGCCACAACTCCGGATATATATACCAGCAGAAGATTGTCCTTTACCGGAAGAGACACCCAGAGCATCATCACCGCCCCCGTGCCGTACAGAGGCAGCAGGGGGAGGTGTAGAAATCCCCGGTTCACAAAGCGCTTCTTTAAAAAAGAGACATAGGCGGACTCAAAGATCCAGCCAAAGAAGCAATATATATAGAAGAAAGCCAGCCATTGATACCAATGATACTCGTACATATTGTTTCACCCCACAGCCGTCCAAAATAGTTGCAAAATCGCGAAAAAACGTCACCTCCCCATCATACTACCATGTCACAATAGCGTCAATAAGTTCCCTCTGCTCCCTGTCGGATTTTCAGACTAACTAAAGGTTTGGGTGCTATACTGCCAGTTAAAAGGCTGGGGGCGGCATTGCCCCCGAATCGAGGAGGAGACTTATCTATGAACAAAAACATACGAATCGCAAAAACAACAAGGCCCTTAAAGGCTGCGGCGGCCTGCGGGCTTCTATTTGCCTGTATGCTGGGAGTCGCTATGACGGCCCATGCAGAGGGCGGCCTGGATATGCACACGGACTATCCGGGACTGGCGGCCAGGGCCGGGGACAATGTGACATTTACCATTGATTTTGATAATTCCGGATCGGCCTGCGACGCCTCCCTGGGCATCCAGTCCATGCCCGAGGGCTGGGAGGGCTACATATCCGGCGGCGGGAACCGGATCAGCCGGGTGCATGTTCCCTCCGGCACGGACACAGCCACCGCCTCTCTCCAACTGGACATCCCGGCGGACGCTGCGGACGGCAGCTACCAGGTAGTCCTGGAGGCCCGGGCCAACGACGCGGTATATGACACCCTGACCCTCAATCTGGATGTGGATCAGCTGGAGGTGAGCCAGGGCGATTTCTCCTGCGAGTATCCGGAACAGGAGGGGGCGGCGGACGCCAGCTTCAGCTTCAGCGCCACACTGGTGAACAACAGCCCGGAGACACAGACCTACAGCCTCTCCGCACAGGCCCCGGAGGGCTGGCAGGTGGCCTTTGAGCCCAGCGGCGAATCCACCCAGGTAGCCAGCATCGAGCTGGAGTCAGCGGCCAGCCAGGGCCTGGACATCACGGTGACGCCTCCCAACAATGTGGAAGCCGGCCAGTACACCATTCCCTGCAGCGCGGTCTCCGCAGGCGAGACTCTGGATATGGAGCTGTCCGTGACCGTCACGGAGAAATACTCCCTGGATCTGTCCACGCCGGACGGACTTTTAAGCTTTGATACCCACGCCAACGAGGAGACGCCTGTGACCATCAGCATCACTAACAACAGCAATGTGCCGGTGCAGAACGTAAACCTGACCTCCAGCGCCCCCAGCGAGTGGAACGTGAGCTTTGACACCCCCACCATCGATGTGATCGAGGCCGGGGCCACCGTGGAGGTGACGGCCCGGGTGACGCCCTCGGATCAGGCCCTTACCGGCGACTATGTGGTGACCATGACAGCCAACGCCAGCCAGGTCTCCGACACCGCAGAGTTTCGGGTGGCCGTTGAGACCAGCATGGCATGGGGCTTTGTGGCCGTTGTGGTTATCGCGGCCCTCTTAGCCGGCATTGGCTATGTATTCCGCAAGTATGGGAGACGATGATTATGGCAGACAGCAGGGAAATTATTATTGAGACAAAAGGCCTCACCAAAACATACGGGGAAAAGACTGCGGTGGACCACCTGGATCTCTCCATCTTCCGGGGCGAGGTGTTCGGCCTTCTGGGGCCCAACGGGGCGGGAAAAACCACCACCACCCTGATGCTCACGGGCCTCACGGAGCCCACAGAGGGGACCGCCTTCATCGACGGCCTTGACTGCATCCGATGCCCCATGGAGGTCAAGAAAATCGTGGGCTACATGCCGGACAATGTGGGGTTTTACGGGGACATGACCGGAAGGGAGAACCTGCGCTTCACCGCATCCTTAAACGGAATCCCCGAAAACCAGGCGGAGGAGCGGATTGACGCCCTCTTAGATAAGACCGGCCTGGCCTATGCCGGGGATCAGCGGGTGGGAACCTACTCCCGGGGCATGCGCCAGCGCCTGGGCGTGGCCGACGTGCTGATGAAGGATCCCAAGGTCATCATCATGGATGAGCCCACCCTGGGCATTGACCCTGAGGGCATGAGACAGCTCTTGGAGCTGATCCGGGAGCTGGCCCGAAAGGAGCATCGGACGCTTCTCATCTCCTCCCATCAGCTTTACCAGATCCAGCAGATCTGCGACCGGGTGGGCCTCTTCGTGGACGGCAGGCTCATGGCCTGCGGCACCGTGGAGGAGCTGGCGGAGCAGACCCGGGAGGACGACCGGTACCTGACGGAGCTTCAGGTGGCCTCCGGCGATGAACGGCTTGTGGAGATTTTGAAAAATGTGGAGGGCGTCCTAAGCGTGGGACGGCAGGGCGGCCGCTATATTGTGGGATCCCGCCAGGAGATGGCGGGCGCCCTGGCCCAGGCGGCCCTAAGCAGCGGCTACACCCTGGTCAGCCTGCGGCCCTGCGGAAATGATTTGGACGAGATCTATCGGAGATATTTTGAAAAGGCAGGTCATGAAGATGGTAGCAGTAATCGAAAAATTAAAAGATTTATATCCCGGAACCGGTAAGACATCCGGCGGCCGGCATGACGGCGCTGCTGATCACCGGACGGGCGGCCGGTACGCAGGGCTGTGGGCCCTTTACCGGAAGGAGATGGGAGACAACATCCACAGCCGCCGTTTCCTCCTCATCCTGGCTTTGGTGGTGCTGGCAGGCTTTGCCAGCCTCTACGGAGCCCTGAGCAACATTTCATCGGCAGCGTCGGACGGGGAATTCATTTTCCTGAAGCTCTTTACCACCAGCGGAAGCTCCATCCCCTCCTTTGTGTCCTTCATCGCCATTCTGGGCCCCTTCGTGGGCCTGGCCCTTGGCTTTGACGCCATCAACGGGGAGAGAAACAGCGGCACCTTAAACCGCCTGCTGTCCCAGCCCATCTACCGGGACAGCGTGATAAACGGAAAATTCCTGGCCGGAGCCGCCACCATTTTTATCATGGTTCTGGCCATGGGCGGGTTAGTGAGCGCCATCGGCCTTTTAGCCATCGGCATTCCGCCCAGCCTGGAGGAGGTGGGACGGATCCTGGTATTCCTCCTGTTTACAGGCGTGTATATCTGCTTCTGGCTGGGGCTTTCCATCCTCTTTTCCGTGGTGTGCCGCCACGCAGCCACCAGCGCTTTGGCCGTCATCGCCTGCTGGCTCTTTTTCACCATATTTATGAGCCTGCTGGCGGGCATCATCGCTGCGGCCCTCTATCCCCTGGACGGATATCTGGCCCTGTTCAACACCGTGGACAACTACAAGGTGACCATGTACCTGAACCGGATTTCGCCCTATTATCTTTACGCAGAGGCAGTGACCACGATTTTAAATCCCGGTGTGCGATCCATCGGCCTGGTGACCACCTCCCAGTTGGAGGGCGCAGTGGCGGGCTATCTTCCC
The DNA here is from genome assembly GCA_944384065.1 of uncultured Enterocloster sp. Classification (GTDB taxonomy): domain Bacteria; phylum Bacillota; class Clostridia; order Lachnospirales; family Lachnospiraceae; genus Enterocloster. The sequence continues at coordinate 6,232 of CALWRY010000038.1, read as the reverse complement.
TTCGGGCAGAGCCTGCTCCTTGTGTGGCCCCACCTTGTGGCCATGCTGGCCCTGACCCTGGCGGCATTTACCATTTCCTATCTCAAATTTATGAACCAGGAAATACGGGCAAATTAGACGGCGGACGTTCCGGACGGAAGAATGCGCGCCGTCCCAAACCTTTAAAAACGGGCAGCCTTTTTGCGAGGAAGGGCTGCCCTTCATTGACATTTGGGAAAATAGATGGTAATGTCTGTGTTGGCGGACATGCCTGGTCAGGAGGAAATGCAATGCGAATCTTGATTGTTGAGGACAACCGGCGGCTGGCGGAATCCCTGGGAGATATCCTAAAGAGCGCGCGGTTTGAGTCGGATATCAGCTATGACGGCAGGGAGGGCTATGAGCGGCTTATGAGCGGCCTGTACGACGGCGTCCTCCTGGATGTGATGCTCCCGGGCATGGACGGCATCACCCTTTTAAAAGAGGCCAGAAGGCGGGGCTGCTCCACCCCGGTTCTCATGCTCACGGCCAAGAGCGAGACGGAGGACCGGGTGGAGGGCTTAGAGAGCGGGGCGGACTACTACCTGACCAAGCCCTTTGACACCGGGGAGCTTCTGGCGGCCTTAAAGGCCATCCTCCGCCGGGGCGGCGAGCTTCTCCCCCAGGTTCTCACCTACGGGGACATCCGCTTAAACCAGTCCACCTTCTGTCTGGAACGGGAGGGAAAGAGCATCCGCCTGGGAAAACGGGAGTACGAGGTGCTCCAGATTCTGATGTACAATAAGGGGGCGGTGGTCTCCAAGGAAACGCTGCTTCTCAAAATATGGGGAAACGATGGGGAGGCCGTGGACAACAATGTGGAGATCTACATCTCCTTTCTCCGCAAAAAACTGGATTTCCTGGGGGCGAAAACCGGGATCCGCACGGCCCGCCACCTGGGCTACTACCTGTCGGAAGGAGGACAGCCGTGAAAGAATTGAAAAGCCTTCGGGCTAAATTTGTGATTTCCAACATGCTCATGGTCACCCTGGTGATCGGCCTGGCCTTCCTGGCCGTCGGCTTCTTCACCAAAAACAGCATGGAGCGGCGCAGCGAGCAGGCCCTGGACGAGGCGGCTCTCATGGAGGGAAACGGCTTCCTCACCTACCCGGCCCTGGGCGGCCAGGTGCGCTTTCCCTATTTCATCCTGATCACAGACGGGGAGAACCATGTGATCCGGGTGGAGGGCCAGTACCGCTTGGGGCCGGAGGACGAATTTCTCCAGTACATTGCGGCGGACAGCCTTCTGGCGGCGGAGGACATGGGGGTTTTGGAGCACTACCAGCTAAAATACCTGCGCACTCCCTTTGAAAACGGATACAAGATCACCTATGTGGACACCAGCCTGGGGGAATCCTTTGCCGACGGCATGTGGAATTCCCTGGCCGTCATCGGTCTGGCCGTCTGGCTGGCCCTCTTTGGGGTCAGCTGCCTGCTCTCCAAGTGGGCGGTCTATCCGGTGGACCGGTCCCTGCGCAGGGAAAAACAGTTCGTGGCGGACGCCTCCCACGAGCTGAAAACGCCCCTCACCGTAATCCTGGCCAACGCCCAGCTTCTGGCCTCGGCGGCGGAGACGCCGGATTCCGGGCGGACGCCGATTTCTGCAGCGCTCCCGGCGGATGGGCGGACTCCCGGCCCGGCCTCCCCGGATACCCACCGCTGGCTCATGAACATCTCCCAGGAGGCGGAGGAGATGAAACGGCTGGTGGAGGAGATGCTGGCCCTGGCCCGCAGCGAGGCCAGGGAGGGCATGCGGATCCGGGAGACCTGCTGTCTCAGCGATCTTGTGATCGAGAGCGTCCTGTCCTTTGAGGCCGTGTACTACCAGAAGGATAAGGAGCTGGACAGCAATGTGGAGGAAGGGCTGTGGGTGCGGGGGGATGAGAACCGGCTCCGGCAGCTTCTGCGCATCCTTTTGGACAACGGGGAAAAATACTCGCCCCCAAAGGGAAGAACCCGGGTTTGTCTGGAGCGCATAAATGCCAGGAAGCTGCGGCTGACTGTGTCCAACACCGGTCCCCAGATCCCGGAGAACAAGAAAAAAGAAATTTTCGAGCGCTTTTACCGCTCCGAGGACTCCCGGGGCAGCAAGGCGGGCTACGGTCTGGGCCTCGCCATCGCCAAGAGCATCGTGGAGGCCCACCGGGGAAAAATTTATGTGGAGTCCTCCGGCGGCGAAAACCACTTCATTGTTGAGCTCAAAGCTACTGACAGGAAAGGATTGAACAGAAAATGAACGACAAAATTACAGCAGCGGTCCACTCTCTGATCCATCCCCTCTCAGGCCTTGAAAAGGCCTGGGTGGTGGAACTCTCCAAGGGGCACGCGGTGCTGGCCATCGACGTCACCAAGAACTCGCTGAACGCCCTGGGAACGGTCCACGGCGGCTTCCTCTTTACCCTGTGCGACACTGCCTCCGGAGCGGTCAGCGCCTCAGAGGGCTGGGTGAGCGTCACGCTGGGAAGCAGCATCAGCTTTATCAAGAGCGTCACCCAGGGAACCCTCTATGCGGAGGCTGACTCCATCCATACAGGCCGGACCACCATGGTGGTGGAGGCAAAGATCAAGGGCGAAAAGGGGGAGCTCATTGCCTCCGGAACCTTCACCATGTATAAGATAGGGGAGCTGTGAGGAAAATGAACACGCTCCGGGAACCAGGGAGGGAGCGGAGAATACAGCGCAAAAAAAGCCCTGCTGTCCGAAAACAGCAGGGCGAAACTGACTTGTCTTACATAGGGGGGCCGGTCAGAGTGTTACCTCTGACCGGTATGAGTATGAAAAAGCTTTGTGATTTCAAGTAATCACTTGAAACAAAGGCCTCGTCCACCTCTCGGTGAACTATTTGTATAATACATGGAAATTGTGACTAAAATATGTCCGTATGGTGAAAAAAATCTTAAGAATATAAAAACTAAAAAAACCCTTTGAAAACCTAACAATATTGTTTATAATGAAAATGTGACAGGCCAGGGCGCATGTGTTTATGCCGCCCTGCTTAATATGCAATTGATAGAAATGAGGAATTTTTTTTATGCTGTTTTCAATGATGTCAACGGATATCGGTATTGATCTGGGAACCGCCAGCATTCTGGTGTATATAAAAGGAAAGGGCGTTGTGTTAAAGGAGCCCTCCGTGGTCGCCATTGACCGGGATACCAACAAGATTATGGCCATCGGGGAGGAGGCCCGGCTGATGATCGGCCGTACCCCCGGCAATATCGTGGCTGTCCGCCCCCTGCGCCAGGGCGTGATCTCCGACTACACCATCACGGAGAAGATGCTTAAGTATTTCATCACCAAGGCTGTGGGCAAGAAGACCCTGCGCAAGCCCAGGATCAGCGTCTGCATTCCCAGCGGGGCCACGGAGGTGGAGAAGAAGGCCGTGGAGGACGCCACCTACCAGGCGGGGGCCAGGGAGGTGGCCATCATTGAGGAGCCGGTGGCTGCAGCCATCGGCGCAGGCATTGACATCGGCAAGGCCTGCGGCAACATGATCGTGGACATTGGCGGAGGCACGGCGGATATCGCGGTTATTTCCCTGGGAGGCCCGGTGGTCAGCACCTCCATCAAGGTGGCGGGGGACGACTTTGACGAGGCCTTAGTCCGCTACATGCGCAAGAAGCACAACCTCTTAATCGGCGAGCGCACCGCTGAGGAGATCAAGATCAACATCGGCGCCGCCTACCGCCGCCCCGAGGTCCTGACCATGGAGGTCCGGGGCAGGAACCTGGTAACCGGCCTTCCCAAGACCATCGTTGTGACCTCCGACGAGACCTTGGAGGCCCTCAGAGAGCCCGCCATGCAGATTGTGGACGCGGTTCACAGCGTGCTGGAGCGCACGCCGCCGGAGCTGGCGGCGGACATCTTTGACCGGGGCATTGTCATGACCGGAGGCGGATCCCTGCTCAGCGGGCTGGACGCCCTGATCGAGGAAAAGACCGGCATCACCACCATGATTGCCGAGGATCCCCTCACCGCCGTGGCCATCGGCACCGGGCGGTTTATTGAGTTTGCCCATGATATGAATTCCTCCCTGGAATCCTCCATGGGACCAAGCGGAGGCCGGGAGGACTACTGATCGCGAAGGCTCAGGCGGCGGACCCAAATCCAGCCGCCTTAAGCCTTCGCGATCCGCGCCTCGGAGTATAGTATGGCAGTCATCACAGGTTTCATAGAAAAAATCAAATTCCGCAATGAGGACAACGGGTACACCGTGCTCTCCGTCATCGATCAGAGCGACGGGGAGGAGGTCATCATGGTGGGAAATCTGGCCTACGCCGCAGAGGGGGATATGATCGAGGCCTCCGGTGTCATCACGGAGCATCCTGTGTACGGCCAGCAGCTTCGGATCGAGAGCTGCCAGATGAAGCTTCCCCAGGACGAGCAGTCTGTGGAGCGCTATCTGGGCAGCGGGGCCATCAAGGGCGTTGGGGCGGCTCTGGCTGCCCGGATTGTCCGCCGTTTCAAGGCGGATACCCTGCGCATTATGGAGGAGGAGCCGGAGCGGCTGGCGGAGGTCAAGGGCATCAGCGAGAAGATGGCCATGGCCATCGGGGAGCAGATTGAGGCCAAGAAGGACATGCGCCAGGCCATGATGTTTCTCCAGAACTACGGCATCTCCATGAATCTTGCGGCAAAAATCTATCAGGAATACGGTCCCTCCCTCTACGGCATCATCCGGGAGAATCCCTACCGCCTGGCGGACGACATCCCGGGCGTGGGCTTCAAGATGGCGGACGAGATCGCCGGGCGGGTGGGGATATTCACGGATTCTGACTACCGCATCAAGGCGGGACTTCTCTACACCCTTCTTCAGGCCGCAGCGGCCGGACATACATATCTTCCCAAGGACGAGCTTCTCTCCCAGGCCTCCCAGCTCTTAAGAGTGGATGCTTCCGCCATGGAAAAGCACCTTATGGATATGCAGATCGACCGGAAAATCGTGATAAAACCCGCAGGAAATGGATCCGCCGGGGACACCCCCCTTTTTGTCTACGCCGCTCCGTATTACTATCTGGAGCTGAACACAGCCCGGATGCTCCACGACCTGAATATCCGGGGCAGGACATCAAAGGAGGAGATTCGCGCCTCCCTGGCCCGGCTGGAGGGCGAGGAGGGCATTTCCCTGGATCCCCTCCAGGAGCAGGCGGTCCTGGAAGCAGCGGGCAGCGGCCTTCTGGTGATCACCGGCGGGCCGGGTACGGGAAAAACCACCACGATCAACACCATCATCCGCTACTTTGAGGAAGAAGGGCTGGAGATCCTCCTGGGGGCTCCCACAGGCCGGGCGGCCAAGCGCATGTCCGAGGCCACGGGCCATGAGGCCCGCACCATCCACCGGATGCTGGAACTGGTTCCCGCCTCGTCCGGGGACACCCCGTCCGCGCCCGGCGCCTCCAGAGGGGGAGCGGCATCCTCCGGCAGCCCGGGAATGCATTTTGACAGAAATGAGGAGAATCCTCTGGACGCGGATGTGATCATCATCGATGAGATGTCCATGGTGGACATTTCCCTCATGCACGCCCTGCTCCGGGCTGTGACGGTGGGCACCCGCCTCATTCTGGTGGGGGATGTGGACCAGCTTCCCAGCGTGGGGCCGGGAAATGTGCTGCGGGACATCATTGACTCCGGATGCTTCAATGTGGTGAAGCTCACCCGGATTTTCCGCCAGGCCGCCCAGAGCGACATCATTGTAAACGCCCACAAGATCAATGAGGGCCAGCCCGTGGATCTGGCCAAGAGGAGCCAGGATTTCCTGTTTATCCGCCAGTCCTCCCCTGACCAGGCGGTGGAAACCTGCCTGACTCTGATTCAGCAGAAGCTGCCCGGCTATGTCCACGCCTCCCCCTTCGACATCCAGGTTATGACGCCCATGCGCAAGGGCGTCCTGGGAGTGGAGCGGCTGAACCAGATCCTCCAGGCCAGCTTAAACCCTCCTTCCCCCAATAAAAAGGAGCGGGAGGCCGGCGGCTCCCTCTACCGGGAGGGGGACAAGGTGATGCAGATAAAAAATAACTATCAGATGGCCTGGGAGATACGGGACCGCCACGGGATCCCTCTGGACAAGGGGAGCGGCGTATTCAACGGCGACATGGGGATTATCCGGGAGATCAATGAGTACGCGGAAACCCTGACCGTGGAGTTCGACGAAGGGCGGATGATCGAGTACAGCTTCAAGCAGCTGGAGGAGCTGGAGCTGGCCTACGCCATCACC
>CALWRY010000037.1 GCA_944384065.1 uncultured Enterocloster sp. | reverse complement strand
CTTAAGGCCGGCGCATATGCGGTCGGCACAGGAAGCAGCCTGACCAAAGGCGCAAAGACCGGTGATTTTGCCGCTGTAACCGCAAAGGCACAGGAGTTCGTGAAGGCCGTGGAGGCCGCAAGAGCCTAAGCGCAGCTATCATTCATTAAAGATTAAGAATTTTAAAGGAGAGTAGTAAAAATGGCAAAGATTGTAACCATGGGCGAGATTATGCTTCGTTTATCCACCCCCAACAATGAGAAGTTTATCCAGGCAGACGAGTTCGATATCAACTACGGCGGCGGCGAGGCCAACGTGGCTGTGTCTCTGGCCAACTACGGCCATGAGGCTGATTTCGTAACTGCAGTTCCCTCCAATCCCATCGGCGAGTGCGCGGTTGCTGCCCTCAGAAAGTACAATGTCGGCACAAAGCACATCGCCAGAAGCGGCGAGCGCCTTGGCATCTACTACCTGGAGACCGGATCCGCTATGCGTGCCTCCAATGTAGTGTATGACCGCGCCCACAGCTCTATTTCCACAGCCACTCCCGATGAGTTCGACTTTGACGATATCTTTAAGGATGCGGACTGGTTCCACTTCACCGGCATTACTCCGGCTGTAAGCGATGCGGCCATCGAGCTGACGGAGGCTGCTTTGAAGGCTGCCAAGGCGCACGGCGTTACGGTGTCCGTAGACCTCAACTTCCGCAAGAAGCTGTGGTCCTCTGAGAAGGCCCAGAGAGTTATGACCAATCTGATGCAGTACGTGGACGTCTGCATCGGCAACGAGGAGGATGCGGAGAAGGTTCTTGGCTTCAAGCCGGGCAATACCGATGTTACCTCCGGCGAGCTGGAGCTGGGCGGCTATGTTGACATCTTCAATCAGATGGCTGACAAGTTCGGCTTCAAGTACATTGTGAGCTCCCTGCGGGAGAGCCACAGCGCTTCCGACAACGGCTGGTCCGCATGCATCATGGACGGCAAGACCCGTGAGTTCTATCACTCCAGAAAGTACCACATCACCCCCATCGTTGACCGTGTGGGCGGCGGCGACTCCTTCGCGGCAGGCCTTATCTGCGGCCTGGTGGACGGCAAGGACATGAAGGCAGCTCTGGAGTTTGCAGTGGCAGCTTCCGCGCTGAAGCACACCATCCCCGGCGACTTCAACCTGGTTACCCGTGCAGACGTGGACAACCTGGCTGGCGGCGACGGATCCGGCCGTGTGCAGAGATAAGAGACTGCGGGGCGCAGCCCTTTGATCTAGCAACAATTTTGATAGAAACGTGCGCCGCCGGGCGCACGAAAAGAGGCGGCAGCTGGAGAAAGTTCTCCGGCTGCCGTCTTTGCCTAAAGAAGAATGCTGTTTTCGTCCATCAGAAAGCCGCGGAGTCCAATGGTATTAATTCCGCGCTCATCTCTTCGAAGCTTGATATTGTCGCGGACCACGATGATTTTTTTGAAGGAGTCGCTGATGGAATTGAGAGAGCGGACTTCCTGTTCGCGCTTTTCCGGAGTTGGCATGGAAAATGCGGACTGGATATAATATTTCTCGCTGCCTTTTGTAGCGATGAAGTCTATTTCCAACGTTTTCTTTGTTGTTTTATCATCTTCGTTTTTTCCGAATTTTTCTATAACACCTACGTCTACATGGAAGCCTCGGATTCGCAGTTCGTTGTAGATAATATTTTCCATGATATGGTTTTCTTCTATCTGGCGAAAATTAAGCCGTGCATTGCGAAGTCCTACATCCTCGAAATAAAATTTTGCCGGAGAACCAATGTATCGTTTTCCTTTGATATCAAAACGAACCGCTTTGCTGACTAAAAAGGCATCCGTCAGATAATCAATGTAGCGCTTTAATGTTTTATCACTGATATTTTTTTGTTTTACACTTTTAAATGTCTTTGCAAGCTTTTGCGGGCTGGTAAGGGATCCGACTGCGGAGGCGAGAATATCTACAAGCTCGTCTAATTCTTCCTGATTGCGGATTTTATGTCGATCAATGATATCCGATAAATATACCTTTTGAAACAAGGTCATCAGGTAATCCGCTTTTTCTTCTGCTGTCTCCCTCGATAGAATCAGCGGGAGTCCGCCGTAGGTAAAATAATCATCCCACGCCTCGTCTGTGTTTCCGGGATAAACAGAACAATATTCACGAAATGAAAGGGGATGAAGGCGTACCTCATCGCCTCGTCCGCGAAATTCTGTAATAACGTCAGAAGACAAAAATTTTGAATTGCTTCCAGTTACATATACATCCGCGTTCCGTATGTGTAGAAGACTGTTGAGGACATCCTCAAATTCGCCTAAAAGCTGCACTTCGTCAAGAATGATATAGTAGGTATTCTTGTCAACAATTTGATTTTTAATAAATTGAAGCATATTGTCTGGATCACGCAGCGCCTTATTGCTTCGGTCGTCTAAAGCTACCTCAATAATGTGATTCTCCGGTACACCTTTTTCAGACAAATAATTGTGAAATAAATTAAATAGCAGATATGATTTACCGCATCTGCGCACACCAGTAACGATTTTGATCAGTCCATTGCATTCCCGCCTAATTAATCGATTTAAATAAATATCTCTCTTGATTTCCATAAAAGCTCCTATTACGAAATAAGTTGTTTACACACCTTTTTCCGTAATATAACACATGGGAAGTTTTACGTCAAGTATCCGATTGAAAGACAATGGAACTGTCAACTTTAAGTAAGCGTTCAGAATTATTAAGAAAACCTTTATTGGATAATTGAATAAAATCATATATACTGCTTTATGTAACAGGCAGCCGAGAGCTGCATGCAAAAAGGAGAGATTTATATGAGAAAATATCAATTATACACAGCGATACTCTGTGTGGCAGCCGGTCTTGCGGCCGGAGGCTGCGCGGCAAATGCACAGGCAGAGAACCTGGAGACGACCGCCCAGGAGACCACAGCGCCGGAAACCACTGTGGAGGACACCGTGGTGGAGACAGTGACCGGAGCTATCGAGAGCATGGAAGAGAGCCAGCCGCAGCTGCCCCAGACGTACAGAGTCTACGGCACGCTCAGCAAGGCGGAGAACGGCAAGCCCATGATTGATACCAGCGCGGCGGCAGAGAGCGGGGAAAATCCGGAGGGCGCCTACAGCGGTGAGATCGTTCTGAATCTTCCGGACGATGTCTACATTCTGGATGCGTCCACGGGCATGCCTGTGGCGCTGGAGGATATCGAGGAGGGCAGCGAGGCCTACGCTTACATAGGGATGGCCATGACCATGAGCCTTCCGCCCCAGACGACTGCGGAGATGATTTTGGTAAATATTCCCGCAGACAGCAAGGCTCCGGACTACGTGGAGGTGGATTCCATGGTGACGGACGGGGATTCAGGCGAGTCCGTTCTCACCACCACGGAGGGCGTGGAGTATATGCTTTCTGAGGACTGCAACATTTTCCCCTACCTGACGAGAAATATCGTCACCTTAGATGACCTGACCCAGGGCAGAAAGTGCCTGGTATGGTCCACGGACGACAACACGGCAGAGCGGATCATGGTGTTTGCGGAGTAAATTCATAGTCAGAGTTATTGATATCTGGCGCAGCTGATAGAGAGACATCGGCTGCGCCGTTTTTTACTTTATACTGCCCGGCCCGTTCCCAAGGGTTAGGCGGGGAAAAACATTGCATTTTCCCGCCTGCTGTGCTATGCTGATTTTGCTCAATGAAATTTGCAGCAGCCGGTAAAGCGAAAGCTTTTTAAAAGGGAAGCGGGGTGCGAATCCCCCGCAGCTGCCTCTACTGTAAGTGGGGACAAAGGGCCACAGATGCCACTGCGGAAAGCGGGAAGAAAGTTTTTGACGCGCTTTTGCGGGAAGGCGGCCCCAAGGAGGAACCATAAGCCAGGAGACCTGCCGGATCTGTGTACAGGGAACGCCTTTTGGGACAGGAAAGGCAGCCTTTCAGCTGGCTTTTAGCGTATAATGGCCATATAGGGTTTGCTCTGTCAAGCATATGGACGGAGCGGAATATTGGGGCCGGACCGGCTGAAAGGAGATTGAAAAATGAGAAAACAGGTAAAAAGAGGGCTGTCTGTCCTGGCAGCGGGAATGCTGGCGGCGGCCGCTGCGGTATTTGCCGCGGGCTGCGGCAGCCAGACGGGGGAAACGGGGAGCACTGCGGAGGAAGAGGCGGCGGATCAGCAGGAGACTTCTGCGGCAGATGTTTCTGCGGCTTTCGAGGGCACAGCAGCGGAAAATACCGCAGGGGAAACTACGGTATTCGTGGACGACATCGGCAGGGAGGTCGAGCTCTCCCTTCCCGTTACCCGGGCCTGCGTGGCCAACCGCTACAATAATGAGCTGATCCGGGCCGTTGGCGCAGGGGACTGCGTGGTGGGCGTGGATATCTATACATCCCAGGACTCGGTGTACTGGCCCCGGTTCGGGGAAGAGGAAACCTTTGGGAAGGATGAGTACGACTATGAGAAAATCATCGCCCTTGATCCGCAGGTTCTGGTTGTGCCGAAAAATGGAGTGATAGAGGAGTCTATCGAAAAGCTTGAGCCCTTCGGCATCCAGGTGGTGGTCATCACCGGCTGGGACAATTCGGATGTGCCCAAGCAGATCCGGCTGTGCGGGGAACTCTTCGGCAGGGAGGATGAGGCCGAGGAGCTGGTTCAGTTCTATCAGGAGCCCGTGGACTACATAAGCCGCCAGCTGGAGCAGGTGAAAGAGCGAAAAACCGTGTACTGGGAGTATGGCGGCGACTACACCACCTGCATTCCGGGAACCTCCAACGACGGCTGGCACAATATGATCCTGATGGCCGGCGGGGAGAACATCTTCGGGGATGCCTCCCTGGCGGGAAAGGACATTGATCCGGAGCAGATTTTAGAGGCAGATCCGGATTTGATTGTAAAGATTTACGCCGGCGAGGTGGTGGGAAACAGCGGGGTATTTACCGCACCGCCCCAGGAAGAATTTGCCGGGAAGGCCCGGACCATGCTGGAGCGCCCCGGCTGGAAGGATCTCACCGCGGTAAAGGAAGGTAATTTTTACCTGAATACCGCTTTTATGAGCGGCGGCCTGGGAAAAATGGTGGGCGCCGCCTATATGGCGAAGTGGCTGTATCCGGAGCTCATGACAGACCTGGATCCGGATCAGATTTTTGCGGACTGGATGGCATACCAGGGATTTACGCCCAATGCGCCCCACGTGTACCATGTCCCGGCGCAGGAGTAAGGCGTGAAGCGGGATAATGCGCCGGTGCCGGGGACAGGGAAGCCTTTTGCGGACAAGGACGTTGGAGAGAAAAAAAGGCCGGGCGGGCGGCAGGGCGGCTTGTCCGCCGCTTACCGCAGGAGAATGTGGAAAATGACGGCCTGCTTTATACTGGCGGCGGCAGGGCTTTTGACTCTGGCAGCGGGGGCATGCTGCCTTGGGATCGCGCAGCTCACCCCTGGACGGCTGGCTGTCACTTATCTTCCGGGGGCAGGCCGGATTCTGTCTGCTAAAGCCCTGGACGCCAGGGAACAGAGTATTCTGGTGATGCTCAGGCTCCCTCGGGTGGCGGCCGCCCTGGCGGCAGGCGCCGGGCTGGGGACAGCGGGGGCCGCCATGCAGGCCATCACGGCGAATCCCATGGCAAGCCCCTTTACAACCGGCCTGTCGAGCGCTGCGGCATTGGGCGCGGCAGCTGTGCTTGTGTTTGGGGGTGTGTCTCCGTTTATGGCAAAGACGGCCACAGTGGCTGCGGCTTTTTTCATGGCCCTTCTGTGCGCCGCGCTGGTGTTTGGAATCGCCAACTATAAGGGAATGGGCCGGGGGGCCTTGGTGCTTACGGGCATTGCGCTCAACTATTTTTTCAGCGCTCTGAATTCTACCATGCAGTTTATCGCCAATGAGGAGCAGCTTCCGGCCATTGTCCACTGGTCCTTTGGCAGCGTAAACAGTGTGGGATGGCCGGATATTGCGGTTATGGGCCTCTGCCTGGCTGTGGCGGTCCCCGTTTTTTTGAGACAGGGATGGGCCTTCAATCTGATGGCCTCCGGGAACGATGAGGCGGCCCGGGCTCTGGGGATAAATACCCGGCGTGTCCGGCTGGCAGCGGGAGCGGCCGTCACTCTGGTTACAGCCGGGGTGGTGAGCTTTACCGGGGTTATAGGCTTTGTGGGCCTTGCTGCGCCTCACGGGGCCAGACTGCTGGCGGGAGACGACTATCGCCTGGTGGTCCCCTTTTCCCTCATCATCGGAGCGGCCCTGGTGCTGGCTGCGGATACCCTGGGCCGGACCTTGTTTTCGCCGGTGACCATACCGGTAGGCATTGTGGTGTCCTATGTGGGGGCTCCCCTGCTTCTTTTCCTGATTTTGCGGGAAAGGAGGGGGAGACTTTGAGCGGGATGAAAGGTGATCGGAGGATGCTGGAAAATGACTGGGCAGCCAGCCGGGAAGAGCTTGGCTGCCTTGCGGTGGAGCATCTCTCTTTTTCCTATGGGAAGCGGGCTGTGCTTGACAAGGTCAGCTTTCGGGCCCGGACAGGCCGTATCTGCGCCCTTTTAGGGACCAACGGAGCGGGAAAATCAACCCTTTTAAAATGCATTAACGGCCTTCTTGCGCCCAAAGACGGCCGGGTGCTCTGGAGGGGGATGGACACCTCGGAGCTTCCCATGGGCAGGCGGGCAGCTATTTACGGCTATGTGCCCCAGGATACGGAGAGGGGATCCGCGCTTGGCGTTATGGAGACGGTTTTGTCCGGCCGCCTGCCCCACATGGGTTTTAGGCCCTCCGGAGAGGATCTTGAAAAGACAGAGGAGATTCTTAAGGAGCTGGGTCTTGCGGACTTTGCCTTCCGCAGGATGGCGGACTTAAGCGGCGGAGAGCGGCAGCGTGTCCTGATTGGGCGGGCTCTGGCCCAGGATCCGGAGGTCCTTCTGCTGGACGAGCCCACAAGCAGCCTGGATCTGCGCTATCAATACGCAGTGATGGAGCTTCTCAGGCAGCTTGCGCGAAAAAAGGGCCTGGTCGTAGTGGCTGTGCTCCACGACCTGAATCTGGCCCTTGACTTCGCGGATCAGGCGGTGCTGCTGGCCGGAGGGAAAGCTGCGGCTGATGGGGCCGTGGAGGAGGTCCTTGTCCCGGAGCGGATACGGGAGGCCTATGGGATGGAGACGGAGATTGGAATTTTCGGAAAGAGGCGGGTGGTGCTTCCCGTGATTTGAGAGGTGCCCGGAATCCGCACTTATGCTTTACAGGAGGAATAGAAATATGCCGCCAGTACAATTATTGATCAAGCCGTCGTCGGGAAACTGCAACCTGCGGTGTACATACTGCTTTTATTACGACGAGATGAAAAACCGCCAGACGCCCAGCTACGGATTTATGAGCAGGGAGACATTGGAGGCTATGGTGAAGAAGGCTCTGGAGTATGCGGAGGGAAGCTGCGATTTCGCCTTTCAGGGCGGAGAGCCTACCCTTTCAGGGCTTGACTTTTTTAAAAATCTGTTGGAATTGCAGAAAAAATATAATACAAAGGGCCTGGCAATCCACAATTCCATCCAGACCAACGGGTATGGACTGGGGGAGGAGTGGGCGCAGTTCTTTGCCGGGAACCATTTTCTGGTGGGCGTGTCCCTGGACGGCATCCGCCCCACCCATGACGCATACCGGCGGACCGCAGGGGGCCATGACAGCTTCTGGGAGGTAAAGAAGACCCTGGATCTCTTTAAGGAGAAGAAGGTAGACTTTAATATCCTGACGGTAGTCAACCGGCGGACCGCCCAGCGGATCGCAAAGATTTACGCCTTTTACGAGAAGGAGAGCTGGCGCTATCTCCAGTTTATCCCCTGCCTGGATCCTCTGGAGGAGGCTCCCGGGGGCCGGGAATATTCCCTTACTCCCGAGGATTACGGGGAGTTTCTGGTGACCCTCTTTGATCTGTGGTACGGGGATCTGCGGCAAGGCCGCCAGCCCTACATTCGCATGTTTGAAAATTATATCGGCATCCTCATGGGGATTGAGCCGGAGGCCTGCGATCAGAAGGGCTGCTGCAGCCTGCAGTTCGTGGTGGAGGCGGACGGATCGGTCTATCCCTGCGATTTCTACGTGATGGATCAATATAAGATGGGCAATTTTCGCGAAAACTCTATGGAAGAGATGCGAAAGAAAGGAGAATCTTTGGGATTTGTCCAGGCCTCTCTTGGGGGAAAGGAAGAATGCAGGCAATGTCCCTATTTCTTTATCTGCAGGGGCGGCTGCCGCAGAAACCGGGAGATTGGGCAGGAAGGCCGCCTGGGAGAAAATTATTTCTGTTCCGCCTATAAGAGGTTCTTTCAGGCCGCGCTGCCCCGCATGGAGGAGATTGCCAGAAGGCTGCGGCGGGGCTGAGAGAGCCGCCGGGACGGGCAGAGAAAAAACGGGCCGCAGCGCGAGAGAAGAGCTGCGGCCCGCCCGGATCTACAGGTATCTCATGATGAGCTGATAGGTTTTGCTCTGTCCAGGCGCCAGGGTCTGGAGATGGTTCTTTTCCAAAAATGCGCTTCCCTCCCCGGCGCAGGGCCCGGAGCCGTTCCAGGGCTCGATGCAGAGGAAGGGAGCCTGTTTCTCCCCAGGGGTCCAGAAGGCCACGGAGGAGAAATCAGGGAAAGACACCTCCATGCCCCGGCCTGTAACCGGGTGGTACAGGCGGACCTTTCGGGAAATGGGCGCGTCAAACCAGATGGCGTCCTCTGAAAACAGGGGGTAATTCAGCGGGATTTTCTGCCCGTCCCCGGGAAATGGCCGGCACTCCGCCATAAATTCCTGCTGTTTTTCGTCAAATGGCCGGTATCCCCGTGTCTCTTTCTGATCAAATTCCAGAACATAATCTTCAAAGCGCTCACCGGGCAGAAGGGGGCAGATGAATCCGGGATGGGTTCCGATAAAGTAGGGGAGCTCCTCCTCGCCTGTGTTGGAAACCGTCTGCTCCATGTGCAGGGATCCGTCCTCCAGCCGGTAGCGGATGGTGAGACAGAAGGGGAAGGGGTACATGGACCGGGTTTCGGGAGAGTCTGTCAATGTGAAAGAGGCCTGATCCGGGCCCTCTTTCTGGGGAGCAAGCTGGCTGGTCTTTACAAAGCCGTGCTTTGGCATCTCGAAGGTATTTCCCTGGATCTCGGTTTTTCCCTCCCGAAGTCCGCCTACAATGGGAAAAAGGGTGGGGGAGCAGTTGGCCCAGTAGCTGGGATCCCTCTGCCAGATGTACTCCTGGCCGGAAGCGTCCTTGTAGGAGATGAGCTGTCCGCCCAGTGAGTCGATGCGGGCCGCTGCCCTGGAATCTTGGATTTCAATTATCATATGGTAACCTCCTCGTAGTTATGTTTTACATTTCCCGCAGCTCTCCCGGACCGCCATGTAGAAGGGCAGGCTCATCCTTACGGGGAGCTTGTGGCCGCCCTCTATGCGGTCAATCAAAAGCTTGGCTGCCATCTGGCCCATTTCCTGGATGGGCACATGGATGGTGGTGAGCATGGGAGAGAGGTATTGGGCTGTGTCTATGTCGTCAATGCTTACCAGGGACATATCCTGCGGAATATGGATGCCCTCCTCCTGAAGGGCCCGCATGGCGCCGATGGCCGTCAGGTCATTGCTGCAGAAGATGGCGCTGATGTCCGCCTTGCGCTCAAGGAGGAGCTTGGCCCCCTTGTAGCCGTCCTCAGACGAGAGCTTTACATTGGCGGAGGAGGCCGGGCAGAGGGGGAGGCGGCGGGCGTTCAGCGCGTCACAGTAGCCCAGGTAGCGCTCCTCATTTTTCGTTTCCCCTATGTAGCCGATCCGGCGGTGGCCCAGGCTTAAGAGGTATTCAGTGGCGGCCTGGCCGGCCTGGCGCCCGTCGCAGATCACCTGGTCATACTTGGCGTCCAGACTGTTGAGCCCCACGTATACCACGCTGTTGTAATACTGCTTTAAAAATTTTAAGGTCTGTTTGTCACAGCGTCCCAGCACCGCGATGCCGTTTACATGGTTGTCCATCACCAGCCGGTAGGTTGAGGGGTTGTGGATGTCAAAGGCGCTGAAGGAATATTTCAAAATATAATTGTGCTGAAAGGCCTCCTGCTCAATGCTTCGGGCCAGGGAGTTAAAAAAAAGGTCCGTCATCATGGCGGGTGTCCGCGCAAAGAGGCAGGCCAGAGAACGGGACTCAGTTCCCGCCTGGGAAGATGCGCCCCGCTTAAGACTCTGGGCTACCGAGTTGGGCGTGTAGCCTGTGCGCCGCACAATCTCCCAGATCCGGTCCTGAACCTCCTTGCTGGCCGCCTTGGAATTGTTGTTGATGACACGGGACACGGTGGATACGGATACGCCGGCTTCCTTTGCAATCTCTTTTAGGGTCATGTCCGCCTCCTTTTCCAAAGATACGTCAACTGTTCCGTCTTAATAACTTTAGTATACGGTAAGGGAAGGCAAAAATCTATCATTATTTTAGGAAAACGTTTGAGTAAAATTTTTTGTTTTTTGCCTACCCCTGTGATAAAATGAAAATATCAACACGAAGTGACAAAAGGAAGGTGGCGGTTATGCTGGACAATGTTCTGGTGGTTCACGGCGGAGGCCCTACAGCCGTGATCAATTCTTCCCTTTACGGCGTGCTTTCTGAGGCGAAGGCAAGCGGGAAAATCGGCAAGGTTTACGGCGCTATGGGGGGAAGCGAGGCAATTTTAAAGGAGCGTTTTTTGGATCTCATGCAGTTTCCGGAGGAGAAGCTCATGCTTCTTCTCACGACCCCGGCCACTGCTATCGGATCCTCGCGGTATGCCCTGGAGGAAGCGGACTATGAGGCCATGCCGGAGATATTTAAGAAGTATAACATCCGGTATGTGCTGCTCAATGGCGGCAACGGCACCATGGACACCTGCGGCCGGATCTATCACGCCTGCAAGGCGGCGGATGTGCGGGTGGTGGGCATTCCCAAGACCATTGACAATGACATCGCGATTACGGACCACACGCCGGGCTTTGGAAGCGCGGCCCGTTACATAGCGGCCACCACTGCGGAGGTGGGCGTGGATGTGAAATCCCTTCCCATCCATGTGTGCGTCATTGAGGCCATGGGACGCAATGCAGGCTGGATTGCGGCGGCCTCCGCCCTGGCCAGGAAGAAACCGGGGGATGCGCCCCACCTGATTTATCTTCCGGAATATCCCTTTAATGAAGAGGAGTTCCTGGAGGATGTGAAGCGCCTCCATGAGGAGAAAGGCGGCGTGGTGGTAGTGGCCAGCGAGGGACTGAAGAATGAAAAGGGAGAGCCCATCGTGCCCCCCATCTTCAAGTCGGATCGCGCTGTCTATTATGGGGATGTGAGCGCCCACCTGGCAAATCTTGTGGTGAAGCGCCTGGGCATCAAGGCGAGAAACGAGAAGCCCGGCATCTGCGGCAGGGCGTCCATCGCCTGGCAGTCTCCGGTGGATCGGGACGAAGCGGTTCTGGCGGGAAGAGAAGCGCTGAAGGCCGCCATGCGCGGGGAGAGTGGCGTGATGGTGGGCTTTATCCGGGACGAGATGCCGGACGGCTCCTACAAGATCCACGTGGAGACCATTCCCATTGAGAAGGTGATGATGTACGAGCGTGTGATTCCCGATTCCTATGTGAATGAGCGCAAAAACGACGTGACCCAGGAGTTCGTGGACTGGTGCCGTCCGCTTATAGGGCCGGAACTTCGGGATTTTATTGATTTCAATGACTACTATAAGGAGGAGAAGGACAAGTGAAGCACATTTTTCTGAATCTGAAGCGTTTTGACGTGCCGAAGGAGTATGGCGGGGTCAACTCCATCGCTCCGGTGAAGGACTGGGGCGCCTACATTGTGTCGAACACCCAGGAAGCATTAAAAAAGTACGCGGATGACAATGTGGAATTTGCCATGTATTTTCCGGAGGCCCATGTGCTGGGAGCAGCTGGGGCCCTGTGCGAGGACAGCCCCGTGCAGGTGGGCTGCCAGAGCGTGTATCGGGAGGATACGGCGGTGGGCGGCAATTTCGGCGCATTTACCACAAACCGGACCGCAAATTCCATGAAGGCTGCGGGCTGTACGAGCACCATCATTGGCCACTGTGAGGAGCGCAGGGACAAGGCCGGCGTTCTGGCTGAGGCCGGTGTGACAGATACCGCCGCAGTGAACCGCCTGCTGAATAAAGAGATCAAGGCCGCAGTGGCCGCCGGCCTTTCCGTTCTCTACTGCATCGGCGAATCTGCCGAGGAGCAGGAGCGGTGGCAGGATGTTTTAAGAGAGCAGCTTGAGACAGGCCTTGAGGGAGTGGACAGGAGTAAGGTTACCATCGCCTATGAGCCCATCTGGGCCATTGGACCTGGGAAGATTCCGCCGGACGCAGCGTATATCACCAAGATAGGAACCTTTGTGAAGGAGGTTACCGGTGGGATGGATGTGGTCTACGGCGGCGGCCTCAAGGTGGATAATGCGGAAATGCTGGCGTCCATTCCGGTGATGGACGGAGGTCTTATCGCGCTGACCCGGTTCTCCGGCGATATCGGTTTTTATCCGGAGGAGTACCTGGAGATCATTAAAACGTATATGAAAAAATGAGAGGAGATAAATTATGAGACTAGAGTTTGAGTATGGCCAGGGTATGATGGCAGCAGAGCTTCCGGATTCTACAGACGTGTTTATACCGGGTGTTACGGTTCCAGATCCGCCCTGCATTCCGGAGGACAAGCTGGAGGAGGAGACTTTAAAGTCCATCCGCAATCCCATCGGCATGCCGCCCCTTACGGAGCTGGCCCACAAGGGATCCAAGGTGACCATTGTATTTCCGGACCGCGTGAAGGGCGGCGAGCAGCCCACCTCCCACCGGAAGGTTTCCATTAAGCTGATTTTAAAGGAGCTCTACTCCTCAGGCGTGGAGAAGAAGGACATTCTTCTCATCTGCTCCAACGGCCTTCACAGGAAGAACACCAAGGAGGAGATCTACAATGTGCTGGGGCCTGAGCTGTTTAACGAGTTCTGGTATACCGGACAGATCATCAACCATGACAGCGAGGACTATGATCACCTGGTAGACTGCGGGCGCACGGACCGGGGAGATCCTGTATTTTTGAATAAGTATGTGCACGACAGCGATGTGGCGGTTCTCATCGGCCACACCCAGGGCAACCCCTACGGCGGATATTCAGGCGGCTACAAGCACTGCGCCACGGGCTTAAATCACTGGAGCTCCATCGCCTCCCACCACGTGCCCCAGGTAATGCACCGGGAGGACTTTACGCCGGTCAGCGGCAAGTCCCTGATGCGCACCAAGTTTGACGAGATCGGCATGAAGATGGAAGAGCATATGGGCAAGAAGTTCTTCTGCTGCGACGCGGTGCTTGACACCAAGTCCCGCCAGATTGAGATCAACAGCGGCTATGCCAAGGAGATGCAGCCCATTTCCTGGAAGATGGCGGACAAGCGCACCTATGTGCCCTTTGCCGAGGAGAAGTACGATGTGATGGTGTTCGGCATGCCCCAGTTCTTCCACTACGGTGACGGAATGGGAACCAACCCCATTATGATGATGCAGGCTCTGTCCGCACAGGTGATCCGCCACAAGAGGGTGATGAAGGACAACTGCGTGATGATCTGCGCCTCCATCTGCAACGGCTATTTCCACGATGAGCTGTGGCCCTACCTGAGAGAGTGCTACGACATGTTCCAGCACGATTACATGAATGTGCTCACGGATATGGACCGCTACGGCGAGCTTTTTGCCACCAATGAAGAGTACATCCGCAAGTACCGCTTCGGCAACGCCTTCCACCCCTTCCACGGCTTCTCCATGATGAGCTGCGGACAGATCGCTGAGATGAACACCTCCGCCATCTATATCTGCGGCGCCCAGGAGCCCGGATACGCCAGAGGAATGGGATTAAAGACCCGGGCTACCATTGAGGAGGCCCTCCAGGATGCCATGAAGAAGTACGTTGGCCCCAACCCCAGGATCCTGGCTCTGCCCCAGACTTTCAAGCTGGGAGCCGTGCATCTTATGATGAAGGATCAGGTGTACGATGGAACCAATGGCTGCGCCCATCCGGACGCATACGTGCGCTGACTGTCTTGACGGCGGCCCGCAAGTTTACTGCGGGCCGCTTTTTTCAGATTGATTGTGAGGAGGAAATGGGTTATGGGAAAAACTTGCTTTTATAATGGTCTTGTGTATGTGAACCATCATTTTGAACCTCTGTGTGTGCTGGCACAGGACGGTCGGATTGCCCGAATCGGATCCTGGATCGCGGATCCGGAGGCGGAGCGGGTCGACTTACAAGGGCTCCGGCTGGCCCCCGGTTTTTTGGATATCCATACCCACGGGGCGGCCGGTGTGGATGTAAACAGCGCAGACCCGGATGGATATGAGAAAATCTGCCGTTTCATGGCAAGCCAGGGGACGACGGGATGGCTGGGATCTGTCCTGACAGATACAAAGGAGCAGACCCTGGCCTGCATTTCGGCGTACCATACATGGAAATCACAGGGGGAAGCGGAGCACCAGGGGGCGGAACTTATGGGAATTCATCTGGAAGGCCCATTCCTGGCCCCGGAGTATAAGGGTGCGATGCCGGAGTATTTGCTCAAAAAGGCCAGCGTGGATCTGGTGCGGGAGTACCAGCAGGCCGCCGGCGGGGATATCCGCTATATCACTGTGTCGCCCGAGGTGGAGGGAGTCCTGGAGAGCATCCCTGCGTTTAAGGAAATGGGAATCCAGGTGGCCATCGGACATTCCGGAGCGGATTACGACACGGCGATGGAGGCCATTCGGCGTGGCGCCAGGGGCGCCACCCATACGGGAAATGCCATGAAGATGCTCCACCAGCATTTTCCCGCTATCTGGGGCGCTGTGCTGGAGGACGACAGGGTCTGCTGCGAGGTGATCTGCGATGGCCGCCATCTCCACCCGGCTACCGTACGCCTGATTCTAAAGACCAAGGGACTTGACAAGGTGGCGGCTATTACCGATTCCATCATGGCTGCGGGGCTTCCCGACGGCAATTATAAGCTGGGAGTCAATGACGTGGTGGTGAAGGACGGCGACGCTCAGCTGGCGAACGGCGGCGGACGGGCCGGAAGCACGCTGACCACTGGGCGGGCTTTCTTAAAGTTTATGGAATTTACCGGATATGGGCCGGAGGAGATTCTGCCTCTGCTCACGGAGAATCCGGCCCGTCTGATTGGAGAGGATCACAAACGGGGCTATATCCGTGAGGGATACCGGGCAGATTTCGTGGTTCTTGATCCGGAAAATCGGGTTGTATCCACTTATGTGGGGGGCAGAAAAGTGTTTTAAACGGAGGAGAGGGAAGTAGAGAATGGAGATTCATCTGTGGCAGTGTGTTCTGGTAGGGCTGTGGACCGCCTTCTGCATTACCGGTATGCTCACCGGCACGTATCTGACCCGCTGTCTGGTCATGGCCGCCGGCGTGGGCGTCATATTGGGGGATGTGGAGACAGGACTTGCCATGGGAGCGGTGGGGGAGCTGGCTTTTCTCGGCTTTGGGGTATCCTCCGGCGGATCGGTTCCCCCCAATCCGGTTGGGCCTGGGATTGTGGGGGCTGTGCTGGCGATCACCGCAAAGGGGCAGGGGATTGACGCGGAGGCGGCTCTTGCCTACTCTTTTCCCTTTGCTATATTGGTCCAATTTTTGATTACCTGCATTTATACAATCGCCGCCGGCTTTCCGGAGAAGGCAGCCTGGGCTGTGGATAATGGACGCTGGGGGAAATATTGTCTCCTGGCCAACGGAACCATCCTTATGTTTGCGGGGACAGGCTTTGTAATTGGGTTTGCCGCCGCATTTCATGCCCAGGGCCTTGGGCAGCTGATCGGGGCTATACCGGAGTGGCTCACCGGGGGGCTGGCAACAGCGGGAAAGATGCTGCCTGCAGTGGGATTTGCCGTGATTCTCAGCGTGATGTGCGGGTGGGACACAGGAGCTTTTGTGATCCTGGGATACAGCGCGGCAGCCTACCTGGACGTTCCTGTACTTGGGATCGCTCTGATTTCCGGGGCTTTTGTGTGGATGCTTGGTGAGCGGGGAGCCGGCAGGGGCACTTTGGGGGATGCAGGTGCAGCCGGCGGAAGTGAAAGCGCGTTCGGCGGTTCCGATGGATCTGGCGGCTCGGATGGCTCTGGCGGATCCGGCGATTCCGATGGATTTGGCGGAACTGGCGGTTCCGATGGATCTGGCGGATCTGGGGGAGCCGGCCCCTCTGTCCTAGGCGTCCGCCCCCTTTCAGAGAAGGCGCTCCGGCGCCTGTCCAGGCGGTGCGCCCTTCGGGCCTATTTTCTCCAGAATGGATATAACTACGGGAATTATGAGGGGCTTTCCTACTCCTGGGTCGTATTTCCAGCCATAAAAAAATTGTTCCCCGGGGAAAAGGACATGCGGCGGGAGCTGAAAGACAGTATGAGCTACTGCAGTGTGAATCCGAATTTTCTTCCGATTCTCACAAGCCTTCATCTGATTTCCCTGAACAGAGGCCTTTCCAGCCGGGACACCCGGGACATACGCACTGCTATGATGGGCCCCCTTGCAGGGGTAGGGGATTCCCTGATTCAATTTTGCGTGGCACCTGTATTTTCCACTCTGGGAGCCGGGATGGCCGCTCAGGGAAGTATGGCGGGTCCGATTGTATTTCTCCTGGGAATCAATGCAATTCTTTTGACCTTAAAGCTTTCCAATGAGGCGCTGGGATTTCGCCTGGGCGCATCCTTAGCCGGACAGATGGAGGAGCGGCTGGGAACTCTGTCCCTGGGGGCCCGGCGTGTGGGATGCGCGGTTATCGCAGGCCTGGCGGTGAACAGCGTGGATATGAAGACATCCCTGGCTGTTTCGGGACAGGAGGGAGCCCTCTTTTCCCTCCAGGATTTCCTGGATACGCTGCTGCCCGGCGCCCTTCCCGTGCTCTGCACCGTGATTCTCTACTATTTGTTTAAAAAGAAAAAATGGGGAATGTACCGCTTGGTAGGCTTAACCATGGCGGCTGGGGCAATGCTTCACTGGCTGGGAATTTTGGCTTAGAAGCGAAGAACCCAGGCGGGGCTCCCGGCTTGCTGGCCGAGGGCTGCCTGGAGGGCCCGGAGGTTTACTGCCCGGATTTGCCGGCATAGCGCCTGGGGGTTACCCCGTAGAGCTGTTTGAAACGGCGGATAAAGCTGGAGACATTGGAATAGCCCACTGCGGCCACGATGTCTTTCAGCGGGAGATCCGTGGTGTCGAGCAGCTCTTTTGCTTTTTCCATGCGCAGGCCTCCTAAGCGCGTCCGGGAGCCTCTGCTATTTTAAACAAACTTGAGGACCACAAAGACTATTATTCTTTAGCAGCCAGCAAAGCCTTCAGACGGGCAATCTCTGTATTCTGTTGATCGCGCTCTTTTTTGAGTTTGTCGATTTCATTTTTCTGTTGGGCAATCTCGCCTTTCTGCTGGGCAATCTCGCCCTCTTGCTCAGCAATCTTGCCTTTCTGCTGGGCAATCTCCTCCTGCTGCCGTTCCACCATGTACTTCACCGTATTGGCGTCCAGTACGCTCAGTGCCTCCGAATACATATGCATCAGCTCCTCCATCTGATACCGGAAGCAAAAGACTTCCCGGTAAATTTCCTCGAACTTTGGATACCTCTCTATCAGCCACAGGATATCCTCCGGCTTGTCTGTCCCAATAAAGGTCAGCCACCCGTCCAAACGGTCTATCCTATCTTTATTTTGAACGGTTTCCCAGAAGATGTCAAGAGGGATTAGAATGTGCTCCTTTTGTATAAAATTGAGCATATAGCTATTGACAAACATAGAAATTGTGATAATATAGAAAACATACACACGTGTTGACAAACGGATATGCAGCAAATGGCACAATAAAAGACACAATAATAAGCAAGATAGAGCTGGCAGAGCTGCAGCACCACCGGTCAGGAGAGCAACACGGAGAAAGGAGTCTGCTTATGAGCGGAAAAGAAACAAAGCTGAATCTGGGATTTGTCACCACCTATTCCGGCCGCTGGCCCAAAGAGCTTCCCGAGAAGAGGAATAAGGAGTACAGCGCATGGCTTGAGGAGAACCTTCCCCAGGCGCATGTAGTGAGGGCCAGCCAGATTGGGTGCACGAAGGATGCCCTGGAGGCCATTGTTAAGGAGTTCAAGGAAGCTTCTGTGGATGTGATGGTTATGGTTTACGGGGCTTTCACCGGGGACGACGCGGCGGCATATCTGACGGAGATGCTGCACCTGCCGATTATCCTCTGGGCGCCCTATGAGGTTCCCTTTGAGAAGGACGAGAGGCTCTATGCCAACGCCCTCTGCTCTATGACCATGAATGCGGCGGCCCTGCGCCGTTTGGGGGCCTCCTACCACACGGTATACGGAAGCAAGGAGGATGAGAGGGCAGCCTCCAAGGTAAAGAGCCTTGTCGCCGCTTACCATGCGGTCAAGGCCATGCGCCATACCAACCTGGGACTTTTAGGTTACCGCCCCACCGCATTTTATAACTGCGCCTTTGACGAGGGACTGATTCGAAGGACATTTGGCGTAAAGATTGAGGAGACGGACCTGAAGGTGGTATTTGACGCCATGGAGGCCCTTCCTGAGAATGTGTGGAAGGCGGATATGGAGAAGATGGAAGCGTCCTACAACATGGACACGCTGCCGGAGGGACATCTGGAAAATCATTCCAAGCTGTATCTGGCCTTAAAGGAAGCGATGAAGAACCAGGGCTATGATTTTGGCGCCATCAAGTGTTGGCCGGAGATGGGAAATCTCCACACGACGCCCTGCGCGGTTTTGGGACGGCTGGCGGACGACGGCGTCTGTATTGGCTGCGAGGGGGACGTAGACGCGGAGCTGGCCCAGATAGCGGAGCACTATATGACCGGCCTTCCCACCTTTATCACAGATATGATCAACATCGATGAGAAAGAGAACGTGATGACCTTCTGGCACTGCGGGAACGCGGCTCCCTCCCTGGCTAATCCCAAATATCCGCTGCTAATGCGCAACCATCCGCTGGCGGGGCAGGGGACGGCTTTCTGGGGCGCTTTAAAGCCAGGTGCGGTGACCATCGCCCGGTTCTGCAACATTGACGGGAAATATAAACTGTTCCTGATGCGAGGAGAGGCTGTGGACATGGACCGCTATACCAGGGGCATTATGGCAAACGTAAAGGTAAGGCGGCCGGTGCGGGAAGTGATTGAGAGAATCATTGAAGAGGGGATTCCCCATCACTACAGCCTTGTATGGGCGGATGTGGCGGATGAACTGATCCAGATGTGCAGCCTGCTGGAAATTCCTGTGATTGAGCTGTAAAAAAATCAAAAAACGCACAAAAGCCTATTGACAAATCTCGGATTTTGTTATACTATTTATCTAGTACATACGAGTGTATATAGCGAGGGATGAGGATGAAGGAGAGCAGAGAGCGGGTGACCCGGGCGGATGTGGCCAGGATGGCGCAGGTCAGCGAGACCATCGTATCCTATGTGATTAACAACAACCGGTATGTGGCCAAGGACAAGCGCCAGAGAGTGGAGGAGGCCATACGCAGGCTGAACTACCGGCCCAACAATATTGCCAGAGCCCTCAAGGGGAAGCGCAGCAACCAGATCCTCTTTATCGCGGACAACATTACGAATGAATATTTCAGCAACCTGGTCAGCGAGATGGACAAGTACGCATACAAGTCAGGATATCTGATTTCCCTGTGCGCCAACCGGAATACGCCGGAGTTCGTGGCTCAGGTCATCAGCCGTCAGTACGATGGGATTATCTTAAGCTCCGCTACATTTCCGGAGGAGTACGTGGATAAGTTTACACAGGCAGGGATACCCGTTGTGATGTTCCGGCGGCTGCTGCATCAGACCTCATCGGACCATGTAGCTGTCCTGGGAACCGGCCTTTACAGAGGGGCCAGGATGGCGGTCCGGCACCTGATTGAAAAAGGCTGCCGGAACGTGGTATACGTGGACCGGGTCAGCCAGAAGGGACACTTCAGCACGGCAGATGACCTGCGGTTTGCAGGGTTTATGGATGAGATGAAGGCAGGAGGCTTTTTTGTGGACGCGGGCAGCGCGATTCAGGGCTGCAGGAACCAGGAGGAACTGGTCGCCGCTGTCAAGAGACGGCTCCGCCGGGGAGACAAGGTGGACGGCTTTTTCGGAAGGGACGATACCATCGCCTGTGTGACCATGGGGGCAGTGATGGAGGAAGGGCTTTTGGTGCCGCAGGATGTGCGCATTATCGGATTTAACGACTCCAGCATCAGCCGGTTTTGTTCTCCGAAGCTCTCCACTGTGCGCATGAACCAGCCGGAGATTGCAGCTGCAGCTCTGGATATGTTAAACGAGATGATAGGCGGGGGAAAACCGGAGGACAGAGATTTTGACACCGAGCTGATTGAAAGAGAGAGCACAGCATCTGAGGGGTAACACCCTCTGATGTTTTGGCAAATGTACATACGTGTGTATAAAAACGCAATTTGTGTACATACAGTTGACTTTTGAACCGGCTTCTTGTTTCGCAAAATGGATGGACAGCTGAGCTTTGACTTCATGACCTTTTGAAATCCTGCACGGGTTTCCTGTGCTAGAAATTATATTTTTTCAAGAAAGGAAGGATTTTTTATGAAAAAAAGAGCGTTGGCACTTACACTGGCCGCTGTTACGGCCCTGAGCACTGCTTGTTCCGGCGGAGGCCAGGAGACAACGGCGGCGGCGGGAGGCAGCGGGGATACGGCAGCGGCAGCGGAGGCTTCCGATTCTGGAGATGAGGCTGCATCTGGGGAGCAGGTGACAATCAAAATCGCGAATTATGCGCTTCTGGAGGCAGGATATGATACCTTCTGGGAAGGCGTAAAAACAGGATTTGAAGAGAAGTATCCCAATGTAACCATCGAATGGGTGACAGCTCCCTATGGCGAGATGCTGAACCAGGTTATTAACATGGCTGGCGGCGGAGATATGGTTGACTGTATTTTCAGCGAGATGATTTGGATCCCGTCTCTGGTAGATGCCGGGCTTGCGGCTCCCATGGATCAGATTTTGGACGAGGACTTCCTGAATGACTATTATCCCAACATTCTGGAGGCACATTCAGTAGATGGAACCGTATACGGCGCGCCGCTGTATGTATCGCCCTTTGTACTGTTCTATAATAAGGAACTTTTTGAGAAGGCCGGGCTTGATCCCAACTCTCCGCCGACTACCTACGACGAGCTGCTGGAGATTGCTCCTAAGCTGGCTGAGCTTAAGACAGCGGATGGCAATCAGGTATATCCCTTTGGACAGCCTACGGCTTCTGTTATTGTGATTGGATCCGCGATCCAGTCCTTTGCTCAGAACTTCGGCGGTACGATATTTGATGAGAACAATCAGTTCAACGTAGATAACCAGGGATTCCTTGATGCAATGAATATGCTTAAGCAGTTGGATGATCTGGGATACAATCCTCAGAACTGCAAGCCCAAGGATCTGAGAAATCTGTTTGCTCTTGGACAGCTGGCCATGTACTACGATAATACCTGGGGATATAACGGCGCTAAGTCCATTAATCCCGAGGTGGAGAATTTTGCAGCGACCGCTATGCCGTTATCCGGAGGAAGCGGAACCGGACAGTCTACGCTTCAGTCCCACTGCTTTGTTGCAGTTGACAATGGACCGGAAAAGGTAGAGGCTGTAAAGAACTTGATCCAGTATGTGATTACTCCCGAGGTGCTCAATGATTACCTTGCCAATATCGCACCTGCATATCCTGCCAAGGGCGCGATGGAGGATATGGACGCTGTTGTAAACAGCGAGTTCTTAAAGGGCGCGCAGGATGCGGTAGACGCAGCGGTTCCTGTCT